>JACQFS010000030.1 GCA_016199935.1 Verrucomicrobiota bacterium
CGAACGCGGCCAAAGACAGCCCGGAGCGTCAAGCCGCTGAGAAGGCCATCACTGCCATCCGCGAGGCGCAGAAGACGAGTGCGGACTTGAAGACTTTGCGGAACGAAGTGCTGGACTTGCAGAAGTCGAATCGTGAGTTGAAGAAGGACTTGGACGAGTTGAAGAAGAAAGTGGAGGCGAAGTGAGCAACGTGCTGCCGGCGTCCCTCGGCAGTTCTGATTTTGCGGCAACGTGAACGAATGGAACTTCCGACGGGACGCCTGAAGCATGTTGGTTCAGCTGATGAACGCCTTGTGCACAGCGCGCGTGGCTTCTTCGCCCCGCGCGAGGTCAACGATGACTGAAATTTTGATCTCGCTCGTCGAGATCATGCCGATGTTCACGCCGGCCCTGGCCAGCGTCTCGAACATCTTCGCCGCCACACCGCTGTGGCTTTTCATGCCGACACCGACGATGGAGAGTTTGGCGATTTTTTCATCCACCGAGAGTTCGCGGTAGCCGGACTCGGCCTTCAATCCCTCAATGACTTTCTGCGCCTTAAGCAAGTCAGGTTTGTCCACGGTGAACGAGATGTCGGTCATCGCAGTGCCGTGGCTGACGTTCTGCACGATCATGTCCACGCTGATCGCGGCGTCGGCGAGCGAGTTGAAGATGCGCGCGGCCTGGCCCGGTTTGTCGGGCACGCCGACGACGGTGAGCTTGGCCTGGTTCTTGTCGAGCGCGACGCCGCGCACGACGATGTCTTCCATGCTGCGGGTTTCTTCTTTCACAATCGTTCCTGGGTTGTCGTTCAAGCTGGACCGGACTTCAAACACCACGCCAAACTTTTTGGCAAACTCCACCGAGCGCAACTGCATCACCTTCGCGCCGCTGCCGGCGAGTTCGAGCAGTTCGTCGTAGGAAATCTCGGCGAGCTTGCGCGCGTTGGACACGATGCGCGGGTCGGTGGTGTAAACGCCATCCACGTCGGTGTAAATCTGGCAGAGGTCGGCCTTGAGCGCGGCGGCGAGCGCGATGGCCGTGAGGTCGGAGCCGCCGCGGCCGAGCGTGGTGATGCGGCCGTCGGCAGTCTCACCCTGAAAGCCGGCGACGATGACGACGTTGCCCGCGTCGAGCAGCGCGTGGACTTTTTGCGGCGTGATATTCTGGATTTTCGCCTTGGTGTGAACGCCGTCGGTGGTGATGCCAGCCTGCGCGCCGGTGAGCGACGCGGCGCGGACGCCGGAGGCTTCGAGCGCCATCGCGGTGAGAGCGATGGTCTGCTGTTCGCCGGTGGCGAGGAGCATGTCCATCTCGCGCTCGGGGGGCAGCGGCATGATTTCCTTGGCGAGCTTGATGAGGGCATCGGTCACGCCGCTCATCGCAGAGACTACGACGACGACCTGATCGCCGCGCTTGCGATACTCGGCGACGCGCCGGGCGACGTTCTTGATGCGGTCGGGGTTGCCCACCGAGGTGCCGCCGTATTTTTGAACGATGAGAGCCATGAGTTGAAAAGGAGTTTAAGCGGCTTGCCTCAGCCGCCAACCTCTTTTGCGGTCGGCTGGTCCACGTGATGTTGAAGCAAGTAGTCGCGGAATTTCTCGTAGTCCGGGCCTATACGGTCGTAATCCTCGGGCAGAGCAATCGCGGCGGTCATGGAAGCCGGAACATCCGGCGGCCAGCCGACCACCTTCTCGACTTCTTCGGGGAACTTCGCTGGATTCGCGGTCTCCACAATCACCGCAGGCGCGTCGCTGCCCGGCTCCGCCGCCAGCCAGTCGAGGAAGCCCTGCCACGCCACGACGCCATGCGGCTCAAGCAGGATTTGGTATTGGCTCCAAAAATCCCGCAGCGATGCGCGCGTGCGTTCGTCGGAGATCGAGCTGGAAAAAATGTCGCGTCGCATCGCGGCAAGGTCGGGCTGCTTGTGAATCTTGCCGGTCTCGTCCATCTGCCCGCCGTAAACGGCCACGAGCCGCGCGAGATTGCTCGGATGGCCGACGTTCATGGCGTTCGAGACGGAGTTGCGCGACGGAGAAATTTTCTGATATACGCCGCTGGCGAGGTATTTCGGGAACGAGTCGTTGTCGTTGACGGGCGCGATGATTTTTTTCACCGGCAAACCCATTTCGCGCGCCACGACCGCACCCATCATGTCGCCGAAGTTGCCGCTCGGCACCGAGAACACGATCGGCTCGCCCGGCTTGGCGACGCGCGACGCGGCGTAGAAGTAATAGACGCTCTGCGGCAAGAGCCGGCCGATGTTGATCGAGTTCGCGGAGGAAAGATTGATGTGCGCCAGCGCGGGATCGGCGAAGGCGCGTTTTGCCATCGCCTGGCAGTCGTCGAACTTACCGTCAACCGCCACGGTGCGGATATTGTCCTTGAGCGTGGTCATCAGCTTGCGCTGGCTCATGCTCACTTCATCAACCGGAAACAGGACGATGACGCGCGCGCCGGGAACTTTGTGAAACGCGTGCGCGACCGCCGCGCCGGTGTCGCCGCTCGTCGCGGTGAGGACGGTGATCTGCCGACCGTCTTCCTGCATGAAGCGCCCGAACATCTGCGCCATCATTTGCGCCGCAAAATCCTTGAATGATGCCGTCGGCCCCTGATCCAGCCGCATCAGATAGACGCGGTGATGGATGACCTCCACCGGCACGCCGAAGTCGTAAGCCTTGCGGCACATGGCGCGGAGCGCGTCATCGGGAATGATGCCCTCGGTGAATTTGCGGAGCACGCGGAAGGCGACTTCGCGATACGGCAGTTGCGCGAACGCGGCGATCTCGTCGGGCGTGAGCTTTGGAAATTTTTCCGGAAAATACAGCCCGCGGTCCGGCGCCTGGCCGGCAAGCAGCGCCTCGCGCAGGCTGACTGCGGGCGACTGACCGTTGGTGGAGCGGAAAACGAGTTGGCTCATCTCACTCGAAGTTTTCCACGCGAATCATCACCGGCTCGCCCTTGACCACGCCGAGTTGCGCGATTTTCGCGAGCGCCTTCTTCATCGCGGCATTGGGCGCGTCGTGGATCATCAGGATGACCGGCACGGTTTCGCCCTCGTGGCCCTCGGGCTGGTTGATGGACGAGATGCCGATCTTCGCCTTCGCCAGGATGGCCGCGATTTTCGCGAACACGCCCGGCTTGTCCACGACCATGAGCCGCACAAAATAGCGCGAGACGACTTCGTCCATCGGCATCACCGCGCCTTCGCGGTCATGCGGGACGAACGGGGGCACGCGGCGTTTGGTTCCGCCTTTCAAATCCAGCGCGGCGTCCGCGAGATCGCTCAACACCGCGCTGGCCGTGGCGTCCTTGCCCGCGCCGCGGCCGTAGAAAAGCGTGTCGCCCACCACGTCGCCGCGCACGAAGCAGGCGTTGAACACGCCGCTCACGCTGGAGAGCACGTGCGCGTTCGGAATCAGCGCGGGATAGACCGACACTTGAACGCGCGCGGATTTCTCCGCCTTCTTGACGATGCCGAGCAGCTTGATGGTGTAGCCCATTTTCTCCGCGAACTGGATGTCGAGCGCGGTGAGGTTGCGGATGCCCTCGACATGGATGCGTTTGGGATTCACCCAGAAGCCGTGCGCGAGCGAGGCGAGGATGCCGATCTTGTGCTGCGAGTCCCAGCCGTCAATGTCGAGGTCCGGCGGCGTCTCGGCGTAGCCCTGCTTCTGCGCGTCGGCGAGCACGGCGGAGAAGTCCGCGCCCTCCTGCTTCATGCGCGTGAGGATGTAATTGCAGGTGCCGTTGACGATGCCGTAGAGCGCCGTGATGCGATTGCCGACGAAGCCCTCGCGCAGCGACTTGATGATCGGGATGCCGCCGCACACGCTGGCCTCGTAGTAAAGATTCGTGCCGTGATTTTGCGCCGCCTCGAAAAGTTCCTCGCCGTGGGCGGAGAGGAGCGCCTTGTTCGCGGTGACCACGGGTTTGCCGAGCTTGAGCGCGGTGAGGATCATCGTGCGCGCAATGGTCGTGCCGCCGGCCAGCTCGGCGATGACGTCCACCTGCGGATCATTCACCACGCTCTGCCAGTCGGTGGTGAGCAGGTTCTGCGGGATTGGATACGGGCGCGGCTCGTCAAACGCCTTCACCGCGACCTTGCGCACGGCGACCTTCACGCCGATGCGCGAGGCGAGCAGGCCGCCGTTGCGCTGGAGCGCGTGGAAAACGCCGCTGCCCACGGTGCCGCCGCCGATGATGCCAAGATTTACCTGCTGCATAAGGGCGCGGAGATTGGCGGGAAAGCACGCGGGCGACAATTCCTTTTTCCGGCGGGGTGGGGACAACTTTTCGTTCCCCTCGCCGCGCGGCGCCGCTAGTGTCCGCCGCTGCTCCGCGCATGAAGAACATCGTTTACTTTGACCTCGAAACCCAGAAGTCCGCCGACGAGGTGGGCGGCTGGGACAAAATCCGCGATATGCGCATGAGCGTGGGCGTGACCTACAGCACGGCGCGCGGGGGCTATCGGATTTACGGCGAGCGCGAGGTCGAGCAACTCATCGAGGAGCTGTGGCGCGCGGATCTCGTGGTCGGCTACAACATTCTCCGCTTCGACTACGAGGTGCTGCACGGCTACGCGACGATCAAGGACCTGACGCAGGTGCCGACGCTCGACATGCTCGTGGAGGTGCAAAAAGTTTTGACGCACCGGCTGCCGATGGACGCGATCGCCGAGGCGACGTTCGGAATCAACAAGACCGCCGAGGGACTGCAGGCGATCCGGTGGTTCAAGGAGGGCAAGCTGATGGAGATCGCCGAGTATTGCTGCTACGACGTGAAGATCACCAAGCTGATCCACGAGCACCCGGTCAAACAGGGCCAGCTTTTTTACAAGAACCGCTTCGGCGCGAAACTGCCGATCGCCGTGAAGTGGTGACACGCGTCGCGCGGCGGTCTGGACCTTGGAGCTTTGACCTTGGAAATTCTCCCGAAGGGAGTGGTGCCCACGACAGGACTTGAACCTGTATGATGTTACTCACTAGAACCTGAATCTAGCGCGTCTGCCAATTCCGCCACGTGGGCCACCGGTTCGCCGCGAGCGGCGCGGACTTCGCGCCAACCACAGCGGGCGGCACGCTACCAGAGCGTTCGCGCCGGAAGCAAGCGCCACTTGGCACGCGTGAGGTTCGTGAAATGAATCGCCGGCGATTGGAGTCCATCGCGGGCCAGACTGGTTCTCCACGCAGAGGAACAGGCTTCCGCCGGTCGGACGCGTTTGGTAGCCTGCGGCCATGATTTTCCCGCGCATCTTCCGCGTCCGGCAGACGTTTGAGCGCCAGCGCGTCGCCGACGTGACGGCCGAGGTGCGCCGCGAACTGGAGCGGCTCAATCTCCGCGAGCGCGTCCGGCCCGGCCAGACCGTGGCCATCACCGCCGGCAGCCGCGGCATCGCAAACATCCACCTCATCATCAGGGCGGCGGTGGATCATTTCAAAAGTCTCGGCGCGCAGCCGTTCATCGTCGCCGCGATGGGCAGCCACGGCGGCGGCACGCCCGAGGGCCAGCGGCGCATCCTCACGGACTACGGCATCACGGAGGAATTCTGCGGCTGTCCGGTGCGGTGCAACATGGAGACCGTCATCCTCGACCGCACGCCCGAGGGCATCCCGGTGCATTTCGCGCGCGACGCGGCGGACGCGAACCACGTGCTCGTCGTCGGCCGCGTGAAGCCGCACACGCGGCTCACCGGCGAACTGCAAAGCGGCCTGATGAAGATGATGCTCATCGGCCTGGGCAAGCACGCGGGCGCGCACGCGTATCACCGGGCGTTCGCGGATTTTTCCTTCGACCAGATTGCGCGCAGCGTCGCGACGCGCGTGATGGACAAGGGCCGCGTGCTCGCCGCGCTCGGGATCGTGGAAAATGCGCACGAGGAAACGGCGTTGATCCGCGGCGTGCTGCCGCACGAACTCGAGGAGCAGGAGAAACAGCTCCTCGCCCTCGCGCGCCGCTGGCTGCCGCGGCTGCCGTTTGATCACGCGGACATTCTGCTCGTGGACGAGATCGGCAAGGAGATCAGCGGGTGCGGCATGGACAGCAACGTCGTCGGGCGCAAACTCCAGTTGCACCAGGCCGCGCCGGAGGAGTTCCCGAAGATCAAGCGCATCATTGTCCGCGGCCTCACCGAGCAGACGCACGGCAACGCCACCGGCCTGGGTTACTCCGAGTTCTGCCTCACGCGCGTGGTGAAGGCGATGGATCAGCGCAGCACGTGGATCAACGTCAACACCGCCGGCAATCCCGCCGTGGGCATGATCCCGCCGCATTACGACACCGACCGCGAGACGCTCACCGTGGCGCTGGGCACGATCGGCCTCGTGGAGCCGCCGCGCGCAAAACTGCTGTGGATTCGAAACACGCTCGACATCGTGGAGGTGGAATGTTCCGAGGCGTATCTCGAAGCCGCGCGCGCACGCGCCGATCTCGAGGTGCTGGGCGAACCGCGGCCGCTGGCCTTTGATGCCACCGGAAACCTGCCGCCCACACTCCACGACGGCCGATGAACAGCGGCGCCCAGTGCGGGAAGTTCACGCCGAGTGCGTGAGGATCACCACGCAACGCCGATGGCCCCTGACAAAAACCCAGCAATTCCGCACATTTCGCACATGGCATCGGTGGTGCTAAAGGAAACCGACATAAAGTTTGACACCAAAAATCGTTTAATTACCGTCTCGCCACTCCAACTCCAAACACCTATGAAACAACTCAAGCAAACCAAAGCATTCACCCTCATCGAACTGCTGGTCGTCATCGCGATCATCGCGATTCTCGCCAGCCTCCTGTTGCCCGCCCTCGCCAAGGCCAAGGCCCGCGCTCAACGCATCAAGTGCACCAGCAACCTCAAGCAGGTCGGTCTGGCCGCCAAGATGGATTCCACGGACAACGACGGGAAATACCTTCCCCAGCGCAACGCCAACTTTTCCTTCAACTCGGCGCTTTACGCGAACAACTACAACGCCTACGCGTTCTTCGATGCGTTGTATCTGTCGTTGACCACCCCCAAAGTTCTGGTCTGCGCTTCCGACACCCGGACGGCCTACGTGGCCAACAACACCTGGCAGAGCAGCCTCCGCAACGCCAACATCTCCTACTTCGCGTCCGTGAATTTGGACGAAGCCTGGCCGAACCTCTGGTTGTCGGGTGACCGCGTCCTCGGAGCCGGCGCGGTCGCGCAGGGCAACAACGGCACAAACCAAGCGCCCACCACCACCACCGCCGCGACCGTCTGGCAGTGTGGACCCGCGAGCGTTCACGGCATTGCGGTGAGTTTCGGTGCCGCGATGCACGTCGGTCAGGGCGACATCGCCCTGGTGGACGGCAGCGTGCAACAGGTCGTGAACAACAACGCGACCCTCGCCTACGGCATCACCAACCTCTGCGCGAACCAGGCGACCACCAACGGTCTGGCCCTCCCCTGAGCGGCTGAAGTCCGTCGTCAAAACTCTCGAAGGCGCTCGCAAGAGCGCCTTCTTTTTTTGTGGATTGGGGATGGCTTGCGGCACGCCCGAATCGGGTTAGCCGGTGTTTCCGATGGCGGAATTTTCCGGCCAGCGCGGGCCGGCCACCGTCACGCGGCCGGAGCCGCCGCGGTCGCGTTGCGCTTGGCGAGAATCGCCTCGACGATTTTTCCCGCCAGTTCCGGCTTGTCCCGGAGCGCGGCCACCGAGGCGTCCTTGCCCTGCCCGATCAGGTCGCCGTTGAACTGGAGCCAGGCGCCCTTCTTGTCCACCGCGCCGCAGCCAATGCCCACGTCGAGGATGCTGCCTTCCTTGTTGATGCCGTGGTTGAAGATGATGTCGAACTCCGCCTCGCAGAACGGCGGGGCGACCTTGTTCTTCACCACCTTCACCTTCACATGGTGGCCCAGCACGGCGCCGGCGGAGTCCTTGAGGGCGTCCTTGCGGCGGATGTCCAGGCGCACGCTGGCGTAAAATTTCAGCGCCTTCCCGCCGGGCGTCGTCTCGGGATTGCCGAACATCACGCCAACTTTCTCGCGGAGTTGGTTGGTGAAAATGCAGGTGGTCTTGGACTTGGCGAGCAGCGCGGTGAGCTTGCGCAGCGCCTGGCTCATGAGCCGCGCCTGCATGCCCATGGTCGCCATGCCCATCTCGCCCTCGAGTTCCGCCTTGGGCACCAGCGCGGCGACGGAATCAATCACGATCACGTCCAGCGCGTTGGAACGCGCGAGCGTTTCGCAAATCGTCAGCGCCTCCTCGCCCGAGTCGGGCTGCGAGACCAGCAGGTCGTCGAGATTCACGCCCAGCTTCTTCGCGTAGCCGGGATCGAGCGCGTGCTCGGCGTCAATGAACGCCGCCAGCCCGCCGGACTTCTGCGCGTTGGCAATGATGTGGAGCATCAACGTCGTCTTGCCCGAGGACTCGGGGCCGAAAATCTCGACCACCCGCCCGCGCGGCACGCCGCCAACGCCCAGCGCGAGATCGAGCGCGAGCGAGCCGGTGGGGATGACCTGGATATGCACCTGCGCGCGCGCGTCGCCCAGGCGCATGATGGCGCCCTCGCCGTAGCTTTTCTGGATGGTGGCGATGGCGGACTCGAGTTCGCGCGCGCGGCCGGCGGCGATTTTCGCGGCGGCGTCGGATTTGATTTCGGGAGCGGATTTTTCAGCGGATTTGGCGGCCATAAATATTTTCGGAAAACGTTGCGGGCGGATGATGCGACACGCGGCGCGTTAGTCAACCGGAGAAGCGGCGGTGAAGGTTTAAATCTCCCGCCCGGCCGCCACGGCAAACGGCCGCAGCTCCTCCATCAATTTCGCAAACCCCTCCAGCGTGAGCTGCTGCGCCCCGTCGCTCCACGCCTCGGCGGGATTCGGATGCACCTCGATGAGCAGCGCGTCGGCGCCCATCGCCACCGCGCCCTTGCACATCGCGACCACGAGGTCCGAGCGGCCGGCGCCCTGGCTCGGATCGATGACCACCGGCAGGTGCGATTCCTTTTTCAAAATCGGCACCGCCGAGAGATCGAGCGTGTTGCGCGTGTAGGTCTCGAAGGTGCGGATGCCGCGCTCGCAGAAGAGGAGATTGGGATTTCCGTTCGCCAGAATGTATTCGCCGGCGAGCAGCCATTCCTCGATGCGCTCAGAGAGGCCGCGCTTGAGCAGCACGGGCTTGCCGGTCTTGGCGGCGGCGATGAGGAGCTGGAAATTCTGCGCGTTGCGCGCGCCGATCTGCAGAATATCCGCGTAGTCCGCGACCATCTCCACGTGGTCTTCGGATAGAAGTTCGGTGATGATCGCGAGGCCCGTCTCCTTGCGCGCCTTGGCGAGCAGCTTGAGGCCCTTTTCGCCGAGGCCCTGGAATTCATACGGCGAGGTGCGCGGCTTGAACGCCCCGCCGCGCAGCACGCTCGCGCCCGCCTTGGCCACCGCGTGCGCCGTCATCAGCAACTGCCTTTCGCTCTCGACCGAGCACGGCCCGGCCATGATGCAGATTTTTTTCCCGCCGATGACCGTGCCGCGCACGTTGATGGTCTAGTTGTGCGCGTGCGCTTCGCGGCTGACGAGCTTGTAACGCTTCTGCACCGGCATCACCGACTCGACCTGCTTCCAGGCCGTGAGCGTTTCGAGCGTGTGGTGCTTGCGCTCGTCGCCGATCGCGCCGATGACGGTGCGCTCGACGCCGCGGATGACGTGCGGCTTGTAGCCGAGCTTGCGGATTTCCTTGAGGACCGCCTGCTCCTCCTTCTTCGGCGTGCGGGGTTTGAGAACGACAATCATGGATGCTTCGGGTTGATGCCGCGCGCACGCTAACAGGCCGCCTCCTGCCGTCAACCGGGCGGATTCAATTCCCCATCGCACTGAACGAACCGGACCGATCTCCGGTCAACTCCAGCGGGCAATCGGCCTTTGACTTGTGCGCCGAGCCGGACTAATAAACCAACGCCATGAACCACGCCGGCCCCCGCCGATCAACCGCCGCGAACGCCCTGCGCGTCGCGGCGGGCGTGGCGTTTTCGACCGGGCTACTGGCACACGCCGCCGACGTGGACATCAAGCGCGACCTCCTCCCCGAGCGTCCCGACAAGTCGCTGACCCCCGGCAAGGCTAAGCCCCGCGAGCCGGACGCCCCGACGTTCAAGGAAATGCTCGCGCCCGATCCCGAGGCAAACATCCTGCCGATGGTCCCCCCGCCGATTCGGTTGCGCCGGCCGCTCACGCGCGACGAACAGGAGCAGCTCGACGCCAAGCGCGACTGGATGTTCGTCCTCCCGCAGGCCAACAGCCAGTCGCCCAACGAGGCGCTGGGTGTCCGCAAGGAAAAATTCGAGGGCGGGGAAAAGCCGTTCAAGGGCGTGATGCTCCGCTACCTCGAGGGCGAGAGCGGCGCCAAGTCGGAAAATGCAAACACCTCCCGGACCAACGGCGTCGCCGGCGGCCGCGGCCGCGACTCGCGCAACGCGATGGACAACCGCGACCCGCTCGAGACGCGCGATCCGCTCGCGCCCGAAGACCCGTTCGACAAGAAGACCAGCCGCAACACCGGCGGCTTCCAGAAGGAGAAGGACCGATCCACCGCGGACTACTCGGACCCGAAACGCATCGCCGAACGCGAAGCCGCCTCGGGCAAGACCTCGGCCGTCGGCGTCGTCGGCGTGCCCGCCGTGTTGCTCCACACGCCGGGGGATTACTCCAATGGCACCTCGTATCTCACGGACCTGAACTACTCCAGCCTCTACGGCAACGCCAACGACCTGCGCGAGCAGCATGAACGCGACGCGGAGCGCAAGTCGCGCGCCGCCGATTTCCGCGCGCTGCTCGATCACCGCCCCGTGCCGGACAAACCCGCGGCCGGTCCCGGCGGCGCGAACGATCCGGTCAACCTGTTCAAGGACGCCACCGTCCAGCCGGTCAATCCCGTGGTCGGCAACCGCCTCGAAGCCTTCGGCGGTGGCAACAAGAGCGCGCTCAACTTCGGCAACGCCGGCCTGCCCGGCGGGCGGCCCGCGGGCTTCAACGATCTCTCCCCGCGTCCGCTCGGCGAGTCCTCCCTCTCGCCCTCGGTCTTCGCCCCGCCCCCGACGGTCATCCAGCCGCCCAAGCCCGCGGTGCTGGAATTTCCGAAGCGAAAACTTTGAACGGCCGGCGCGCGCCGTGTCTTCGCGCCGCGCTCACTCCCACCGCATCACGCCCACACGTTCGCCCGGCGGCAGCGCCGTGCGCGGCGGCACGCGCACCAGACCGTTGGCCGACGCGAGCGAGTTGAGCACGTGCGACGCCTGCGTGCCCGCGGAGCGGACGCCCCCGCGCGCGTCCTGCGTCACGCGGAGGAAATGCGGACGGTCGCCGCGGTTCTCCAACGCCTCGAGCAACTCGCCCGGCACCAGCGGCGGCAACGGCTCCGTCGCGCCCTGCCACCGCGCCAGCGCGGGCGCGACGAAGACGAGGAAGCACACGAGCGCCGAGACCGGATTGCCGGGCAGGCCGAAGAAAAATTTCCCGCCGCACTGGCCGAACACCAGCGGCTTGCCCGGTTTCATCGCCACCTGCCAGAAACCCACGGTGCCGCCGAGTTGCGTGAACGCCTCCTTCACGAAGTCGTGCTCGCCGACCGACACGCCGCCGGAGGAGATCACCACGTCGCACGCATCGAGCGCGGCCCGCAACGCGGCGCGCACGGCGGCCGGCTCGTCGCGCACGATCGGAAAAATTTCCGGCACCGCCCCGGCGCGGCGCGCGAGCAACGCGAGGCCAGCGCGGTTGCTCTCAAAAATCTGACCCGGCGCCAGCGGCCCGCCCGCCTCGCGCAACTCATCGCCCGTGCCGAGAATGCCCGCGCGCGGCGCGCGGCCCACGCTCACGCGCGCGACCCCCGTCGCGGCCAGCAGCGAAATGTGACCGAAGCCCAGCCGTGTCCCGCGCGCGGCGAGCAACGCGCCGCGCTTCACGTCCTCGCCGGCGAAGCGGACATTTTCCCACGGCTTCACGGCATCGAGCACGAGCACGCGATCCGCCTCCGCGCGGCAGTCCTCCTGCATCACCACGGCGTCCGCGCCGCGCGGCAGCGGCGAGCCGGTGAAGAGCCGCACGCAATCACCCGCGGCGAGTTCGCCCGCGAAGACGCTGCCAGCCGGCGCGCGGCCAATGACTCGGAGCGCGGCCGGCCGTTCCGCCGACGCGCCCGCGACGTCGCTCGCGCGCACGGCGTAACCGTCCATCGCCGAGTTGTCAAACGGCGGCAGCTCGATGGGGGAGGAAATGTCGGCGGCGAGGAAACGGCCGCACGCGTCGGCGAGCGCGACGCTCTCCTCGCCGCTGGGCTTCACGGCGTCGAGGATGCGGGCTTGGGCGGCTTCGATGGTCAGCACGGGAATGGAAAGGGGACGGACGAACGCTAAGGAATCACCTCATTGCGCTTCCACAAATGATGGTCCTGTTCCTTGCGCATCTGGTAGAGGAGTTTTTTCTCCGCGGCCTCGATGACCTTGAGTAGGTCCTCGGCTTCGAGCAGGCGCGGGGTGCTCACGTAGTTCGCGCCCGCGGCGTAAAGTTCCGGCACGTCGCAAAGCTGTTCGGCGTGGACGACGATCTGCGCGGTGGCGTTCACCTCGCGCAATTGACGGAGAAGTTTCAAGTTGCTCGCGCCCTTGAGGATGATGTTCGGCAGGGAGCAGATGATGATCTCCGCGTGGGCCACGCCGGCGTGCAGCAGCACGTCGCGCTGCGCGATGTCGCCATACACCACGTCCACGTCGCGCGCCTTGAGCCGCTCGAAGACGTGCGGGTTGAAATCCACCACGCGCACCTCGGTGAGCAGCGCCGGCTTTTCGCGCGTGATCTCCTCGATCAACGAACTCGCCGTCCAGAAGAAGCCGAGCAGGAAAATTTTCTTCGGCTTGGCGTGCCCCTCCGCCGACGCGTGCGCGGCGAGGTGGTGCCCGTCGAGGTCGGGCAGGCCGGCCAGCAGCAGCCAGGGCTTGGTCTTGCGCAGGATCGTGTCGCTCTTGAACACGGCGTAGGTCGAGTCCACCGCAAGGAACGCGAACGCGAACGCCGCGATGCTGATGGTCGTGTCGCTCACGTCGCCGCTGGCCTTGCCGAGCGTGAGCAGCACGAGCGAAAGTTCGCTCATCTGACAGAGGTTCACCGCGGGCAGCAGGCTGCCGCGATGGCCCTGCTTCATCCAGTAGAGCGGCGGGAACACCGTCAGCATCCGCGTGCCGATGATGAACAGCGCCACCACACACATCCACATCAGGTAGTTCCACGTCGGCACCGGGATCGTCATGCCGAGGCCAACGAAGAAGAGCGTGACAAAAAAATCGCGGAGGCTCGTGACCTTCGCCACCACGTCGAGCGTGTAGGGAAACGTGGAGACCATCACGCCGGCGATGAGCGCGCCCATCTCGCGCGAGAGGCCGAGTTGGTAGGCGAAGCCCGCCATCGCGAAGCACCACGCGAGCGAGCCGACCAGCACCAGCTCCGGCATGCGCGCGACGAATTTGAAAATCGGCGGCAGCAGATAGCGGCTGACCACGAGGCCGACGAGGATCAGGAGGAACACCTTGCCCACCGCGAGCGCCATGATGCCGAGGGCCGGATGCTTCAGGTTCGGTTGCACGGCGAGGAAGAGGATCGTCGCGAGGTCCTGGATCACCAGCACGCCGAGCGTCACGCGGCCCGGGAGCGTTTCGAGTTCGCGCTTGTCGTAGAGGATTTTGACAATGATGACCGTGCTCGACATCGCAGCAGCGACGGCGAAGTAAAGCCCCTCGAGCCACCCCTGCCCCGGCCCGACCAGTCCGAAGAAGAGCCAGCCCAGCCCGACGCAGCCGAGGATTTGCACGGCGGCCGTGACGGTGATGACGCGCCCGGCGCTCGCCATTTTTTTCAGGTCAATCTCCAGCCCGATCATGAACAGCAGCAGCAGCAGTCCGATGCCGGAAATGGTCTCGATGGATTCCGTGTTGCTGATGAGCGTGGTGTGGGCTTCGCCGAAACGGATGCCATGCGGCCCGATGAGGAAGCCGGCGAGCAGATACGCCAGCAGCAGCGGCTGACGAAGAACCTGCGACAGCACCGCCACCACCCAGGCGGCCACGATGCAGACGGCGATGTCTATGATCAATCCGTGCTCCACGAGCGCGCAGACTAAGCAATACGCCACGCCGGAGTCGAGCAGGGACTCAGCGGGCGCGGTGGCATTTTTTGCTTCGCTCCACGGCCGGCTCGCGCCAACGTCAACGCACACCATGAAGACCAAGCGATGGAAAATTGCCGGCATCAATTTCGACCACTTCCACATGGGCGACCTGCTCCGCTACGCGCACGAACATCCGCGCGCCGAGATCGTCGGCATCAGCGACGAGCAACCCGCGCGCATGGCGGAGGCGGTGCGCAAGGGACTCGTCGCGCCCGACCGCGCCTTCACCGATTACCGCGAGTGCCTGGAGCGCACGAAACCCGACGTGGTGATCCTTTGCCCCGCCGCCTCCAAGCACGGCGAGTGGGTGAAGAAAGTCGCGCCCTACGGTCCGCACCTCTTGGTCGAGAAACCTTTCGCGGCATCGCTCAAGGAAGCGGATGCGATGATTGCCGCGATGCGCCGCGGGCAGACGCTCATGATCAACTGGCCGCTCCAGTGGTCGCGCTCGATGCAGCAGGCGCACGCGTTGATCAAGCGCGGACTGATCGGCGAGGTGCTCAACGTGTGGCATTTCGGCGGCAACCGCGGCCCGCTCTTTCACGGCGCGGACAAGGACGAGAAAACGCCCGCAGAGGTCGCGAAGGAAAAACCGCACTCGTGGTTTTACAAACGCGCGCACGGCGGCGGGTCGTTGCTCGACTACCTCGGCTACGGCACCACGCTCGGCACGTGGTATCAGGGCGGCCGCCGTCCGCTCGAAGTGACCGCCACAGTGGACCAGCCCAAGGGCCTCGAGGTGGACGAGCACAGCATCGTCGTCGCGCGCTACGCGCACGGGCTCTCGAAATTCGAGACGCGCTGGGGGACGTTCACCGACCCGTGGACAATCCAGCCGCAACCGCGCTGCGGCTTCGTCATCGCCGGCACCGAGGGGACGATCAGCAATTACGACTACGATCCGTTCGTCACCGTGCAGACGCGCAAGCGGCCGCAGCCGCACCGCATCGCCGCGCCCGCGCTGAGCGCGCCGAACCAGAACCCGGTGCAGTATCTTCTCCACTCACTCGACCACGGGAAAAAACTCGAAGG
Source organism: Verrucomicrobiota bacterium (assembly GCA_016199935.1). Taxonomy (GTDB): domain Bacteria; phylum Verrucomicrobiota; class Verrucomicrobiia; order Limisphaerales; family JACQFS01; genus JACQFS01. The sequence continues at coordinate 15,180 of JACQFS010000030.1, forward strand.
CCCGGTGAGCCTGCCCATCAGCCGCCTCGGCCAGGAGATCGTGGACGCCGCCGTGCGCAGCGCGAAGCTCAAGCGGACGGTGAAGCTGTGACCTGACCGGTAGTGGGGCACGCCCGAGACTGCCCTCGAACGCAACCGGGCCGGAGCGCGGCGTTCACGCCGCTTCAACGTTGGGACGCCACGGGCCAACCGTATCCGCCCTGCGCTTCGGACCTTGAGGCGGCCTAAAGGCCGCGCATCCGGGGCCGCCCGGATGCGGCCCCACTACGCGGCGGAAACCTTTTCAGTGGTCGCGCACCGGCGACGTGGTTACGTTTCGCGCGCATGAAATTCTTCCGGAAAAAATCTCCCCTCCTCTTCGCCGCCGCACTGCTCGCGTTGCCGCTCTCCGTCCACGCGCAGAAAACTTACACCTTCGGCATGATCGCCAAGTCGCAGGGGAATCCTTTCTTCGAGGCCGCCCGCGCCGGGGCGAACGACGCGGCGCGCGACCTCGGCGCGAAGCATGGCATCACGATCAAGATTGATTGGCGCACACCCAACGAGGAGGACTCGCAGAAGCAGGCGGAGTTCATCGAGCAACTCCTGCTCAAGGGCGCCGATGGCATCATCATCAGTTGCTCCGACGCGACGAAGCTCACCGGCGCGATCAACAAGGCGGTGGCGCAAGGCGTGCCGGTGGTCACGTTCTCCGGCGACGCGCCGGCGAGCAAGCGGTTGGTCTCCATCGGGATTGATGATTTTCAGGCGGGCGCGGAGACGTTCGCCGCGCTCGCGAAAGATTTGAAGGGCATGGGCGTGGTCGCGGCGATTGATGGAAACCCGAACGCGGCGAATCTTCAGCAGCGCGCCGCCGGTTTTCGCGCGGTCGCCAAGAAATATCCCGGCGTCCGGCTCGTGGATATTTTCTATCACAAGGAAACGCCGCAGGACGCCGTCGCGAAGATCGAGCAGGTGATGCAGGCGAATCCCGACATCACGGGATGGGGCCTGCTCGGCGGCTGGCCGCTCTTCACCGACAACGCGCTCAAGTGGCAGGCCGGCACCGTGAAGTGCGTGAGCCTGGACGCGCTCCCGCCGCAGCTCGCCTACGTGCGCAGCGGCCACGTGCAGTTGCTGCTCGCGCAGGACGTGTATGGCTACGGCCAGCTCTCGGTCGAGCACCTCGTGAACAAGGTGCATTTCAAAAAGAATCCGCCGCAGGCCATCGCGAACACCGCGCTCATCCCGGTGAACAAGGAAAACGTCGAGGCCTTCGCGAAGAATTGGGAGAAGTGGCTGCCGAAGTGACACACACCTCGGAGGGACGAGCTCCGCGAGTCCCTGAAATATCCGGGAGAAGAAATCAGGGACTCACGGAGCTCGTCCCTCCGATGCAATGCAGATTTTCCCACGTGCGCACAAACATCCTTCCGCCAGCGATGGCCGGCGTGCTCTGGCAAAGGTCATTCAGTGGGTTCGTGCCGAGGAGTTGAAACTTGTCCGCCGCGGCGATGGCGAAAACTTTCCCGCTCTTGTCCACGGAGAAAATTTTATCGCCGGTGCAGACGGGCGAGCTGAAGAAGGTGCCCTCCACGCGCTCCTGCCACACGATTTCGCCCGTCGCGAGTTTCGCGCAGGTCACGACGCCGTCGTCGCCCCACAGATACGCGCGGTCGCCGACGAGGAGGGGCGAGGGAATGTGCGGCACGGCTTTCTCCTGACGCCACGCCTCCTGCATCGTGCCCGGCGTTTGGCCGGGCTTGAGCACGACCACGTGCTTCGGGCCGGCGGTGAAGGCGCAATTGACGATGACGTATTCGCCGGACGCCGACGGCGAGCCGATGGCGCGCTCCTGCTTCGTCGCGAAGAGCGGCATCTGCCAGAGTTGTTTGCCGCTCGCCGCGTCCACGCCCGTCGCGCCGAGCCGCCAACTGACGACGACGACCTGCGGCTTGCCGCCGGGCGGCGTGTAAATGCACGGCGTCGAATAGTTCGAGTGGTTCTCGGCGCGCGGAAGTTTCCAGCGGACCTTGCCCGTGGCGCGGTCGAGCGCGAACAGATGGCCGTCGCTCTCCTGGTCGTTGGAAAGAATCACGAGGTCGTCGTGCAAGATCGGCGAGCAACCGAAGCCGTGCGAGCGCTGCACCGGGCCGAGGTCGGCCTCCCACGCGGTCTTCCCGTCGTGCGTGAAGGCGATGACCGTGAGTTTCTGCGGCGTGCCCCACGTGAAGTAAATCCGCTCGGCATCCACGGCGGGCGTGCTCGAGGCCATGCTGTTGAACTTGTGGTGCTTGTTCGCGAGCGCGGCGAAATTTTGCTGCCACAGCGTCCTGCCATCGGCGGCGTTGAGACACAGCACCGTGCGCTGGCCGGTGGACTCGTTGCCGCACAGAAGGAAGACTCGCCCGCCCCACACCACCGGCGAGCCGTGGCCGACGCCCGGCAGCTTGATGCTCCATTTGCGGTTCGCGTCGGTCCATTGCGCGGGAATGTCGGCTTTGCCAAAGCCGGAGCCGTTGGGCCCGCGAAAGCGCGGCCATTCATCCGCCGTGGCGGCGAGGGAGCAGAGGCCAAGCACGGCCACGAAGATTCTTGAGAACATGGATGCCTTGCAACTGAGCGCGGCCCGGCGTTCGACGCAATACTTGCGCGCGCCGCTCATTGGGAGTCCTTCGCCCCGCCAAGCTGCTTGCGGAAGAACTTCACCGACAGCTTCATCGTCTCGTCGAAGTGCGTCGCGTTCCAGAAGGCGTGCGGGCCGCCCTCCATCTTCACCAGCTCCGCCGAAGCGCCGGCCGCCTTGTATTTCTCCAGCAGCAACTCCGACTGCGCCATCGGCACAACCGTGTCCTTCGTCCCGTGCAGCAGCAGCACGGGTGCGGAATCCTTGCTGACGTGCGTGACAGGCGAGATGAGCGCGATGAGTTTTGCGTCCACCTTCGTGCGCTCGCCAAATTTCGACATGTCCGCCGGCGTGGCCATCGCGACCACGGCCTGCACGCGGCTCGACACACCGGCGTTGCCGCCGTCGGCTTCGAGTTCCTTCACGCCCGCGCTCGTGCCGAGCATCGCGACCAAGTGCCCGCCCGCCGAGCCGCCGATGGCGCCGAGGCGGTCGGGGTCAATGCCGTGCTTCGCGGCGTTCGCGCGCACCCAGCGCACGGCGGCTTTGCAGTCCACGATGGGCGCGGGGAACTCCACCTCCGGCAGCAGCCGGTAGCCGATGCACGCCGTCGCGAAACCCTGCTCCGCGAGCGCCGCCGCCTGCGCCGCGAAACGGGTCTTGTCCCCGCTGCGCCAGCCGCCGCCGTGGATCACCACGATGCACGGGATTTTCTCCGACGCGGGCTTCTTGGGCAGGTAAAGGTCGAGCATCACCTTGCGCTCGCCGTAGGTCGCGTAAACGATGTCGCGCTCCACCTTCACCGACTCGGGCACAGCTTTGCGCACTGGCTGGCCCTCCGGATCGGCGGTGCGTTTTTTCTTTTGCGCCTGCGCCGGGGCGTCGGGGGCAGCCGCAAGCAGAATGGCGGTGAGCAGGAGGAGGCGGAACCTGGTGAGTTTCATGTGAGAGAGGACGCGCGAACGGGCGGAGATGTTTCAGCCAACCTGCCGCCATCGCGGCGGCTAGTTGCCGATCACCTTTTCGGCGAGGTTGATGAGGTCCTTGTAAGCTTCGTCGAAGGCGGCGGCATTGCTCGCGTCGAGCGCGTGCGGACTGACCTCCTCGAGCAACTGGATGCGCGCGAGGATCAGCGGCAGGTCGGCGGCCGTGGGATTTTTCGGATCGGACAGGCCCGCCTCGTTCAGGTCCTCGATCAGGTTCTGCCGTTCCTTGGCCGAGAGTTTCGGGTCGTTGATCGCGTGGATCCAGTATTCCTCCGCCGAGTCGTCCGCGCCGACGAGCGCCAACATGCCGTGGGCCGTGGTGTAGGAGATTTCTTTCGGGGCGGTGGACGCGGTCGGGGTCACCGGCACGGCGGGCGCGGGCGTGACGGCCGCCACATTTTTTTCCGAAGCCGGCGGGGGCGCGGGCGCAGGATCGGGAGGCGGTTGAAAACGGGAACTCCGTGGCGGGGCGGGCGGCTCCTCGGTGGAGGCGGCGAGCGGCGTGACCTCCCTGCCCGCGCGGCCGATGTTCACCTCGGGATGCGGCGTGACGATGACCGGCGTTTTCTGCGGCTGAATCCAGAACTTGCCGAGCAACACACCGGCGACGCCGGCGGCCAGCACGATCAGCACGTAGGGAGTGAATTTCCGAAGCTTCATGCCGGGCGCAACTGAACTCCTGCCGGGCGCGGCTGTCCAGCCTGTTCCGGCACGCCGGCCGATCGAGGGCACTGCCCCGGACCGCGAGCCGGGACGGCTCGCGGTCCGCCGGGGGCAGCGCCCGGATGCACCGGCCTGACGGACACCGGCGCTGAATTCGCGCAGCCCGACCGAAGCCGCGCGTCCGCCGCGCCTACGGGAAGATGATGAGGTAGAAACGGCGCAGATCTTCGGGCGTGACGGGGAACGTGAGGTCGAAGTTGCCGCCGGGATCGAAGTTGTTCGTCGTGACCGGCACCCAGTTGGTGTAGGGGGTGGTCATGTTCGTCTCGGACAGCACGCGGTAAACGGCATTCGCCACGCCGCCGCCGCCGATGAGCTGAACATTGGTGCCGCCATAAATCACGTTGTAGATCACGGCCGGCGTGGCGGGAGGGACGACGGGCGTGATGACGGTGAGCGTGCCGTTGGTGACGAGCTGCGAGGTGTCCCACTGCATGCCGTTGGTCAGCGCGGGGAGATTGAAGGTGGTGAACGCGCCGGTGAACGAGGCGGCGTCGAACAGGTTGAACGTGTCGCCGGATTGGAGCGCGTCGCCGATGTTCGTCACCGTGAGCGTGCCGCCGTAGGTGATCGCGCCGCCGGCCGCGAGCAGATCGGCGGTCTGCGCATTCGTCCGGTTGATCTCCATGAACGCGCCGCCGGCGATGGTGAGCGCAGTGTTGATGGTGAGCGTGCCGATGCTGTTGCCGGCGGAGATGAGGCCGCCGGCCGCGACGCTGACCGAGCCGGCGATGAAACCGGAGCCGGCGAGCGTGCCGTTGCTGACGATGGTCGCGCCCGTGTAGGTGTTCACGCCATTGAGGAAGAGCGTGCCGGCGCCGAGCTTCACGAGCCCGCCGCCGAGCGAGGTGACGTCGAGGATCAGCGGCTGGTTGATCGTGATGTTGAAGACATCCGAATCAATCCTCGCACCGGCGGCGCGCACGAGCACTCCGCTCAGCCCCTCGAGGAAATTGGTCCGGCTGCCGGACGCCTGGAGCGTGCCGCCGCCGAAAACAAACTGGCCGGTCGTGTTCGTCGTCTGCCCGCGGCGGAGGCGCGGCGTGATCAGCGTGCCGCCATTGAGGTTGTAAACGGCCAGCGTGTTCGTGCTGCGGTTGAAAGTGAGGCCGTTGGTCTGCGCCGGGTTGGTGATCGCGAGGGTGCCGCCCGACTGATTGATGATGCCGGCGGTGCCGATCCCGTAGCCGAGATTCACATCGCCGGTGTCGAGCTTCACCAGGCCGCCGGAATCAAGGTTCATGAGGTTGGTCGTCCGCGTCACGGCGTTGGTGTCGTCGGTCCGGCCGAGTTGCAGGCTCGCGCCGGCCTGCAGGTTCAGGACGCCGTTGCTCTGCACGGTCACGGTGAGGAGGGGAGCGTTGGACGTGGACTGCACGCGGAACCCGTCGCTGGCCTGGGTCCAGGTTCCGCCGTTGATGACCAGCGAGCCGGCGTTGAGATCCAGACCCGCCGTGGTGTCGAGCGTCGCCACCGACGTGGGGCCGATGATCAACGCGTTCGCGCCGTTCTTGGTGAACTCCGGGCCGTTCCAAGTCACCGGCCCGGCCAGCGTCAGGTTTCCGCCGGACGTGTCGATGATGGTGCTGTTGCCATTGGCCGTGAAGTTGACGACGACGGCGTTGCTGAGGATCCGGTCACCACCCGCGGAAGCCAGCGTGCCCGCGCCGATGCCGATCTGGCCGAGGCCGAGGGCGGTGTCACCGGCGACTTGGAGGCGGCCGGCGTTGATGAAGGTGCCCCCGTTCCACGTGCTCACGCCGGAGAGCGTGTTCGTGCCGGCCCCGTTTTTCTGGAGCAACAGATCGCCGCCGGTGTCCTGAATCGCGCCGGCGAAACTGCCCGAGGACGCGTTGGCACCGATGATGAAGAGGACGTTGGACGCGCCCGTGTTGTCAATGACGCCGCTGCCGTCCAGCCCCATGACCGTCTCGTTGAATCCGTTGAGGTCGAACGTGCCGTTGACCGTCAGGTTCGCCTTGCCGGTGCCATTCGGGATGACTTCGTTGGTGCCGAGGCGGAGCGTCCCGGCGCTGATCAGCGTGGGTCCGGTGTAGTCGTTGCTCGTGGCGAGGATCAAAGGGCCGGAGCCGAGTTTGATCAACCCGCCGGGACCGGTGATCCGGTTCGTGCCCGTGATCGTGTATGCGATCGTGTTGCTGACAGTGACGAGCGAAGGCGAAACATTCGTGACCAGATTCACCGTGGGGGTGGCCGCGCCGGTGTCGTCGAAGAGGACGTTGTCGGCTTCCAGATAGGAGGCGTCGGCTCCGGCGAGCAGCCAGTTGGTGGTTGTGCTGATGTCCCACGTGTTGCCATTCGTCCCGCGCCACGTGAGCGCGGTGACCGCGGTGATGGTGAGGTCCACCTTGTTGCTGGCCGAATTGTCCACCAACGCGGCGGCCACGCCGCGGGGCACGCCGCCGAGCACAAAATCAAAGGCGTTGGGAAGCGGCGCGCCGTAGGCAATCAAAGTGAACGTGCCGTTCGTGAAGTTGCCGCCGGAAAAATTCACCGTCGTCGTCGTGCCGTTGTTCGTGAGGTTGCCGACGTTCAACACCGGCGTGGCCGGGTTGCCGAAGATGCCGAGGTCGAAGTCGAAGGTGGTCGCCCCGGCGGAGCCCAGGGTCAACGCGTTCACGGTCGGGGTCGCGCCCGAGGCATCCCGAACCGCGCCCATGCCCGCGCCGTCCGCGACGGCAACCGGGCTGGTCCCGGCGTAGGTCGCGGCGACGAACAATTTGCCGGCGCTGACGAGCGTGGTGTTCGTGTAGGTGTTGGTCGCGGCGAGCGTGAGGTTTCCCGTGCCCAGCTTGGTCACGCCGCCGCCCGCGTCGGGGGTGTTGGTGTCGTTCAACAACCGCTGGGCGATCGTGATCGAATTGGTGCCGGTGTCGAGGTTCGCGCCCGCGCTGCCGACGTAGGCCTGGGCCACCGGATTGGTCCCGAGCGCGATGAAGCTCGTGGAGTTCGCCGTGGCTTCCAAGGTGCCGCCGCGAAAGTAGAAAAGGGATTTGCCGGCGCCACCAATCACGCCCGGTGCCTGGAGCCGGCCGCCGGTCCCGAGATAAACCGTGCCGGCGCCGGTGTTGGCGGAACCAAGTTGCAGAGTGCTCGCCGCGGTGACGAGCCCGGTGTTGGTGACCTCGAGCGTGCCGGCGGCGGCCTGGCCGATGATGAAAGTGCCGTTGCTGTCGCGCTGGTTGAACGTGCCGCCGGCCACCCGCAACGTGCCCCTAGCCGCGGGCGCGAAGTGACCCACCGAGACGTTGCTCAACCAACTGTTCGCCTCGCCGCCGGTCAGGTTGAACAAGCCGGTTCCGTCCGAGCCAATGTTCCAGTTGTGGATCACGTCGAGCCGGCCGCCGGAGAGGAAGTAACTGCCCGTCGAGTTGGTGCCGGCGTTGGCGTTGTTGCCGGCGATGCCGAACGCATCGGCGCCAACTGCGGTGTTCGTCGCCACGCCGCCGGACTGAAACACCGCGCCGGTCGTGGAGCCCACCTTGCCCACATAGAAGTCAATGAACTCCAGCCGCGCGCCGTTCGTGATGTGCAGCGTGCCGGTGGTGCCGGTGGCTTCCGCCACGTTGACGGCGGCTTTCGCGTGGAGCGTCGCGCCGTCGAGCACCAGCGTCCCGACGCCGAGCGTGCCGCGGCCGATGCCAACGGAGGCGTTGTTGGTGATCGAACCGCCGGCGAGAATGACCGTGGCGTTGTCGGGCCGCAGATTGCCGAACTCGCCGCTGCCCGAGAGCCGCAACGTGCCGGCACCGTTCACCGTGATGATGTCAGCGGTGTTGGTCGTGAAAATGTTGCCGGTGATGAAGACGGTCGAGTTGTTGGTGATCGCAAACGTCGCGTTGCCCATCAGCGTGAACACCGGGGCCGTGTTGGTCACATTGTCGAACGTCCGGAGCGTGGAGCCGCCGATGGTGAGCGGCGCGGTGCTCGCGCCCAACGCGATGCCGTTCGTGATCTCGACCGTTCCGCCGCGGAAGATGTTGCCGCCGGTGTGGGTGTTGGTGCCGAGCAATTTGTTCGTCTGGCCGCCGACCTTTTGCAACGTGAGCCCCGCCCCCGCGATCGTCCCGTTGAACGAGCCCGCCACGCCGTTGCTGCCGATCGTGAACGTGGCCGGGCTGCCGCCGGTGTTGGTCACCAGGCCGGTGCCGTTGGTGCCGGTGAAGCCATTCACCGAGTCGCTGAATCCGTTGAGGTCGAGCGTGCCCTCGAGCAACAGGTTGCCGCGCCCGAGGCCGTCGGGGATGACGTCGTTGGCGGCGAGCGTGAATTTTCCGGCGCTGAGAATGGTGTCGCCGGGATAATTGTTCGAGACGCCCATCGTCAGGCTGCCCGCGCCGGTCTTGAGCAGGCCGGCGGTTCCGCCGATGGCCCCCGCGCCGGTGATCGCGTAGTTCGAGGCGACGTTGGCAAACGTCATGAAGAGCCCGCCGACGGTGACCGGCGACGCGAGGTTGATCGCGGTGGTGCCGGTCGCGGTGTCGTCGAACGTCACGATCGAGCCCGCGCTGAAGGCGGTGGGGGCCAACGCGGGATCGCGCCAGTTGAGCGGGCCGACCCAATCCGCGTTCACGTTGCCGTTCCAAGTCAGGTTGACGGGAATCGAGGCGACGTTGAGATCAATGGACGTGTTGCCGGTGTTCGTCTCGATCGTCGCGACGACGCCGGGCGGGACACTGGCGAGGTTGAACGAGCCGCTTCCATTGATCGTTCCGGTGTAATCAATCAGCGTGAACGTCCCCACCGAGAGTCCCGCGCCGGCCGCAGTGATGGTCACATCCACGATGCCGTTGACCGTGAGATTCGTGGCGACGATGACGGGCGCGGTGGAATTGCCGTTGGTGCCGACGTCAATGAACAGCGCGGCCCCCGTGTTGCTGCCGAGGGCGAGGCTCGAAGCGAGGGCCGATGAACCCTGCTTGGTCACCACGACGCCGAGGCTGGTGCCGTCGGCGTTGCTGATCGAACCGCCGCCCGAGTGGACCGTGGAAAGAAAGAGCGCGCCCGCGCTCACCACCGTGGGGCCGGAGTAGGTGTTGGTGCCGAACGTCGCCAGCGTGCCCAAGCCGGTCTTGAGCAGGCCGCCGTCGGGATTCACGCCGGTCGCGTGGAGGAGCGGTTGCACGTTGGTGATGCCGTAGCCGGCGGTGTCGATCCGCGCTCCGCCGGCCTGGACGCGGAGCGTGATGCCGCCGTTGTTGGCCCCGGTGTTCGTGGCCGCAAAGGTCAGGCTGTTGGTGGCCACCACCATCTGGCCGCCGTTGAAGTTGACCACCGACGCGTTGTTGCTGCCACCGCCGCGCGTGATGGCGGGGATCGTCAGCGTCCCGCCGTCGAGGTTCAGCGTGCCGGAGCCTTCGTTCGTCCCCGAGGCGCCGGCGAGTTGAAACGTATTGGTGATCACCACGGTCGCGGTGTTGGTGATCGTGAACGTGCACGGGCCACGCGACCCCACCGTCAGGCTCCCCACCGTCACCGCGGCGAATTCGCTCACCGCAAAAGTATTGGTCACCGTGGGCGTGGTGGTGAACACCGTCTGGTCCGTGATGACCGTGATCGCACTGAGCTGGCCCGTCCCGTTGACGGTGATGCGCGCGACGGCGCCCGGATCGGTGCTGGCCCCGGCGTTGATGATGGCCGCGTTGAGCCGGCCGGTGCCGCTGATGTTCAACACGCCGACGCAGCCGGCGTTGTTGTTGTTCGCCATGTTCAACGTCGAGTTGTTGCTGCGCGCGAGTTCGAGCAATCCCCCGCTCAGATTGTAGGTGCCGGTCGCATTCTGCGCATTGCCGAGCGCCATGACCTGGGCCGTGCCCGCCCGCTCGATGATGTTGGTGCCGCCGGTCTGGTTGACCGTGCCCGAAAGCCCGCTCCCCTGCGCGATGCGGAACAGCGAACCCGTGCCGTTGGTGGCCACCAGCATCGTGCCGGGGCCGATGTTCAAAGTCGCGTTGCTCACGATATCAATGCCGCGGCCGTGCTGAATAAGTCCCGTCATGGTCAGGTCGCGCCGGATGGTCAGCAGATTTCCGGTTTCCAACGAGAGCGTGCGCCCGGATGCCACCGTCCAGGTCTGCGGCACATTCACATTCACGATGCTCCCGCTGCCGATGGACAGGTTCGCCCCGGCGACCTCGATGCCCGCCAGCAGCGTCCCCGAGGCGTTCGTGTTGAGCGTGATGGTCTGGTTGGTGATGCTCACGGTCGCGGGCGCGTTGGAAACTCTGATGCCTCCCCACGTGACCGCGGCCGTGGGCGCGTTCGTGCAAAACGCCGGCGTCGTCACCGTGCCATCCCAGACCACGATGTCGTTGATCGCGGGCACGCCGGCGTTGGTCCACGCGCCCGCGGTGTTGAGCGCGGTGGCATTGTTCGCGCGGATGAAGGCGGCCGCCTCCACCGCGGTCGTGAGGGTAAGCCACGCCAGCGCGGCGCAGCCGAGGTGGAGCGGGATAAAACGACGGCCAGAGGTGGAGCGAGTGTTCATGATCAGAAGCAGGTTGAACTTTTCTCGAAGCCGGAAGACGCCGCGCAGCAGGAGCCTTCGGCTGGGTATTGGGTCTGTAAGACCCTATTCAACTCGTCCGCGCATGGCTAGGCAAAAATCGAAACCCGACCGTGCGCCGAACCCGTCGCTCACCGCCAACAGAAGATGGCGCCTCGGACATCGCCCTGCCCGCTTCGCCCATGAACCGGCAGAAAAATATTGGAACGCGTGATAAAAACGGGAGACTCCGGCGTCAGTCCCGCGACACTCACCTTCACCACCATGCGCACGCTTCTCCTTTTGATCGGAACCGCCGCCGCCCTGTTGCTCGCCGGCCGACCTGCCGTCGCCGCCGACACCAAGGCCACGAACCTCGTCACCAAAGGCACCTACAAGGAACACTACGGCGTCACCGGCAAGGAGCCCACCGTGGATGCCGCGAAAGACCTGCCGCGCTTCCCCGCCGTCGAGCCGAAGGACGCCATCGCGACTTTCAAAATCAAAAAAGGTTTCAAGCTCGAGTTCGCCGCGCATGAGCCGCAGGTCGCGGATCCCATCGCGCTGTCGTTCGATGAACGCGGGCGGATGTTCGTCGTCGAGATGATTGATTACTCCGAGCGCCGCGACGAACAGCCGCACCTCGGCCGCATCCGGATGCTCGAAGACAAGGACGGCGACGGCTACTTCGAGACCTCCACCATTTTCGCCGACAACCTCGCGTGGCCCACGGCGGTCATCTGCTACGGCGGCGGCATCTTCGTCGGTGCGACGCCCGACATAATCTGGCTCAAGGACACCAAGGGCACCGGCAAGGCGGACGTGCGCGAGGTCGTCTTCACCGGCTTCGGCACCGCCTTGCCGAAGCTCAATGTTCAAGGATTGATGAACTCCTTCAACTGGGGCCTCGACAATCGCATCCATCTCCAAAGCGGGCCGGGCAATCGCGGTGAAATAAAAAACCTTCGCCGTCCCGACCTCAAGCCCATCGAACTCGCCGCGCGCGATTTCTGGTTCGACCCGCGCACCTTCGAGTTCGGCACCGAGGCCGGCGGCGGCCAATACGGCTTCAGCTATGACACGCGCGGCCGGAAATTTGTCTGCTCCAACTCCGACCACCTCCAGATGTTCCTCTACGACGACCGCTACGCCGCGCGCAATCCCTCCTACTCCATGCCGCCCCCGCGCCGCAGCATCGCGGCCGACGGCGGCGCGGCGGAAGTTTATCGCATCAGCCCCGACGAGCCGTGGCGCATCATGCGCACGCGCTGGCGCGTCTCCGGCGCGGTGAAGGGCGCGGTCGAGGGCGGCGGGCGCGTGAGCGGCTACTTCACCGGCGCGACCGGCACGACCGTCTATCGCGGCGACGCCTACGGGCCGGAGTTCGTGAACAACACCTTCACCGGCGACGCGGGCGGCGGCCTGATGCACCGCAAAATTCTTTACCCCGACGGCGTCGGCCTCATCGGCAAACGTCCCGATGACGAGCAGAACTTCGAGTTTCTCGCCTCGCGCGACACGTGGTGCCGCCTCGTCAACTTCGCCAACGCCCCCGACGGCTGCCTCTACGCGCTCGACATGTATCGCGAAGTCATCGAGCACCCGTGGAGCATCCCGGAAGAAATCAAAAAACATCTCGACCTCAACAGCGGCAACGACCGCGGCCGCATCTACCGCGTCGCGCCGGAGAATTTCCAACGCCGCCCGAAGTTCGATTTGGGAAAAGCCACGACCGCCGAACTCGTCGCCACGCTGGAGCATCCGAATGGTTGGCATCGCGACACAGCGGCGCGGTTGCTTTCGGAGCGGCAGGATAAGGGCGCAGTTGCCCCGCTGCACAAGCTTCTTTATGAGGAGCCGGATTATGTCAAAACGCTCGCGCAAACTCCGGGACTCGAATGGAGAAAAGCTCTCCCGGAAGGCGGGTATTTCCCGGCCGGAAAAATCCACCTTCTCTACGCATTGGATGGACTTGGGGCACTGACCCCACATGACACGGTTGCGGCGGCTTATTGGGATCCAGCCCTTACGGAGCACGCAGTGAAGTTAATGGAACGGTGGTTGAAACCGGGTAACGAATCCGAAGAGGCACTCGAAGCGCTCCCGGGCATCGCCGTCTTTGCGGGTCGAGACCCGAGGGCGCTTTTTCAAGTCGCGCTGTCTGCCGGAGAAACAAAGAAACCGGCGGGAGTGACCGCACTTGAATACGTATGGGGAAGCCTCTCGACCGTCGGCGAAATCGCAGCAAGAAAAGCCTCCGAAGGACGTGGGGTGAGTCCATCGTGGCTGCCGTCCAGCCAGCCAAATGCCGAGTCGGAACGAGTGGCTGACTCGACGGTTCAATGGGTTCAGGACGCTCTGTTGAACTCGATTGGAGATCGGGCTGCGGAGTTTCACGCGCGATTCCGGGAATCGCACATTGCTGATGAATACATGCGATACAAACAGCGCGTGTTTATCGAACTGGCGCGGATGATTGGCGCCAAACGTCAGGCCGACGAGGTTTCTGCATTGATGGAGTATTTGGCTAAGATGTCCGATACGGAGAAAGGGTTGCGCGATGCGAGTCTAATCGCCTTGGGTGAGGGATTAACCAGGGGGGGCAGCTCGCTCGCCAAAGCCGACACGGGCGGCAAGCTCAATGCGATTCATGAGAAAGCATTCGCAGCAGTCCCAAACCGAAATCTTCCAGCGGCGGAACGGGTTGAAGCCGTCAACTTGCTTTTGCTCACCACCAAAGGATGGGAAAAAATGGCGGTTCTTTCCGCGGTGCTTTCTGCGGAGGAAAAGGCCGAGGAGGTTCAACTCGCGGCGGTTCGAGCCTTCGCCAAGCTGCCGTCCTCCGCAGACAACCTGCTGCTGCACGACGTCCTCGCGTGCTTGAGTCGCGTCTCGCCCCGCGTTCGCAGCGAGGCGCTCTCAACGTTGCTCGCCCGTCCCGAGCGCGCGATGGCATTGCTCCACGCCATCGAATCCGGCTCCGTGAAGCGCGAGCAACTCAACGCGACGCAAATCGAGGCGCTCCAGCATCACAAAAACACGGCGGTTGCCTCGCTCGCCGCGAAGGTGTTGCCGATGGAGAAGAAAATTTCCCGTGACGAACTCATCCAGCAGTTCTCCGCCGCGCTCACGCTCAAGGGCGACGCCGCGAAGGGCCGCACCATTTACGCCGAGCGCTGCATCTCCTGCCATCGCGCCGAGGGCCAGGGTTTCCAACTCGGCCCCGACTTCGTGACCGTGAAGACCGCCGGCCGCGAGAAGCTGCTCACGAGCCTGCTCGACCCGAACCGCGAGGTCGCGCCGCAGTATCTCGCGTTCAACATCGAGACCAAGGACGGCGAGAGCTACGCCGGCCTCATCGTCGCCGACAACGCCGCCGGCGTGACGCTGCGCCAGGCCTTCGGCAAGGAAGACGTGATCCCGCGCGCGAAGATCAAAACGATGCGCAGCCCCGGCCAGTCCCTCATGCCCGAGGATTTGCAGGCCGGCCTCACGTCGCAACAGCTCGCCGACCTGCTGGAGTTCATCGAGAACGTGAAGTGAATCGGAGCGCGGAGCTCCAGCTCCGCGTGGTGCGCCGCCTCAACGCGCAGAGCTGGAGCTCTGCGCTCCGTCACAGCACCGGCCACTTCCAATTCGGCACGGAGCGTTTCATTCCCTCACTCATACAACAACGCCGTGTGCCGCCGGTGCGCGAAGGCCGCCTCCTCGGTCGCCCACGCCGCGAGCAAATCGCGCCAGGGCTTTCCACTTTCCAGGTGCGTGCGTTCGCGCGCCGAGCCGAAGAGCAGATCAATCGCAATCGGGTCGCGGACAAATTCATAAACCTCCGTGCGCCACGCAAAATTCCGGCCCGACATCTCGCGCATCGCCGCGAGCAGCGCGAGGCTCGTGCGCACCGGCTGGAACGCGGCGCGGTCCGTGACATGCAGTTGCACGCCGCCGCAATCCTGCCCGGCGTGCTTTTGAAACGTCGGGCGAAACCACGCCGCGCGGAACTTCACGCCGGGCAGCTTCTCGTCGTCCATGCGGCGGGCGAGCTTCGCCGCGTCGAGCCACGGTGCGCCGCAGAGTTCGAAGGGGCGCGTGGTGCCGCGGCCTTCGCTGAGATTCGTGCCTTCGATCAGGCACTGCCCCGGATAGACGAGCGCGGTGTCGGCCGCCGGCATGTTCGGCGACGGCAGCACCCACGGCAGCCCGGTCTCGTCGAAATGCTGCGCGCGCTTCCAGCCCTCGCAGGGCACCACGTGCAGTTCGCCGCCATCGAGCTTGAGTTCACTCGTGTAAAGCATGGCCAGCTCTCCCATCGTCAGCCCATGCCGCGTGGCGAGATCGGGCGCGCTGACAAAACTTTCGAACCCCTTGCGCACCGCCGGCCCTTCGACCGCGTCGCCGCCCAGCGGATTGGGCCGATCCAGCACGAACACGCGCAGGCCGAGCGGCAGCGCGGCTTCGAGGCAGTATTTCATCGTCGCCTGGAAAGTGTAGTAGCGGCTGCCGATGTCCTGCAGATCAATGACCAGCGCATCCAGCCCGGCGAGTTGCTCCCGCGTGGGCCGCAGGCTCGCTGCCGTCGCGCCGTAGAGACTGTGAACGGCGACGGCGGCGGATTGCTTCGAAGCGCCGCCCGCGACTGCAATCAAGTCCTGCGCCTGCCCCAGCACGCCATGCTCCGGTCCGAAGATCGCCGCGAGCTTCACCTTCGGCGCGGCGGCGAACAGTTCGATGGCCTGACGAAGCTGGCTGTCCACCGCCGCCGGATGCGTGACCAGCCCCACGCGCATCCCGCGCAAGGGCGCGAAATCCTGGGCGACCAGCACGTCGAGACCTGTGAGGACTTTGGGCATGGCATCAATCGCGTGTGTCGCCCGGACCCGGACCGCGAGCCGTCCCGGCTCGCAGCGGCGCCAAAGCGGATGGAGCGCTGGGATTGTCCGTTGCGTTTGCGGAGTGCGTGCGCGCTGCGAGCCGGGACGGCTCGCGGTCCGCCACCGGTCGCTTCCAGATCGGCACGGTGCGTTTCATTTCATCAATGAGGAACTGGCACGCCGCGAACGCCTCGCCGCGATGCGCCGCCACGACCTCCACCCACAGCGACGCCTCGCCGACCTTCACCACTCCGAGGCGATGCACGACGCGCACGGATTCGAGCACCCAGCGTTTTTCCAACTGGTCGAAGATGAGCGCGAACTGCCGCTCGACCATCTGCTGAAAGGCCTCGTAGTTGATGGCGGAAATTTTCTCATCGCCCTCCGCCTCGCGCACCACGCCGGAGAAATAAACCGCCGCGCCCATGCCGGCGGACATCGCGCGCTCGTGGAGCAGCGCGGCTTCGTCGAGCGGCGCGGTGGTGAGGATGAGGGAGCGGCGCATGGTGTGGGAGTGATCGGTCACGGCGCGTTGGTGGGAATCGTCACTTCGGCGACCCGGTTTGACGAATCGAATTTCACCGCCACCTCATCGGCGTCGGGCCCGAACAACCGCAGGCGAAACGGCACCACGTAGGGGAAATTGGTTTGGGGCTTGAGCCGCGAACCGTAGGCCCAGGTTTCCCGGCTCACGATGAACAGGAAGGCGAGCGGATTTGTAGGCATCTCTTTCGGTGGAAAAAAAATGTGGTCGGGCTTTCCGAGGAGATTTCTGACCGCCTCTTTGCTGTCGCCGTCCTTCAATGACTTCGCCCGGACGGCAAGCGACCGGGCGCGGCAGCCGTCGAGCGCGACGGCTAGCATTCCGCAAAGAAGAATCGCGATGAGGATGCCAACGAACCATTTCATGCGGGGATGTGTTCTCCGTGTTCATCCGCCTGACACCGGCGGAAACAAACTCACCTCATCCCCATCCTTCAGCACGTGGTCGCGCGGCTGATAATCCACACCCACGGCGATGAGCGTGGATTTTTCCGCCGGAGCCAGTTTTGGAAAGCGCGCGTAAATGTCCTTCAGCAAAGTGGCAATCGTCGCGCCGTCGCCGAGCGTCGCAGAAGTTTCCGCGCAGCCGGCGAGGTCGCGGAAGTAGGACCAGAACTGAACGCGGATTTTCATCACTCCGGCGCGCCGCCCTGATACGCCTCGGGCTTGAGCACACCGACGAACGGCAAATTGCGATAGCGCTCCGCGAAATCCAGCCCGTAGCCGACGACGAACTGGTTCGGGATCTTGAAGCCCACGTAGTCCGCCTCGATTTTTTCCACGCGCCGCTCCGCCTTGTCGAGCAGCACGCAGGTGTGGAGGTCGCGCGGATTGAGCTGGCGCAGTTTTTCCGTGACGCGCTTGAGCGTCCTGCCGGTGTCGAGGATGTCGTCCACCACGAGCACATCGCGCCCGCGCACGTCGAGGCGGAGTTCTTTGGTGAACACGAGGTCGCCCGACTCCGTGCCCACGCCGTAGCTGGAGACGCCGATGAAATCCAGCCGCAGCGGCAGCGAAAGGTGCCGGATGAGGTCGGCGAGAAACATCACGGTGCCGTTGAGCAGCGAGACGATGACGAGGTCGCGCCCGGTGTAGTCGCGCTGGATGTCGCGTGTGAGTTGGCGCACGCGGCGCTGGAGCTGCGTCTCGCTGATGAGCACGGTCTGGATTTCCGTGGGCCACGCGGGCGCGGTGCCGCGGCGCGGGCGGACGTGGCGGGGAGCGGAGAGAGGGTCGGGGTTCATTTGAGTTTTTTTTGTTCGGCGCGGATTTCGGCAGCCTCGGGCGAGTTGGGATCGAGGGCCAGACCGGCTTCCCAGATTTCCTTCGCCTTTTCCTTTTGCTTCGCTTTGAAAAGCATCACGCCGTGGTAGTGCGCCACGTCCTGCTTGTCGCCAGTAACAAACGCTGCGGGCCGCTGCTGCACCTGCTCCCACAACCACGCGAGGTCGTCGCGCACGAGCGCCTCACGATCGAGCCAAGCCGGCATGTGGACGTTGTTCATTGCGCGCGTCATGCGCACGGTGAGGTCGTTGGTGGCAAGCGTGACGGCGCGGTCCATCAGGCGGTTGCCCTCCTTCACGAGCGAAAGGCGGCGCGTGGGCCAGAAAGTGTCGCGCGCGCGCATGGTGAGTGTGCTGCCGAGATAGGCGGTGGCGAGGGCGTTGGACGGCTGGAGCTTGAGGAGGTCGTTGAAATATTTCTCCGCCAGCTTGGCGGCTTCCTCGTTGTCCTTGGCGCCGATGTCGTGGCAATACTTGGCGACGGCAAACAGGGCGGCAGCATTGGTCGGGTTCGCCGCGAGCGGTTTCTGCAACTCAGCCAGCTTCTTCCCGAACTCCGCCTTGTCCGCCGCCGATACGGTGACGGCGGCGAGCAGCAAAATGAGGAGGCAGCATCGAAGCATCGCTCGCATGGTAGTGGCGACGCGGGAGGAGACTAGAAAAATTCCAGCCGCAAAACCTACTTCAACAGCTTCTTCAAAGGCTGCTCGATGGCGTCGGCCCAGATTTCGTAGCCCTTCTCGTTCGGGTGGAGCAGGTCGGGCATGATTTCTTTGGGCAGCGTGCCGTCGGCTTCGAGGAACTTTTTGCCGATGTCGAGGAAGTGGACGTGCTTCCCGTCGTGGAGTTTCGCGAGCGACTTATTGACCTCGGCAAGCTGAAGGCGCTGCGGAGAATCCTTCTCGCCGCGCGGGAAGACGGCGAGGAAGAGAATCTTCGCGTCGGGAAATTTCATGCGCAGTTCCTTCACGACGGTGGTGACGCCCTCGATGATCTCGGCCGTGGTGTTGCGCGGTTCGCCCGTGGCCTTTTCCTTGCCGGAGTTGTTCGTGCCGATCATCAGCACGACGGCCTTGGGCTTGTAGCCTTCGGCCTCGCCATTGCGCAGGCGCCAGAGGACGTGCTGCGTGCGGTCGCCGCTGATGCCGAAGTTGGCGGCCTTGAGCGGGGCGAAATGTTTGTCCCACGTCGCCTTGCCCTTGGTGCGCCAGCCGTCGGTGATCGAGTCGCCGAGGAAGAGCACATCGATGCCGCCCTGTTTCGCCTCGGCGACGAAGCCCTCGTGGCGTGCGACCCACTTCGGGTCGCGCGGCGCGGGTTCGATGGCGGTATTGGCGAACGAGGCGGAGACAAAGGCGCAAGCGGCAAGCGCGAGGAGGGCGAGGTGTTTCATGTGCGGCGGTTGTAGTGGAGCGGCGAACGCAAATCAACCCCGCCGCTTCCGGCTTGCGCTGCCGCGCGTGGCGGCTAACGTGTCAACCACGATGCCGAGCACAGTTGACGTGAACCCAAACCGCACCCGCAGCCACGCCGCCACCGTCCGCCACGACTGGACGACGGCGGAGATCCGCGCGCTGCACGACCTGCCGCTGCTCGAGCTGGTGTTCCGCGCTGCGAGTGTTCATCGCGAGTTTCAGGACGCGCGCGAGGTGCAGGTGTGCAAACTCATTTCGATCAAGACCGGCGCGTGCCCGGAGGATTGCTCGTATTGCTCGCAGTCGTCGCGCTACGAGACCGAGGTGGAGGCGCAGCCGCTGATGGAGAAGGAGCGCGTGCTGACGCTCGCGCGCGACGCGAAGGCGGCGGGCGTGAGCCGCGTGTGCATGGGCGCGGCGTGGCGCGGCGTGAAGGACGGCGCGCAGTTTGAACGCGTGCTGGAGATGGTGAAGGACGTGACCGCGATGGGCGTGGAAGTCTGCTGCACCCTCGGCCTCGTGAATGAGACGCAGGCGAAGCGGCTCGAGGACGCCGGCCTTTACGCCTACAACCACAACCTCGACACGTCCGAGGGCCACTACAAATCCGTCATCACCACGCGCACGTATCAGGACCGGCTCGACACGCTGGCCAACGTGCGCAAGACGAACGTCACCGTCTGCTCCGGCGGCATCCTCGGGCTCGGCGAAAAAATTTCCGACCGCATCGAGCTGCTGCACACGCTCGCGACATTGGACACGCATCCCGAGTCGGTGCAGGTGAACATCCTTTCCAAGGTCGAGGGCACGCCGTTGCAGAACCAGGAGGAGGTGCCGTTCGACGAGACGCTGCGGATGATCGCGACGGCGCGGCTCGTGATGCCGGCCTCGATGGTGCGGCTCTCGGCGGGACGCGTGACGTTGAGCACGTGGCAGCAGGGGCTGTGTTTCCTCGCGGGCGCGAACTCCATTTTCTCCAGCGAAACCGGCACGATGCTCACGAGCGCCGTGCCGTCGCCGGACTACGATGCGGACAAGGCGATGCTCGCGACGCTGGGGCTGACGATGCGCCCGCCGTTCAAAGGAAAAGAAATGGCCGTGTGCCCGGACGAGGGCGCGGCGTGCGCGCGGATGGTGGAGGAATGAGCCGCGTTCACGGCACGCGACCGACGCGGTAGAAGAGCTTCGCATTATTGGTGGCGAACAGGTTGGTGAAGGCACCGACCGTGTTCGTGGGGCGCACGCCGATCGGGAGCCGCACCCAGTTGCTCAGGTTGGTGGAGGCGAAGAGTTCGTAGTTTTCGTAGGGGCGGGCCTCGAAGGTGAGGTTGGTGGCGGTTTGCGAAAGGAGGCGGAGGCTGGACCTGCTGTTCGTCGGATCGGAGCCGAGGAGATATTCTTGAAAGTTGGTGAACCCATCGCCATCAAAATCATTGGTCGCGCGGTGATTCGCACCCACACTCGGGTCAGGATTGCCGAAGTAGGTGGTCATCCAGTTGTCCGGAATGCCGTCGCTGGTTGCGGGAAAGTTGTCCTGCGAAAGCGAGATGACACGGATGAAAACGTAGGGCGACGCGTTCGTGCCATCGAAGACGCGCGCATAGACCGAGTCGTAGGAGGTGAGTTCATCGGATGGATCAATGCGCGGGCCGTTGCCGGTGATCGTGGGTGTGAAGCGGAGCAGCAGGGCGTTGGTGGCGTTGGTGGCGAAGGTGCCGTGAGGCGCGACGGGATTGCTCAACTGGAGGGAATACACCGGAAGATTGCTGGGCGAAAAGAGGTCGAAGGGCTGGAGGCGAAGTTCGTTCACGCCGGCGACGTTCGGCTGCGGCGAGGCGTCCACCACGTCCATCACGCGGTCAAAGGTCCACGGCGGCGTGTTGGTCGGCGGGTAAGCCGACTGCACGACGGGCGGGTCGTAACTGCCAAGCACGGCCCCGCGATTGTCGTTATGGGCACGGAAATACATCACCGCGTTGCTCAGAACCGTGTTCGGCTCGGGGTCGCTTTCGCTCGAATGCATCATGCCCAAGACGTGACCGATTTCGTGGCAAAGGACTTCGGCGAGATGGTTGGTATTCTGCAAGAAGACATTGGTGTGTTCGAGGACGACAAAACCGCGGACCGCCCGGTTAAACTCAAAGCCCTTCACATTTGCGCCGGTGCCCCAATTGGTGGGAGTATTGCCGCCCGTAAAGAAGCTGTCGCCGACCCCGCCATTGCCCACGGTGGAACTCGCCGGGATGTAGTTAAACGTGTCGTGCAGTTGGATCCGAATCTTCGCGTCGTCGCGCGGGGAACCATTGAGGTTGGTGACGGCGGCCGAGGCATTGCCGAAGTTGGTAAAGCCTTCGAACACGAACCGAATGCCGGTGACCGCGGACCACGCTTGAAACGCGGACGCAACGGCATTGGTCGCCTGATTGGTCGTGACGCCGGCCGGCAGCGCCTGCGCGTCCACGAGATAGGGAATCGCCTCGCCGTGATCCGGAGCGAGGAAGCGCATGGGGAGGCCGTTGTTCGTGTCGATGTTAAGGCCCGTCGGGGCGATGCCCG
>JACQFS010000031.1 GCA_016199935.1 Verrucomicrobiota bacterium
TACATGACGCGCAAGCTCGTCGATGTCGCGCAGGACGTGATCATCCGCGAGGCGGACTGCGGCACCACCAACGGCATCCACGTCCAGGCCATTTACGAGGGCGAGGAGGAAGTGGTGAAACTCGGCGACCGTCTGGTCGGCCGCGTCTCGTGCGACGACATTCGCGACCCGAACAATCCCAAGACGATCTTCGTCAAGGCGAACGGCGAGATCGACGAACTCAAGGCCAAGGCCGTCGAGAAGGCCGGCATCGAGTCCGCGAAGATCCGCTCCGTGCTCACGTGCGAAAGCAAATACGGCGTGTGCGTCCTCTGCTACGGCCGCCACCTCGGCACCGGTTTGCTCTGCAAGCTCGGCGAGGCGGTCGGCATCATTGCCGCCCAGTCCATCGGCGAACCCGGCACGCAGCTCACCATGCGCACGTTCCACACCGGCGGCGTCGCGGCGGGCCAGTTCAAGCAGCCCATCATCAAGGTCAAGCACGACGGCGTGCTGCGTTTCAATGAAATCCGCTCCGTCGAGCTCGAGGACGGCAACCACATCGTCCTCAACAAAAACGGCACCATCTCCGTCCACGACGAGGACGGCAAGGAACTGGAAAGCCACACCATCATCATCGGCTCCGTCCTCTCCCAGGGCGACAAGTCGAAGATCAAGAAGGGCGACACCCTCGCCCAGTGGGACCAATACAACGTGCCGATTCTCTCCGAGAAGGCCGGCAAGCTGAAGTTCCACGACATCATCGAGGGCGTGACGATGAAACAGGAGACCGACGAGGCCACCGGCCAGGAAGCCATGGTCATCATCGACCACAAGGAGGACTTGCACCCGCAGGTCGCCGTGCTCAACGACCGGGGCGAGGAAATTGCCAACTACGGCATCCCCTCCGGCGCCCACATCGTCGTCAACACCGGCGACAAGATCGTCGCCGGCACGCTCATCGCCAAGACCCCGCGCAAGACGTCCAAGACCAAGGACATCACCGGCGGTCTGCCCCGCGTCGCCGAACTCTTCGAGGCCCGCCGTCCCAAGGACGCCGCCGAGATCAGCAAGATCGACGGCGTGGTGGACTTCGGACCCACCGTCCGCGGCAAGCGCAGCATCCTCATCACCGACCCGAAGACCACGACCGAGGAGGAGCACCTCATCCCCATCGGCCGCCACGTCATCGTCTTCAAGGGCGACCTCGTCAAGAAAGGCCAGCAGCTCACCGACGGCCCCATGGTCCCGCACGACATCCTCGATGTCCTCGGGCCCCAGGCGCTCCAGGAACATCTCGTCAACGAGGTGCAGGAGGTTTACCGCCTCCAGGGCGTGACCATCAACGACAAGCACATCGAGATCATCGTCCGCCAGATGCTCCGCAAGGTCCGCATCACCGAGGCCGGCGACACCGAGTTCCTCTGGGGCGAACAGATTGACAAGATCTCGTTCGAGGAAGAGAACGCCGCGGTCGAGAAAAAGGGCGGCAAGCCCGCCGAAGGCTCGCCCGTTTTGCTGGGCATCACCAAGGCCAGCATCGAGACCGAGTCCTTCCTCAGCGCCGCGTCCTTCCAGGACACCACGCGCGTGCTCACCGAGGCCGCCACCATGAACAAGCGCGACTACCTGCGCGGGTTCAAGGAAAACGTCATCATGGGCCACATCATCCCCGGCGGCACCGGCTTCGACTACCACCGCAACGTGCAGCTCACGCCACTCGTCGAGGAACCGCCCGTGCCCGAGCCCGCCCCCGAGGCGGAAGCGGACGCCGAGGCACCCGCCCTCGGCTGAACCGCCGCGAATCGAAACTCACCCGGCCCGCCGCCTGCAAAGGCGGCGGGCCCTTTCGTTTTGCCCAAGGTGGGCCGACCCGCCGGGTCGGCCGCGCCCGCGTTCAGCGGGGCGCCACGGGAGCCGTCGCCTGACGCTTCGCTCGACGACGGTGACGGCGCAGCGCGCCCATCCCTACCTTGGCGCGCCCAGAACGTGCTTGCCCGGCGCGGGCTTTGTTGCATGGCATACGTTCTGCGCTACTATCGAAGGCAGCGAAATTACCCATAAATCGCACCGGAGTTGCGCCGGGGGACGCGCGAAGCGTGAAGCACGCGCAAAGATACCGCGTATCCAACACACGATATGACCAGCAGGCTCAATCCGGAAAGGCCGCACGGTGGCGCGGGCCGGTTTGCGACGGCGCATTGGCCGCCCTTCCTCCTCGCCGTGCTGCTCGCGGTTGGCGCTTCCGCGCAACTCGCGCCCGACGGCGGCACCAACACGCTCGACGGCGTGACGAACACCGTAACCGGCAGCGTGACCGTGGGCACCAACGGCTCCTTCACGCTGCTGACCCTTACCAACGGCGCGCTGCTGACGAACACGCTGGAGGGCCAGATCGGCCTCAACGCCGGAGCGAACTCGAATACAATCTTGGTGAGCGGGGTGGGGACGAGTTGGATGCTCGGCACCAACGCGGCGGGTGTGGGGCTGTATGTCGGCAACGGGGGCGCGTTTAATGCGCTGACCATTTCCGACGGCGGCAACGTCACCAGTCGAGGAGGCCGGGTGGGGAACACCGCCAGTGCCGGCACGAATCTGGTTGTGATCACCGGTGGCGGGTCTTTGTGGAGCAACTGGGGGGAACTGGTCATTGGCTATGCCGGGGCGGGTAATCGCGTCGTCGTCTCCAACGGCGGCTCGGTGTTAACATTCGAGAACCGCGTGGGAGTGGCGGCGGCCGCGAACGACAATTCCATCCTGGTAACTGGCAGCGCGTCATCCTTCACGACCGTGAGTTATTTCAACTTGGGTGAAGGCTCGTCGGGAAACAATCTGCTGGTCAACGACGGCGCCACATTTGGCACCGTCAACAACAGCGTGCTGGGCTCGGCGGTCGGCGCGAATTCCAACTCGGCGGTGGTTTCGGATGCGTCCTCCTTCTGGAAGACCGGGAACCTTTTTTTGATCGGCAACCTCGGTTCATTCAACAGCGTGATGGTTAGCAACGGCGCCACCGTGTCCAATGCATCGGTGACCGCGCTCGGATACTTGGCGGGGGCGAACTCGAACCTCGCGATGGTGACCGGCGGCAATTCCCGCTGGATCAGCGCCGATGTGTTCACCATCGGCAATCGTGGGTCCGCGAATCTGCTGTCAGTTAACCGAGGCGCCTCGGTAGTCAGCGGTTCCGGGCAGATCGGCGCGGTTGCCGGCGCGAATCAAAACTCTGCTGTGGTCACCGGCGCGGGTTCGACGTGGAGTAACAGCGGCATCCTGACCATCGGCAACGGCGGCTCGTTCAATCAACTCCTCGTCAGCAACGGCGGCGCGGTTGTCGCAGGAGGGGCGATCAATTTGGGAAGCGCTGCGACGGGCACCAACAACAGCGTGGTGGCCGTGGGCGGCTCGCTCTCGAGCGCAGGCCTCACGTTGGGCGGCTCAGTCTCGCGTAACAACAGCGTCACGCTCATCTCCAACTCAACGTGGAATGTGGGCGGTGGCATCTTCACGTGGGGCAATGCCGGGGTCAACGACACGCTGAACATTGATGCCGCCTCGGCGCTTACCAACATCGGCGGGTTAACGCTCGACGAAAACGACACCCTGTTCTACATGACCAACGACTTGGGTGGATACTCGCTCAACGGATTTACCACTAACCAGTTTCAATTCCGCCCCTCCGGCCTGAGTGTTGTGAACGTCGGCAACGGCGGCACCAACGTTCAGCTCCTCATCAGCAACTATACACTCTCCGATTCCATGGCTTGGATCGGTAACGGCGCGAGCGCCCGAAGCAATGCCGTGATTGTCACCGGCCCCGGCTCGGTCTGGAGCAACAGTAGCACCCTGATCATCGGCAACAGTAGTAATGGTGCTTCCGGCAATCAAATGATGGTGAGCGACGGGGCCAAGGTGTTCGATACCACCGGCACGCTTGGCAACCGCGCGAACTGCAGCAACAATTTCGCGCTCGTCACCGGCCCCGGCTCGGTGTGGAACAACGCCAGCGCGGTCACCATCGGCAGCGCCGGCTCGTTCAACCGGCTCGTCATCAGCAACAGCGGCGTGGTCCTCGGTGGCTCCGCGGGCACGGTGGGCGGCACATCGGCTGGCAACAGCAACTCCGTGCTCGTGACAGGCGCCGGCTCGCTCTGGACGAACAACGGCACACTGATCATCGGCAACTCCGGCGCGTTCAACCAACTCGTCATCAGCAATGGCGGCGTGGTAGCCGCCTTCGGCGCGGCCACCATCGGCAATGCTGCTACCGGCGACACCAATCTCGTGCTCGTAACCGGCCCCGGCTCCGTGTGGAGCAACTTATCAGCACTGGGCATCGGCGCCGTCAGCGGTGCGTCGGCCAATCAACTGGTTGTGAGCAACGGCGGCACGGTGTTCAACACCACGGGCACGCTTGGCACCGGCGCGAACTCCAGCAACAACCTTGCACTCGTTACGGGAACCGGTTCGGTGTGGAGCAATAACGGTCTGCTGACCATCGGCAACAGCGGCCCACGCACACAACTTATCGTCAGCGACGGCGGCGCGGTCTTTGCCGCCGCGCTCACCATGGGAGCACTCCCAGGCACCGGCAGCAACCGCGTCACCATTGACGGCGGAAGCCTCATCGTCACCAATCCGGCAGGCACTGGGATTGCGCTCCTTAACCGCGGCACAAACGTTCTCAACAGCGGCTATTTTGAAACCGACCAGCTGGTTCTGACCAATAAAGTTAGCGGCGTCGCACACGGCGTTTTCGAGTTCAACGGCGGCACGCTCATCACCCGCGGCACGACGAACGCGAACGGGCTGCCGTTCACCGTCGGCAACGGCGCGAGTGCGGCCACGTTCCAGTTGCTCGGCGGCACTCACTCGTTCGCCAACGGCCTTGTGCTCGCCAGCAACTCACTACTCAAGGGCAACGGCACCATCCTCGGCGCGGTCACCAACTTTGGCACCATCGCTCCCGGCAGTTCGCCTGGTGCGCTCACGATCAACGGCAGTCTCAGCCTGCGGAGCAGCGCGAACCTTTCCTTCGAGCTCGGCGGGCTGCTGGCCACCAACCAATACGACGTGCTCAGCGTCACCAACTTTGTCGAGCTGGCCGGCACGTTGAGCCTGTCGCTGCTCAACGGCTTCTACCCGGCGGCGGGCGACAGCTTCACGGTGTTCAACTACGGCTCGGCCACGGGCGCGTTCGGCAACGTGAGCGGGGGCGGGCGGTTGAACACGGTGGACAACCTCGGCTCGTTCCTCGTCACGCTCAGCGCGACGAACGTGGTGGTGGGCGGCTACGTCTCGCCGGACAGCGACGGCGACGGGCAGAGCGATTACGCCGAGACCCTCGCCGGCACGAACCCGAACGACCCCGCGAGCGCGCTGACACTCACGCCGATCTCCGTGGGCGCCGGCGGCGCGGTGACGTTGCGGTTCCCGTTCGTGGCCGGCAAGAGCTACCGCCTCCTCTACAGCGACAACCTTGCCTCCGGTGTGTGGAACGTGATCGCCGCGCCCGTCTTCACGCAACCTTCCGCCGGCATCAACCAATGGGTGGATGACGGCACGCTCACCGGTGGACTGGCCGCGACCACGCGCGCCTATCGCGTGGGCTTGCAGTGAGATGGTGGAGGCCGTCGCGCTGCGACGGCCTCGAACACGTCGCAGCGCGACGTGTTCCACCTCTCCCGCGTGGGCTTGCAGTGAGGGATTGGCCACGGAGGCGCGGAGACACGGAGCCCGGACAGGAAAACTTCCATTGAGCCACGGATTGAACACGGAAGAAACACGGATGGAGAAGCTCTTTTTTCCGTGTTTGATCCGTGTTCAATCCGTGGCTAAGAACCCGGCTCCGTGCCTCCGTGTCTCCGTGGCTGAATTTCACCGTCCAGAAAAAATTCCGCTTGCGTCCTTCGGAAGAAATCTATTTCCTACGCGTCCCCGGAATCCGGACGGGCACTGCCGCTGATAAACCAGACGCGGCGGGGCGCGGACAACACGGGGACTTTTTGCAACGCACGTTTTTTGCCGAAGAATTTTCGGAAAACATGTTGCAGGGCAAAAGTCGTTTGTTAATCTGTCCGCCCTTTCTCCGGGATGACTGGAGGAAGGGCCGTTTAATCGTCAGGAATAATTCGCGATGCCGACCATCAACCAACTCGTCCGTTTCGGACGCAATAAGGTGAAATACAAGAGCAAGTCGCCGGCTCTTGAGGGAGCGCCGTTCCGCCGGGGCGTGTGCCTCCAGGTGATGACGCGCACGCCCAAGAAGCCGAACTCGGCGATGCGCAAGGTCGCGAAGATCCGGCTCACGAATGGCTTCGAGGTGATCGCCTACATCCCGGACGAGGGACACAATTTGCAGGAGCACTCGATCGTGCTCATCCGCGGCGGCCGTGTGAAGGATCTCCCCGGTGTGCGTTATCACATCGTGCGCGGCACGCTCGACGCGGCCGGCGTCGAGAAGCGGCGCGTGAGCCGTTCGAAGTATGGCGTCAAGCGCCCGAAGGAAGCGAAGGCCGGCGCCGCCGCTCCCGCTGCGAAGTAACCGTTTAACTTTTTTCACCTCGTCATGTCACGTCGTCGTCAAGCCAGTAAGCGCGGAATGCGCGAAGATTCCAGGTTTGGCAGTGTGCTCGTCACGCGCCTGGTCAACACCGTCATGTATGGCGGCAAGAAGAACACCGCCGAGGGCATCGTGTATCGCGCGTTCAACGAGATCGCGGAAAAGAACCCGGCGTTGAACCCGGTCGAGGCGCTCCAGCGCGCGGTCGAAAACGCCAAGCCGCGCATCGAGACGAAGGCCCGCCGCGTCGGTGGCGCCACGTATCAGGTGCCGCTCGAGGTGCCGGCGGACCGGCAGGCGTCGCTGGCGATCCGGTGGATCGTGGATTTCGCGGACGCGCGCAAGGGCCAGCCGATGGCGGTGGCGCTCGCGGCGGAGATCATGGAAGCCTATCAGGGGCAGGGGAACGCGATCCGCAAACGGGACGACGTTCACAAGATGGCGCAGGCGAACAAGGCCTTTGCGCATTTCCGCTGGTAGAAAATTTTTAATGGCCCCGGCCGACCGTGCGCCGGGGTTTTTATTCTCTAAACGAAAGTCATGTCAGCCGTAATGGAAGAGAACAAGTCAGTCAACGCGCCGGGCCGGCAATACACGCTGGAACGGACGCGCAACATCGGCATCGCCGCCCACATTGATGCGGGTAAGACGACGACGACCGAGCGCATTCTCTTTTACACCGGCCTGATCCACAAGATCGGCGACGTGGATGACGGCAACACGGTGACCGACTGGATGGAGCAGGAGCGTGAGCGCGGCATCACCATCACCTCGGCGGCGGTGACGTGCTTCTGGACGCAGAAGAGCGTGAAGTCGGGCGAGGACAAACTTTACAAGGCGTTCAACAACATTCCGCACCGGGTCAACATCATTGACACGCCGGGCCACGTGGATTTTACGGCGGAAGTCGAGCGCTCGATGCGCGTGCTGGACGGCGCGGTCGCGGTGTTCTGCGGCGTCGCGGGCGTGCAGCCGCAGTCCGAGACGGTGTGGCGGCAGGCGACGAAATACAAAGTGCCGCGCATCGCGTTCGTCAACAAGATGGACCGGATCGGCGCGAATTTTGAAAACGCGCTGAACGACATGCGCACCAAGCTGCGCGCCTATGCGTTCCCGATTTTCCTGCCCCTCGGGGCCGGCCCGAACGAGGCCGAGGGCAAGATCATCACGGGCGGCTTTGAAGGCGTGATCGACGTGGTCAACCAGAAGGCCATCAACTGGGGACCGACCGAGGCCAACGAAGGTTTGAATTACGATGTCACGGAAATCCCCGCTGAGCATCAGGAACGCGCCAAGGCCGCGCTCGCGGAATTGATTGACGCCGTCTCGAACAAGGACGACGAGATTGCGAACCTCGTGCTCGAAGAAAAGCCGATCTCGGCGCCGGTGCTCAAGGCCGCGATCCGCCGGCTCACGTGCAAGATCGAACTCGTGCCGGTGCTCTGCGGCTCCGCATTCAAGAAAAAGGGCGTGCAAGTCCTGGTCGACGCCGTGGTGGATTATCTTCCGTCGCCGCTGGACATTCCCCCCGCGCAAGGCCACGAGCCGGGCACGGAGACCAAGGTGGACGTGCCGACGGACGACAACCACAAGTTCTGCTCGCTGGCGTTCAAGCTGTGGACCGATCCCTACGCGGGCAAGCTGGTGTTTTTCCGCGTTTACTCCGGCCAGCTCAAGAAGGGCGACAACATTTACAATCCGCGCACCCGCAAGCGCGAGCGCGTCAGCCGCCTGATGGTCATCCAGGGCAGCGAGCGCAAGGACATCAACGAGGTCTATGCCGGCGACATCGCCGCGCTGGTCGGCCTGCGCAACATCACCACGGGCGACACGCTGTGCGACGAGGACTTCGACGTGACGCTCGAACCGCCGACGTTTCCCGAGCCGGTGATCAGCATGGCCGTGGAGCCGAAGACCAAGCAGGACCAGGAGAAGATGTCGGAAGGATTGCAGCGACTCGCGGAAGAGGATCCGACTTTCCGTTGCTTTACCGACGAGGAGACGAGCCAGCTCATCATCGCGGGCATGGGCGAGTTGCACCTCGAAATCATCATCGACCGGCTCAAGCGCGAGTTCAAAGTGGATGCGAACACGGGCGCGCCGCAGATCGCCTATCGCGAGACGATCACGAAGGAAGCGGACGGCGTCGGCAAGTTCATCCGTCAGTCCGGCGGCCGCGGCCAATATGGCCACGCGGAAGTGAAAGTTTATCCGAACGAAAAGGGCAAGGGCATCGAGGTCACCAACAAGATCGTCGGCGGCCTCATCCCCAAGGAATACGTCCCGGCGGTCATCGCCGGCATCGAGGAGGCGATCAAGGCCGGCGTGTATGCCGGCTATCAGGTCATCGATGTCCGGGTGGAAATTGTTTACGGCTCGTTCCACGAGGTGGACTCGAACGAACTGGCCTTCCGCATGGCGGGAATTTTTGCCCTCAAGGACGCGTTCAAGAGCGCCGGGCCGATCCTGCTCGAGCCGATCATGAAGGTCGAGCTCACCACGCCCGACGAATATCAGGGCGACCTCATCGGCGACGTCACCCGCCGGCGCGGCAACATCATCAACATCGAGGCCAAGTCCGGCCAGACGATCATCAACGCCAACGTGCCGCTGGCGGAAATGTTCGGCTACGCGACGGCGATCCGCTCGCTGTCCAAGGGCCGCGCGAGCTACTCGATGGAGCCGTTCTCCTTCGAGCAGGTGCCCAACAGCGTGCTCGAAAAAATTCTCGATCAGGCGGCCAAGAAGCCGGCGGCGCGCACCTAAACCCAAACCTGTTCTTTGTTATGGCCACCCAACGCATACGCATCCGACTCAAAGCTTACGATCACCGGGTCATCGACCAGTCGGCCTCGGAGATCGTCGAGACCGTCAAGCGCACCGGTGCCCGCGTGGCCGGCCCGATCCCGCTGCCGACCCGCATCGAGCGGTTCACCGTGCTGCGCTCGCCGCACGCCGACAAGAAATCCCAGGAGACCTTCGAGCAGCGCACGCACAAGCGGTTGCTCGACATTCTCGACCCCACCGCCAAGACCGTGGACGAGCTGAAGAAGCTCAACCTCCCGGCGGGCGTGGACATCACCATCAAAATTTAGCGCGTATGCCCATCGGACTTCTTGGAAAAAAACTTGGCTCCACGCGCGTCTATGACGAGCGCGGCAACGCCATCCCCGTCACCGTCGTGCTCGCCGGCCCCAACCGCGTGCTCCAGTGCAAAACGGTCGAGACCGACGGCTACAAATCCGTCCAGCTCGGCTTCGGCGAGCAGAAGGAGCACCGCCTGACCAAGCCGCTGCTCGGCCACATCAAGAAATTCAACGGGGCCGCCGTCAAGCGCATCCGCGAGTTCCGTGACTTCACCCTCGATGTGAAGCCCGGCGACATCGTGGGCCCGGCGATTTTCGCCAAGGGCGATTTCATTGACGCCATCGGCCTGACCAAGGGCCGCGGCTTCGAGGGCGTGGTGAAGCGCCACGGTTTCCGCGGCGGCGACAGCACGCACGGCGCGAAGGGCTGGCATCGCCGCAGCGGCGCGATCGGCCAGCGCCTGTTCCCCGGCACCGTCATGCGCGGCATGAAGATGCCCGGTCACATGGGCCAGGTCCGCCGCACGACGCAGAACCTGGAGATCATCCAGGTGCGCGAAGCCGACAACGTCCTGCTGATCAAGGGCGCCATTCCCGGATCGCCGGGCGACTACGTCATCATCCGCGAGGCGAAGAAAATCGCCAAGGGCTCCGCGCGCTACCAGCAGATCCACGACGCGCGCAAGAAGGCCGCCGCCGTGGCCGCCGGTGGTGGTGAGGACAAGAAGAAAGGTGGCGACAAGGCCGCCGCCAAACCCGCAGCCGCAGCCAAAAAGTAACGGCGTATGAAACTCCCAGTCAAAGACTCCTCCGGAAACAGCGCCGGTGAACTCGACGTGAAGTTCGAGATGATCATGAACGGCCGCGCGACGCAGGCCGTGCATGATTACGTCGTGGCCTACAACGCCAACCAGCGCATGGGCACCGCCTGCACGAAAAACGTGGGCGATGTCAACGGCACCAACAAGAAGCCGTGGCGCCAGAAGGGCACCGGCCGCGCGCGCGCCGGCTCCTTTGCCAGTCCGTTGTGGCGCGGCGGCGGCGTCGTGTTCGGGCCCAAGCCCCGCGACTTCAGCAAGAAGGTCAACCGCAAGACCAAGCAGCTCGCGTTGCGCAAGGCGCTCAGCGAACGGCTCAAGGCGGGCGAAGTCAGCATCGTCAGCGACCTGAACCTCGCGGTGCCCAAGACGAAGGAATTTCTCAAGGTGATCGCCGCGCTCAAGCTCGCGGGCACCACGGTCATCGTGACCAGCGGCAAGGATGCGACGAACCTTTACCTGGCCTCGCGCAACGTCCGCGGCATCAGCATCACCACCGGTGAGTTGCTCAACACCTACGACGTGTTGCTGGCCAAGAACCTGGTCTTTACCCGCGAGGGTTTCGCCCAGGTCGAACAACGCCTTGAATCCGACCAGCCATGAACGCTTTTGAAATCATCAAGACCGTGCGCCTGACCGAAAAGGGCAGCCTCCAGGCGGCCAAGTCCAACCAATACACGTTGGTCGCTGACCGGCGCGCCAACAAGCAGGAGATCCGCAAGGCGGTGGAGCAGCTTTTCAAGGTCAAGGTGCTCGCGGTCAACACGCTCAACGTCCGCGGCAAGCTGCGTCGCAAGCGCACCCTCCAGGAAGGCCGCACGCCGAGCTGGAAGAAGACCATCGTCACCCTGAAAGCCGGCGACAAGATCTCGCTCACCTAATCGCGTTATGCCTGTAAAAACTTTCCGACCACTGACGCCGTCCCAACGCTACATGACGGTGGCGGATTTCAGCGACATCACCAAGACCACGCCGGAGAAGAGCCTCGTCTTCACCAAGAAGCGGTCCGGCGGGCGCAACAATTACGGCCGCGTCACCGTGCGCGGCATCGGCGGCGGCCACAAGCGCAAGATCCGCATCGTGGATTTCAAGCGCAAGAAGCACGGCATCGTCGCCGAGGTCACGGCCATCGAGTATGATCCGGGCCGCTCCGCGCGCATCGCGCTGCTGCTCTACGCGGATGGTGAGAAGTGCTACATCGTCGCGCCCGTGGGCCTCAAGGTCGGCATGAAGGTGATGAGCGGACCGACCGCGCCGCCCGAAGTGGGCAATTCACTCCCGCTGAAAAACATTCCCGTGGGCATCACCATCCACAACATCGAACTCGAGCCCGGCCGGGGCGCCCAGATGGTTCGCGCCGCCGGCGGCGGGGCCACGCTGATGTCGCGCGACGCGGGCTATGCGCAGTTGCGCCTGCCCTCCGGCGAGATCCGCAAGGTGCATGAGAACTGCATCGCCACCATCGGCCAGGTCGGCAATCCCGAGCACGAGAACGTCATCCTCGGCAAGGCGGGCCGTTCCCGCTGGCTGGGCATCCGCCCGATCAGCCGTGGCGTGGCGCGCAACCCGGTGGACCATCCCAACGGCGGCGGCCAGGGCAAGAGCAAGTCCGGCGGCGGCTGGCAGCAGTTGACTTCGCCGTGGGGTCTCCTCGCCAAGGGCGGCCGGACGCGCAACAAGAGAAAATATTCCAACAAATTCATCGTCGTCCGCCGCGACGGCCTGCTCATGAAGAACAAGTAACCGATTATGGGACGCTCGATAAAAAAAGGTCCGTTCATTGACGGACACCTGATGGAAAAAATTGTGAAGGCGAAGGCCGCCAACTCGAAGCAGCCGATCAAGACGTGGTCGCGCCGCTCGATGATCACGCCCGAGTTCGTGGGGCTGACCTTCAGCGTCCACAACGGCAAGGTTTTCAACCCGGTGTTCGTCACCGAGAACATGGTCGGCCACAAGCTGGGCGAGTTCTCCCTCACGCGCACGTTCAAGAAACACGGCGCCCACACGGCCAAGGCGGAGGCGAAATAGATTTTATGGAAGTCCGAGCCATCACCAAAAACCTGCCGATGTCCGCGCAGAAGATGCGCGAAGTCGTGCGCCAGATTCAGGGCAAGAACGCCCTGCACGCACAGGCCATCCTCGACTTCGTGCCGCGCAAGGGCGCGCGCTTCGTCGCCGAGACGCTCAAGTCCGCCATCGCCAACGCCACCAACAATCACGGGCTCAAGGCCGAGACGCTGCGCATCAAGGAATGCGTCGCCGGCGCGGCCACCACCCTCAAGCGCATGCAGCCCAAGGCACGCGGTTCGGCCGGCCCGATCCTCAAGCGCCGCTGCCACATCCGCATCGTGCTTTCCGACGAGCAATAATCCTATGGGACAAAAAACCAACCCAATCGGTTTCCGCATCGCCGTCACCAAGGACTGGCGCTCGAAGTGGTTCGCCAACAAGAAGGAATTCGGCACGCTGCTCGCCGAGGACCGGAAGATCCGCGAGATCCTCAAGAAGAAGCTCGAGTCCGCCGCCGTGCCGCGCATCCAGATCGAGCGCGCCGCCAGCCGCTGCCGCATCACCATTTACACCGCCCGCCCCGGCGTCGTCATCGGCCGCAAGGGGGCGGAGATCGACAAGATCAAGGAAGAGCTGAGCAAGCTCACCGGCAAGGAAATTTACGTGGACATCCAGGAGATCAAGAATGCGGAGACGGATGCGCAGCTCGTGGCCGAGAACGTCGCGCTCCAGCTCGAGCGCCGCATTTCCTTCCGTCGCGCGATGAAGAAGTCAGTGCAGACGGCCATGGATTTCGGGGCTAAGGGCATCAAGATCCGCTGCGCCGGGCGCCTCGGTGGCGCGGAACTCGCGCGCGTGGAGCAATACATGGAGGGCAGCGTGCCGCTGCACACCCTGCGCGCGGAGATTGACTACGGTTTCGCCGAGGCCAAGACGGTTTACGGCAAGCTCGGGGTCAAGTGCTGGATCTGCAAAGGCGAAATCAAGAAGGACAAGGCGCCCCGTCCGGCCGTGAGTGCGGTGGCAACCGCCCAGGCTTGAAGCAATTTTTTACGAACTGACCTATGGCATTGATACCGGCGAGAGTTAAATATCGCAAAATGCACCGCGGCAGCCGCAAGGGCATGGCGACGCGCTGCAACACCGTGGCGTTCGGTGAATTCGGCCTGCAGGCGCTGGAGCGTTGCTGGCTGGACACGAAGCAGATCGAGGCGGCGCGCGTGGCCATCAACCGCCACATGAAGCGCCGCGGCAAGATGTGGATCCGCGTGTTCCCGCAGAAGAGTTATTCCAAGAAGCCGCTCGAGACGCGCATGGGCACCGGCAAGGGGCCGGTCGAGTCATGGGTCGCGGTCATCAAGCCGGCCACGGTGATCTTTGAGGTGGACGGCATTCCCGAGGCGCTTGCCCGCGAGAGTCTGCGGCTGGCGGCGACCAAGCTGCCGATCTCCACGAAGTTCATCTCGCGCCACGCCCACGCCTGAACGACTTGCGACCATGAAGACGACCGAACTCAAAGACATGACCGCCCCGGAGCTGACGGCCAAGAGCCGTGATCTCCGGCAGGAACTGTTCAACCTGCGCCTGCAACAGGCCAGCAGCCAGCTCGAGAAACCCAACCGCCTGCGCCTCCTGCGCCGCGACATCGCGCGCGTCGAAACCCAGATCTCCGCCCTGCGGAACCAGCCCAAGCAAGGATAAGCCATGCCTGACCCCATCATTGAAACCCCGGCCCTCGAACGCGGCCACCGCAAGGAACGCACCGGCGAGGTCGTGTCCACCAAGATGGCCAAGACCATCGTCGTCCGGGTCCAACGCCGGTTCCAACACCCGAAGTTCAAGAAGGTGGTGACCAGCTTCAACAAATTCTACGCGCACGACGAGACGGGCGAGGCCAAGCTCGGCGACCTGGTCCGCATCCAGGAGACCCGGCGCATGTCCAAGACCAAGTGCTGGCGCCTCGTCGAGGTCGTCACGCGCAACACCGAACCCGCCGCCGTCACCGCTTAACGCACCCGACCTATGCTCCAGATCCGTTCCATCATGGACGTGGCCGATAACACCGGCGCGAAACGCGCCGCGAACATCGGCGTCCTCGGTCGCAACCAGCGCTACGCCCGCGTGGGCGACGTCATCAAGTGCCACATCAAGGAAGCCGCGCCCGACGGCACGGTGAAAAAGGGCGAGGTGGTGGACGCCGTGGTCGTGCGCACGCGCGAGACCATCCGCCGCGCCGACGGCTCGTGCCTGCGTTTTGATTCCAACGCGATCGTGATCATCGACAAGGAGCGCAACCCGCGGGGCACGCGCATCTTTGGACCCGTGGCGCGCGAGCTGCGCGACCTGAAGTTCATGAAAATCATTTCCCTCGCGCCGGAGGTCGTCTGATTATGGCTTTTCACCCCATCAACCGTTTCGCCACGCGCCACGTCAAGAAGGGCGACGAGGTCGTCATCATCGCCGGCTCGCAGAATGGCAAGCGCGGCAAGATCATCGAGGTCGTGACCGAGAAGGACCGCGTGATCGTCGAGGGCGTGGCCATGATCAAGAAGCACCTGCGGCGCAGCCAGGCGAATCCGCAGGGGGCCATCGTGGAGCGCGAGGGCACCGTGCACATTTCCAACGTGATGAAGGCCGAGGAGTATGACCGCCGCCGGGCGAAGCACGGCGCGGCCCCCGCGACCGCCTGATGAAATTTGCGTCACGGCCCAACCCGTGACCGATCGAAAATGAAACCGAGACTCTATACGAAATACACCGAGGAAGTTCGGCCGGCCCTGATCAAGGGCGGGAAATACGCGAACGTCCACCAGGTTCCGAGCCTGGAGAAGATCGTGATCCACATGGGCGTGAGCGCGAAGCTGGAGAAGACGGCGCTGGACGACGCGATGAAGGAAATGACCCAGATCACCGGGCGCAAGGGCGTGATCGATCTGTCCCGCAAGGCGATCGCGAACTTCAAGCTGCGCGTGGGCCAGCCCATCGGCTGCCACGTCACGCTGCGCCGCGACGTGATGTATGAGTTCCTCGACCGGCTCGTGGCGTCCGCGCTGCCGCGCATCCGCGACTTCCGCGGCATCAGCCCGCGCAAGTTCGACGGCCGCGGCAACTACTCGCTCGGCATCGCCGACCAGACCATTTTTCCCGAGATCGAACTGGAAAAAATCAAGCGCACGCAGGGCATGGACATCACGTTTGTGACCTCGGCGGAGAACGATGCGGACGCACTGGAGTTGCTGAAGCTGCTCGGCATGCCGTTCGCGGAGAAATAACTTTATGGCCAAAATATCCTGGTTGGCGCGCAACAAGCGCAAGGCGGACACGGTGAAGAAATACGCCGCGATCCGCGCCGAACTCAAGGCGAAGAAAGATTACGCCGGGCTTTCCAAGCTGCCGAAGAACGCCAGCCCCGTGCGCGTGGTCAACCGTTGCGAGATGTCCGGCCGCCGCCACGGCTACATGCGCAAGTTCCGCGCGTCCCGCCTCACCTTCCGCGAAGCCGCCATCAACGGCCTCATTCCCGGAGTCACCAAAGCCAGTTGGTAAGCCTATGGATCCCATCGCTGACATGTTGAGTTCGATCTGCAACGCCGGCCGCGCCTTGAAGCCCGGCCTGGAGCTGCCCTATTCCAAGGTCAAGGAAAGCATTGCCCGCATCCTCGTGAAGGAAGGCTACATCGCCGGTTGCGAGGCCGAGGGCGCGCCCATCCGGAGGCTCAAGCTCAAGCTGAAGTATGTCGGCAAGAAACCGGTCATCACCGGCCTGCGCCGCATCAGCACGCCCGGCCTGCGCCGCTACAGCGGCTCCACCACCATCCCGCGCGTGCTTGGCGGCCTCGGCGTCGCGATTGTCTCCACCTCGAGCGGAGTCATGACGGCCCGCGACGCCAAGAAACAGAACGTGGGCGGCGAAGTGCTTTGTTACGTTTGGTGAGTTAACCGGAGAAATTTTTATGTCACGCATCGGCAAACAGCCCATCACCATCCCGCCCAAGGTCAAGGTGGAGATCAAGGGGCAGAAGGTTTTGGTCGAGGGGCCCAAGGGCAAGCTCGACTTCGAACTGCCCCAGCGCACCGCCGCGAAGGTGGACGGCGGCAGCGTCCTCGTCTCCCGCGCCGGCGATGACTCGGCCGCCAAGGCCCTGCACGGACTCAGCCGCGCCCTCATCAACAACATGGTCAAGGGTGTGAGCGAAGGCTTCGTCAAGAAACTCGAGATTAACGGCGTCGGCTTCAAGGCCGCCGTCACCGGCAAGAACGTCACGCTCAACCTCGGCTACTCGCACCCGATCGTTTATCCCATCCCCGACCAGATCAAGGTGACCGTCGAGGAAAACACCAAGGTCACGATCGAAGGCCCGAGCAAACAGGTCGTCGGCCAGGTCGCCGCGGAGATCCGCAGCTATTATCCCCCCGAGCCCTACAAGGGCAAGGGCGTCAAGTATCACGACGAACAGATCGTGCGCAAGGAAGGCAAGACCGTCCAATAATCCTCACGCGCCACGGCCAGGACCGTGGCCACCTGAACATGAGAGTCGAAAAAAAGCACCGCCTGAAGCAACTCCGCCGCTACCGCATTCGCAAGAAAGTGATCGGCACCGCGGCCCGTCCGCGCATGAGCGTCTGCTTCAGCAACCAGCACATCTACGTGCAGTTCGTGGACGACGCCGCCGGCGTGACCGTCGCGTCCGCCTCCACGCGCGGCAAGCTCGTGCCCAAGGCCGACAAGCCCGCGGCCAACGCCGCGAATGTCGCGAACGCCAAGCGCATCGGCACGCTCGCCGCGGAAGCCGCCAAGGCCAAGGGCATCAGCACGATCGTCTTTGACCGCGGCGGCCTGAAATATCACGGCAAGGTCAAGGCCCTCGCCGACGCGGCCCGCGAAGGCGGACTCAAATTTTAATCCCAACCGGAGCAAACACTGTGGCAGACGAACCCAACATTCCCGAAACGCCGGCGGCCGAAGCCGCGGCTCACGCGCCCGAGGCGCGCCCCGAACGCAGCTTTGGTGGCGGCCGTGGCCGCGGCGGCCCGCGCCGTCCGCGCAACAACGAACCGCAGGCCCCGAAGGGTGATGAACTCTCCGAGAAGGTCGTGTTCATCAACCGCTCCTCCAAGGTCGTCAAGGGCGGCCGCCGTTTCAGCTTCAGCGCGCTCATCGTCACCGGCGATCGCAAGGGCCGCGTCGGCATCGGCATGGGCAAGGCCGGCGAAGTCGCCGACGCCATCCGCAAGGGCGGCGAAAACGCCCGCCGTTGCATGCTCAAGGTCGCCGTCAAGGCCCACACCATCCCGCACGAGGTCTATTCGCACTTCGGCGGCGCGAAAGTTTTGCTGCGTCCGGCCTCGCCCGGCACCGGCATCAAGGCCGGCCGCACCGTGCGCGCCGTGCTCGAGAGCGCCGGCGTGAAGGACATCCTGAGCAAGTCGCTCGGCTCCAAGAACGCCGCCAACGTGGCCAAGGCCACGCTCAACGCGCTGCTCCAGCTCCGCTTGCGCGAGGACATTTACGCCAGCCGCGGCATCGCGCTGCGCCAACCCGAGCCGCCCCCCGTGGCGGCGAACTGAGACCTGAATCATGAGCATGCGTCTGCACAATCTCAAACCGCGTCCCGGGGCCAAGCACCGCCGCAAACTTCTCGGCCACGGCCGCGCGAGCGGTCACGGCAAGACCTCCGGCCGCGGCGGCAAGGGCCAGTCGGCCCGCTCCGGTTCCTCCACGCGCATCGGTTTCGAGGGCGGCCAGATGCCGCTCATCCGCCGCGTGCCCAAGCGCGGGTTCAACAACAAGCGCTTCAAGACGGTTTACGTGCCCGTGAATGTCGAGTCGCTCAACGAATTCGCCGACGGCGCGCGCGTGGACGTGGAAATGTTCAAGGCCGCGGGCCTGGCGAACGGCACGTGGGACGGGATCAAGGTGCTCGGCGACGGCGAGCTGACGAAGAAACTCACGATCGTGGCGCACGCGTTCAGCGCGAGCGCGAAGCAGAAGATCGAGGCGATCGGCGGCGTGTGCGAAGTGATCGTCAAGCTGCCCCCGGCGCACATGCGGGCGTCCATCGCCGCGAAGGCGCTGGTGCAGGCGGAGAAGGACAAGGTTCGGGCCGAGAAAAAAGCCGCCGCGGCGAAAGCCTGAGCGGGCGCTGAGTCCTTTCTTTTTTCCGAATGATTTCCGGCATCATCAACACCTTCGCGAACTGCTTCAAAATTCCGGAGCTGAAGTCGCGGATCATTTTCACCGTGCTCGTGCTCGGGGTGTGCCGGTTGGCGGCGATCATTCCGCTGCCCGGCCTGGACGGCGCGGCGCTGGCGGATTATTTCGCCAAGAACGCGGCGAAGTCCGGCGGCGGGCTGCTCGGGATGTATTCCATGTTCACCGGCGGCGCGCTGGAACGCTGCGCGCTCGGCTCGCTGGGCATCATGCCTTACATCAGCGCGACGATCATCATCCAGCTTTTGACGGCGGTGATTCCGCAGTTGAGCAAGCTGGCGCGCGAGGAGGGCGGGCGGACGAAGATCGTGCAGTATGGCCGCTACCTCACCGTGATTCTCTGCGTCGGTCAGGGCTTCGTGATGGCGCTGGGCTGGCAGGATCCGCAGAGCATTTTCAAGGATTTCGCGGGCGAGCTGGTGCTGGTGGGGCCCGCGTGGTGGTATTTGTTGCAGACGACGGTGCTGCTCACGGCGAGCACGATGTTGCTGATGTGGTTGGGCGAACAGATCACCGAGCGCGGCATCGGCAACGGGGTGTCGTTGATCATCACGATCGGGATTCTGGCGCGGTTGCCGGTGGCGATGCGGGGGACGTGGTTCATGTTCACGCCGGAGGCCGGCGATCATCAGAAGAATATTTTTCACGCGATCGCGCTGGTGCTGCTCCTGTGCTCGGTGGTCGCGGGCGTCATCGCCGTGACGCAGGCGCAGCGGAAGATTCCGGTGCAGTATGCGCAGCGGGCGGTGGGGCGGAAGGTGTATTCGGGCGGGAGTTCGTTCATGCCGTTGCGGGTGAATTATGCGGGCGTGATGCCGATTATTTTTGCGCAGGCGATCCTGATGTTTCCGCAGAAGATTTTCGAGACGCTCGGCGGGCGGTTGAATTTGCAGTTCCTGCGGGACATCGGCAGCGCGATGCATTACGGCGGGTTTTTCTACATGGCGTGTGAGGCGCTGATGATTTTGTTCTTCTCGTATTTCTGGGTGGCGACGCAG
Organism: Verrucomicrobiota bacterium; assembly: GCA_016199935.1. Classification (GTDB taxonomy): domain Bacteria; phylum Verrucomicrobiota; class Verrucomicrobiia; order Limisphaerales; family JACQFS01; genus JACQFS01. The sequence goes on from JACQFS010000031.1 coordinate 19,668, forward strand.
TTCAACGAACTCCAGATTTCCGACGACCTGAAAAAATACGGCGGCTACATTCCGGGCATCCGGCCGGGGAAGGAGACGAGCGAGTTTTTGCACAACACGATGAGTCGGATCACGCTGGCGGGGGCGATCTTTCTGGCGGGGATCGCGGTGGTGCCGATGGTTTTGTATCAGAGCCTGGATGTGCCGCTGGAGGTGGCGTCGTTCTTTGGCGGCACGAGCATTTTGATCACGGTCGGGGTGGTGCTGGACACGATGCGGCAGATGGAATCGCATTTGTTGATGCGGCACTACGACGGGTTCCTGAAGAAGGGGCGCATCCGCGGGCGGTTTTGAGCCGCGGCGAGGCGTGATGATTTTGCTCAAGAGCGAGCGGGATTTGGCGGCGATGCGGCCGGCGTGCCGGGTCGCGCGGCAGGTGCTGGATGAGGCAAGTGCGTTCATCGCGCCGGGGGTGACGACGCGGGAGTTGGATGAGTATGTGGCGGCGCGGATCAAGGCGCACGGGGGGCGCAGCGCGTTTCTCGGTTACCGGAAGTATCCGTGCCACGCGTGCATCTCGGTGAATGAGGAAGTGGTGCATGGGTTGGCCGGGCCGCGGCGGTTGCAGTTCGGGGACATCGTGAGCCTCGACATTGGTGTGATTTGCAACGGGTTCATCGGCGACAATGCGCGCACGGTGGCGGTGGGCGGGTGTGATGTTCTTTGCCAGAAGTTGATGGATGTGACGGAGCGGGCGCTCTACGCGGGGATCGCGCAGGCGCGGCCCGGCAATCGCGTGGTGGACATTTCGCGCGCGATCCAGCAGCTCGTCGAGGGCGAGGGCCTGAGCGTGGTGCGGGAGTTCGTCGGCCACGGCGTCGGGCGCACGATGCACGAGGAGCCGCAGGTGCCGAACTTCGTCGAGGGGAAAAAATCGGAGAAGCTCCGGCCGGGCATGACGATCGCGATCGAGCCGATGGTGAACGCGGGCATGCCCGAGGTGAAAATCCTAAAAGATGGCTGGACGGTCATAACGGTGGATGGTAAACCTTCCGCCCATTTTGAGCACACCATCCTCATCACGGAGGGTGAGCCGGAAATTCTGACGTGCGAAGCGAAGACGCCATCCGAATTGAAGGCCGGGTAGTGGAAATTTTGTCCGAACGGCTGGTCCGTTTGGAATTGCGGAACGGGCACCGGTTGGTGGCGTTCCTCACGCGGGCGGACCGCGCGCAGAAGAGCAGTTTTGAAATTGGTGAAACATTGACCGTCGAGATGTCGCCCGCGGATTTTTCGCAGGGCCGAATCAGAATCTGAGAAATTTGAGCACATGAAAGTCCGAGCCTCGGTAAAAAAACTTTGCGAGAACTGCAAGATCATCAAACGCAGGGGCGTCATCCGCGTCATCTGCAAAAACGCCCGTCACAAACAACGTCAAGGTTGAGCCACAAAGGAACCCCAGACCATGCCCCGCATCATTGGTGTTGATATCCCCGGCGAGAAGCGCATAGACATCGCGCTGCGCTACGTCTACGGCCTCGGCCCGACCAACTCGGTCGAGATCCTCAAGCGCGCAAACATTGATCCCTCCCTCCGCGCCAAGAACCTCAGTGAGCAGCAGCTCTCGCAGATCGCCCACGCGATTCAGGAGGGCAAGTATGTCATCGAGGGAGACCTCCGCCGCGAACTCGGCCTCAACCTCAAGCGGCTCCAGGGCATCAAGTGCTACCGTGGCATCCGCCACATGAAGAGCCTCCCCGTGCGCGGCCAGCGCACCCAGACCAATTCCCGCACCCGCAAGGGTCCGCGCAAGACCGTCGGCGTGCAACGTGCCGCGCCGGCCAAGGCGGGCGCTTAATTTCCAAATCTCTGTTGAACTATGGCTGACGAACCGAAGAAAAAATCCGCGCCGGCGAAGGAGCCGAAGCCGGCCGCCGAAACCGCCGAAGCCAAGCCCAAGGCTTCGAAGAAAGACGCCGCCGCAGCCGCGGCGACCGAAGCGCCGAAGGGCGACGCCGTCGTCGGGGTCGCTCCCGCCGCTCCCATCGTCGCTCCGACCGCCGCCGAACTGCTCGGCGACGATCCGAACGCGAAGAAGGTCATCAAGGCCAAGGGCTCGAAGAACATCACCGTCGGCGTCGCGAACATCCTCGCCACTTTCAACAACACCACCGTCAGCATCTGCGACATGCAGGGCAACGTCATCGGTTGGTCCTGCGCCGGCCGCGTCGGCTTCAAGGGCTCGCGCAAGAGCACGGCCTTCGCCGCGCAGCAGGTCGCGCAGGATGCCGCCCGCCAGGCGATGGCGCACGGCATGCGCGAGGTGGAAATCCGCGTCAAGGGTCCGGGCTCGGGCCGCGAGTCCGCGATCCGCGCGTTGCAGGCCATCGGCCTCGAGATCAACTGCATCAAGGACGTGACGCCAATCCCGCACAACGGCTGCCGTCCCCGCAAGAAGCGCCGCGTCTAATTTACTACTTACTCCCTACGCATCATGGCTCGTTACACCGGTCCCCGCACCCGCATCAGTCGCCGCTTGGGCGTTCCCATTTTCGGCGCGTCGAAATATCTTGAGCGCCGTCCGTATCCGCCCGGCGTTCACGGCCCCAAGTCGCGCCGCAAGAACACCGACTACGCCGTCGGCCTGATCGAGAAGCAGAAGCTGCGCTATTACTACGGCCTCATGGAGCGCCAGTTTCGCAACGTCTATGAGCAGGCGCTCAAGACCCGCGGCGTCACCGGCGAGACCATGCTCAAGATTCTCGAGACGCGCCTGGACAGCATCGTCTATCACCTCGGGTTCGCCTCCACGCGCCCCTCGGCGCGCCAGATGGTCGTCCACGGCCACGTCCGCGTGAACGGCCGCAAGGTGGACCGCCCGTCCTTTTCGGTGAAGCCCAGCGACATCGTCGAGGTGAAGGACAAGACCGTGTCGCGCCAGATGGCGACCAAGGGCCTCGAACTTTCCACCAGCCGCGCCGTGCCGGACTGGGTCACGCTCGACCGCGAGGCCTTCAAGGGCACCGTCCTGCGCGTGCCCTCGCGTGAGGACATCCAACCCATCGGCAATGAGCAGGCCGTCGTCGAATTTTATTCCCGCTGAACAACCGTCCCCGCGAGGGGGCACAAATCGGCAATTACATGGGCCGCCGCCGGGCGGGAATGAACCGGTGGAGACCAGATTAAAATTGCCACGAAAGGAAACATGCCAGTCCGTCTAGGAAGATTCGAAATGCCCCGGCGCCTCCAGAAGGAGGACGCCACCGCCACCGACACCTACGCCAAGTTCGTCGCCGAGCCCTTTGAGACCGGCTACGGCCACACCATTGGCAACTCGCTCCGCCGCGTGCTGCTCAGCTCGCTCGAAGGCGCGGCCATCACCTCCGTGAAGATCGCGGGCGCGATGCACGAGTTCACCACCGTCGAGGGCGTCGTCGAGGACGTGACCGACATCGTGCTGAACCTGAAGAAGGTGAAGTTCAAGTCCGCCACGCGCGACACGCACACGCTGCTCCTGACCGCCAACAAGGAAGGCGAAGTCCTCGCCGAGGACATCCAGCTCGTCGCCGGCCTCGAGGTCATCAATCCCAAGCAGCTCATCTGCACGCTCGACAAGAAGAAGAAGCTCGAGATGGAATTTGAGGTCAAGGTCGGCCGCGGCTTCTGCCCCGGTGACGAAAACAAAAAGCTCGAGCAGACCATCGGCGTCATCGCCATTGACTCGCTCTTCTCGCCCGTCAGCCGCGTCCGCTACGCCGTCGAGGCCGCGCGCGTCGGCCAGCGGACGGATTACGACCGCCTGGTCGTCGAGCTCTGGACCGACGGCCGCATCACGCCCGATGACGCGCTGCTCCAGGCCTCCGGAATTCTCCAGCGTCACCTCGACGTGTTCGTCGGCTACGACAAGAACGCCGTCGAGTTCGAGGAAGCCGAGACCAAGCAGGACGACGAGAAGGCGCAGTTGAAGAAGCTGCTCAACATGAGCGTGAATGAGATCGAGCTCTCCGTCCGCGCGGCCAACTGCCTCAACAACGCGAACATCACCACCGTCGGCCAGCTCGCGATGAAGACCGAGCAGGAGATGCTCAAGTATCGCAACTTCGGCAAGAAGTCGCTCAACGAGATCAAGGAAAAGCTCGCCGGCCTCAAGCTCACGCTGGGGATGAACATCGACACCACGCTGCTGGAAACCCCGGCCCCCGCCGAGGCGAAGCCGCTCAGCGTGTAACAACTCCGCAACGTTATGCGACACCTCAAACGCACCGCCAAACTGGGCCGCACCGGCTCGCATCGAAATGCGATGCTGGCGAACATGGCGTGCAGCCTCATCAAGCACAAGCGCATCGAAACCACGCTCGCCAAGGCCAAGGTCCTTCGCCCCGTGGTCGAGAAGCTCCTCACCCTCGGCAAGCGTGCGCAGAAAGCCATCGCCGCCGCCGCCGCCGCCGGTGACGACGTGGCGAAGGCCGCGGCCGTCGCCGAGAACGTCCACTGCCGCCGCCTGCTCGCCGCCCGGCTGCGCCAGCACCCGCGCACCAACTTCAAGGGCACGCCCACGCGTCCCGGCAAGGTGCTCCGCGAGAAGTGGCGCAAAAACGAAGACGTGGTCCGCATCATCTGCGACGAGATCGCGCCCGTGTTCAAGGAACGCAACGGCGGCTACACCCGCATCATCAAGCTCGGCCAGCGCATCGGCGACGCCGCCAAGCTGGCGATCATCGAATGGGTCGAGTTGCCCGTCGAGGCCGCCCCGGTCGCGACCGGCGACAAGACGGCCGCGGCGGCGAAGTAATTCGCCCTGACAAAAAATTCACGACGGCCCGCTCGCGAGAGCGGGCCGTTTTTGTTTTCAATTCCGAAATCCGAAGCTCGAAATCCGAAACAAATCCAAATCTCCAAAACCCAAATGTCCAAAACGAGGCGGGCGCACTCACTTGGCATTTGGCATTTGGGTTTTGGATTTGTTTCGGATTTCGGATTTCGAGCTTCGGATTTCCCGCCCTGAAAAGTCTCGCATCCCTTCGGTCCGCCGTGTAGTCAAAGCCCGACTCAAAACGCACACGTATCAATCATGGCCTCCCCGACTTCCCCCTCCGCCCCCTGGTGGCGCACGCTGACCAAGTATCACTGGTTCGTCTTCGCGGTCGCCTGCCTCGCGTGGCTCTTCGACTGTCTGGACCAGCAGCTTTTCCTCCTCGCGCGAAACGGTGCGATGAAGAAACTGCTCGCCGAGGGCATGGACGTGAAGCTCTACGGCGGCTACGCCACCTCGATCTTCGTCGCCGGGTGGGCTACGGGCGGACTCATCTTCGGCGCGGTCGGCGACCGCTTTGGCCGCGCGAAGACGCTCGCGTTCACCGTGCTGCTCTACTCTGTCTGCACCGGTTTGTCGGCGTTTTCCAAGGGTTGGATTGACTTCGCGATGTATCGTTTCGCCACCGGCCTCGGCGTCGGCGGCGTCTTTGGCCTTTCCGTCGCGCTCGTCGCGGACAGTTTGCCCGAGCACGCGCGCACCGGTGCGCTCGGCCTGCTTCAGGCGCTCTCGGCTGTCGGCAACATCACGGCTGGCTGCGTCGCGATCGTGCTGGGCAAACTGGAGGGTTCCTCGATCCAGGCGGGCATGGCGTGGAAATACATGTTCCTCATCGGCTCGCTCCCGGCCTTCCTGTGTGTGTTCATCATGATCCGCATGAAGGAGCCGGAGAAATGGGTGAAGGCCCGTGCCGATGGGAAACTGACCGGCGCGAAGTTCGGCTCCTACGCCTCGCTCTTCGGCGAGGCCCGCTGGCGCCGTCCTGCGCTGCTCGGCATGTGCCTCTGCATCGCGGGCGTCGTCGGTTTGTGGGGCATCGGTTTCTTCAGCCCCGAACTGGTCGGTGACGTCCTCGAGCGCTCGCTGAAAAAGGACGGCGTCGCCGCCGACAAGATCGCGCAGGCCAAGACTGTGTGGACCGGCGTGAACATGATCGTGCAAAACCTCGGCGCGTTCTGCGGCATGATCGCGTTCACCAAGGCCGCGCAACGCTGGGGCCGCAAGCCCGCGTTCGCTGTCGCGTTTGTCGCGGCGTTCGTTGCCACCGTCGGCTACTTCCAACTTTTCAACGGCAAGGGCGATATCTGGATGAGCTTCGTAATGGGCGTCTGCCAGCTCTCGCTCTTCGCCGGCTTCGCGATCTATTTGCCGGAACTTTTCCCCACGCGCCTGCGCAGCACCGGCACGAGCTTCTGCTACAACGTCGGCCGCTTCATCGCCGCGAGCGGGCCGTTTCTGCAAGGCAAGATGACCGTGTGGTTTGCCGCAGGCGCGACGACACCCGAGGCGAAACTCGCCGCCTTCCGCAACGCCTGCGGCTGGATGAGCATCGTCTTTCTGCTGGGCTTGGTCGTCGTGCTGTTCCTCCGCGAAACCAGAGGTCAGCCGATGCCCGAGGATATCGCCGTGCCAGCCAGGTAGGACCGGCGTCCCCTCTGCCTCACTTCTCAAAGTCCACACACACCAGCCGGTCCTCGCTGCGCAGATAGACTTTCTTGCGCGACAGCGCCGGCGCGGCCCAGCACGGGTAATGCAGGTCCGGCACCTGCCAGCGCGCGAGTTCCTCCGGCTTCTCCGCGTTCACCTTGAAAATGCCGAGCAGGCCGCCCTCGCCGAGCGCGATGAGTTTTCCCTCGGTCATCACCGCCGAGCCGCGGCCGAAGACGGGCGGCTGCGGCGAACTGTGCGGTGCCCAGCGCTCGTCGCGCGACCACTTCACTTTGGCCGTCTTCATTTCCACGCACTTGAAGAACGCATCCGGTTCGTTGCGCCCGTCGAAGGCGTAAATGACGCCCTCGTGATACACCGGCGTGTTCCAATGAATGCCGAGCACGGGATCGAGCAGCGCGCCGTTCGTGCCGCGCTCCTGAAATGTTTTTGGCTGACACCAGACCTCCTCAAAACTTTTTCCATCCGGCTTCACGCGGAGCAAGAACGAGCCGACGCGGAAATACGCCGCTGAGACGAACACCAGATCATCCACGACCACCGGCGACATCCCGTTCACCGAATCACTGCCGACGGATTGAAACCATCGGCTGAAGTTCACCGCGCCATTCGTCGGGTTCAGCGACACCAGCCCCTGCCGCATCACGCAAAACACGTGGCGCTTCCCGTGAATCGTCGCGGCCACCGGTGACGAGTAGCTCGCGGATTTCTCCACCGTCGTCCAGCGATAGGTGCGGTCACCCGGCCAGCCGAGCATCGGCACGCCTTCCCAGTTCGTCTTGCCGACGCTTTGCCAGAGCGTCTTGCCCGTCGCCGCGTCGAAAGCCACCACGCCCGAGTTTGGCTGGCCGCCGACTTCCACGATGAGTTTCCCGTCCTCGAGCAAAGGCGTGCAGCCGACACCGAAGAACGCCTCCGGCACCTCGAAGTCCTTCGCCGTGTCGCGCACCCACACCGGCTTGCCGGATTTCAAATCAAGGCACGTCAGCATGCCCTGCACGCCGAACGTGTAGCAGCGGTCCTCCGTGAGCAGCGGCGTGCAGCGCGGGCCGTTGTTGTAGCCGTAGGGATCGCGGTAGGCGCAGGGATTCGTGTGCCGCCAGCCCGGTTTGCCCGTCGCCGCGTCGAAACTCTCCACGATCTCCTCATTGCCCAGCCGGTGATGCAGCACCAGTTGCGAGCCGCGCACCGAGGGCGCGCTGTAGCCCGTGCCGATTTCCTTTTTCCACACGATCCGGGGGCCGTCCTTCGGAAACGAGTCGAGCAGGCCGGTCTCGCGCGATGTGTTGTCCCCGCGCGGGCCGAGGAAGCGCGGCCAGTCCTCGCCGTCGGATTGCGCGGGGGTGGCGGCTGGCGTGCAGAAGCGTGACAGCAGGAAAATTGCAATCGCAGCGCGAAGCAAACGTGACATGAACATTGGGTAATAGTTTGTCGCCTGCGCAGCATCACGCAAGTCGAAGCTGCGCCCGCCCGCCACGGCACCGACTCAATACGCCAGCCCCTGTGAGACCTCGCCTGTTCGGTCGTCCACCACGAAATGCCGGTAGATCGGAATATGCCGTGGAAATCTCAGGTTCAACATCACGGTCCAGTTCTGGCGGGCGCGGTTGAACGCGGGATGCGGCTCGTAGTAATCCTCCCAGCGGTAACCCTTTTGCGCCGCCGCTTGCTTTACCCGCTCGACGACTTCGGCTTCCGACAAGCGCGGCGACTGGCTTGCGCTACTTGGCCCATGGCATCCGCTCGCGAACAGGACTGCGAGGAACAGCAGCGAGATCGGCACGAATATTTGGATGAGCGGTTTCATGCGGTGGAAATGGTCCACGACTGCGTGAACTTTCGGTTGGACGCCGGTTTTGCGCAAGCCGCGGCCCGCCATAAAAAACTTAACCTCGCGAGCGATCCACGCTACAACCCCTTCGAGAAACAGCCCGCTGCCACGCAAAATGAAATCAAAATGTTTTTCCGTCGCCATCGCGCTCGTGCTCCTCTCCGGTTTTTCCGCACGCGCCGCCGCGCCGGACTTCAAGGCCGCGCTCGACGAAACCGTCCGCAATCTCACCACCTTCATCCAGACCGACACCGTCAGCCCGCCGGGAAACGAAACGCGCGGGGCCGAACTCCTCAAGTCGCTTCTCGAACGCGAGGGCATCGCCGCAGAAATCCTCGCACTCGAATCCACGCGCGGCAACGTGGTCGCGCGGCTCAAAGGCTCGGGCAAAAGGAAGCCGCTCCTGCTCATGGGGCACATTGATGTCGTCGGCGTCGAGCGCGAGAAGTGGACCGTGGACCCGTTCGCGGGCGTGCAGAAGGACGGCTACCTCTACGGCCGCGGGGCGATTGACAACAAGGGCATGACCACCTCGTTGCTCCAGATTTTCATCCTGCTCAAGCGCCTCGACGTCCCGCTCGACCGCGACGTGATCTTCCTCGCGTGCGCGGGCGAGGAGAGCACCACCTCCGTGGGCATTGATTTCATGGTAAAGAACCACTGGGACAAAATCGCCGCCGAGTTCTGCCTCAACGAGGGCGGGCGCATGTTCGAGGAAAAGGGCGCCATCAAATTTGTCGGCGTCGCGACGGGCGAGAAGGTGCCGCGGCCGTTCCTCCTCTCGGCCAAGGGACCGAGCGGCCACGCGTCGCGGCCCATTCCCGGCAATGCCATCGTCCGCCTCGCCGCCGCCGTGGCCAAGGTCGGCGTGTGGCGCGCGCCGATGCGGCTCAACGACACGACGCGCGAATATTTCAAGCGCCTCGCCACCATCAGCGAGCCGGCCGAGGCGCGGCTCTACACGCACCTCGACGACCCGCAGGTGCAGGAGGAATTGTGGCTGCACCATCCCGCCGCCAACGCCGCCCTGCGCACCACGCTCACCCCGACCATCATCAAGGGCGGCTTCCGCCTCAACGTCATCCCCGGCGACGCGCTCGCGCAGATTGACGTGCGCGCGCTGCCCGACGAGGACATCGAATCGCTCGCCTCGGCGGTGCGGCGGCTCATTGACGATCCGCAGATCGAGGTCGTCCCGCCCGCGTCGGCCGGGCGGCCGGCCACGCCGCCCTCGCGCATGGACACCGAGCTGTTCGCGGCGCTGGAGCGGGCGCAGAGGAAAATGTTCCCCCACGCCATCACCATTCCGCAGATGACCGTGGGCGCGACCGATTCCGCGCAACTCCGCGCCAAGGGCGTGCAAGCCTACGGCCTGAACGTCCCGACCACCGACGCCGACGGCGGTCGGATGCACGGCAACGACGAGCGCGTGTCGGTGAAAAACCTGGGGACGTTTTTGGAATACGTTTGGACGGTGGTGACGGACGTGGCGGGTAGGAAGTGAGTGTCAACGTGCTGCTGGCAAAAATCCGGCAGCACGTTTTCAAGGACTTGGTTTTCGAGCTACGGCAGCAACACCGAGCGATAAAACCGTTTGGGTATAACCGGTGACTCCAAATCGATGTAGAGGTAAGGACTGCTCGGCAGTGTGATGTTCGTCAAAACGAGCCAGTTGTTCGTGTTCACAAGGTCGTTACGGTAATCAATGCGGTAGTTCGCGCCGACCGGACCCGCAATCGTCAGACCAGCGTATGTGTGAATATCAAAAACAGTCAGCGTCGCACCGGCACTGGTAACGCTGCCGACCGAATTGCTGACGAAGAGCGTGTAAAGACCTGCTTGCCCCGCGCCGAAGTTGGTCAAGGTCAGTGTGGCGTTTGTCGCCCCAGCGATATTCGTCGCGTTGAGCAACCACTGATACGTGAATGGCGCGCTGCCACTGACGCCCGCCGAGAGCGTCACGTTTCCGCCACTCGAAAGCGTCTGGCTTAACGGCTGAACGGTTATGGCTGGCGGCACCGTCACGACATCAACCAATATTTCCGCATAGTGCCCGACGCCCGGATTGAACACGTCGCCCAAAGGCCCATCGCCAAAGAAGCGCTGGATTCCTTGGAACGCGAAGGTCATGGCCAGGCGGAGCCGGTAAGTTCCTGGTGTGGTCGGCGCGGTAAAGTTGAAAGTCTTGTTCACCTTCCGAGGCGAGCCTTGCGACCCACCGTTTTCCAAGAGCGCAATTGGGGAGTTGGTCTGCCATTCGGCCAGCACGGTTTTGTAAACCACCGCATTGGAGTTGGCGTTTGACCGAATCGTGAACGCCAATCCGCTCGTCATTGGCTGTCCTGCAACCACCGCTCGGGGCAAATTCCAAAACTCCAACCGTTCAATGTCCGAGGCGGTGTCTTCTCCGCCGTCAGGACTGTAGTATGCCCTTGTGCCAGCCGCTTCAGCGTCGAGGAAATAGTCTTGCACCGGAGGATTCGCCACTCTGATTGTGACCTCGGCGTAATGACCAACGCCCGGATTTGATGCGTCACCAAGCGGCCCATCGCCGTAAAAATGTTGAATGCCTTGGAAAGCAAATGTCATCGCCAAGCGCAGGCGGTAAAGCCCAGGAGTTGATGGTGCCGTGAAACTGAAAGTTTGCCGGACTGTGCGCGGCGCACCCTGCGAAGCCCCAGTTTCCAGTAACACAATCGGGGTGTTGGTCTGCCACTCTGCCAGCACGGTTTTGTAAACCACCGCATTGGAGTTGGCGTTTGAACGAATCGTGTAGGCCAGTGCTGATTGAACTGTTTGCCCCGGCGTCACCACCTTTGGCAGGTTCCAATAGTCAACGCGCTCAATGTCCGAGCCCGGGTCTTCACCGCCGCCTGGGCTGTAGTATGCCCTCGTCGCAGCCGCTTCGGCATCGAGGAAGAAATCCTGCACAGGAGAATTCTCCACCCTGATGGTGAGTTCGGCGTAATGACCCACGCCAGGATTAGATGCGTCACCCAGCGGCCCGTCTCCGAAGAAGCGTTGGATGCCTTGGGAGGCAAACGTCATTGCCAGACGGACGCGATAAACCCCCGGCGTGACCGGCGCGGTGAAACTGAATATCTTTCGGACGGTCCGCGGTGAACCCTGTGACTCGCCATTCTCCAAAAGCGCTATCGGCGAGTTCGTTTGCCACTCGGCCAACACGGTTTTGTAAACGATGGCATTTACGTTCGCGTTGGAACGAATTGTATAGGCGAGCGAGGATTGAACTAGCTGACCTGGTCTGACCACTTCCGGCAGATTCCAATATTCGACTCGCGCGATGTCGGAGTTGGTGGCTTCTCCTCCACCGGGACTGTAGTAACCCCGCAAGTCCGGGTTTGCCGGCGTGCCATTCATGAGAGCTTCAAGGAAATAGTCGCGCGGAGACGCGGCGAGCACGGGGAGGTTCAGGAAGAAGAGTGCGGCGACGACTACCAACACCTTACCGGCAAGTCTGACTGTTTGTTTCATAGGTTTGCTGCTCCTTGCGCAACAAACACTCTACGGAACAGAAGGGGCGCGAACCCAACGCGCCCCCACTGAGGCACCGCGAAGCGCCTTCACAGAAAACGCGCCAAGCCGCGCCCGAGTGGGCGCGACTTCGGTCGGTTTCTGTGGGGCCGGGGAAAATTCGCGGTTTTCAGTGGGCCCGTAGCCGAAGCTACGCAAATGGTTTGTGGGTTTATTTACATAGCTGTCCTTCTGGGACGACGGATTGCTATCAGAGTGCTCCGAATCCGCAAGGCTTGATTTCCGGTCGAGTGCGTCCGAACCTTGAGGAAAGTTCTCGTTGAACTCGCCACCTCACCGCAAATCCACGCACACCAATTGTCCTTTGTCCCGCGCGTAGAACAAGCCGTCCGCCAGCGCGGCGTGGGCGCGGACGCCGCGGCCGAGGATTTGGGCACGGGCGGTTTCGTGGTAGCCGTCGGGCGAGGCGGCAGCGCGGATGAGTTCGCCGTTTTCCGTGAGCACCAGCAGCGAATCGCCCGCGAGCAGCACGTTCGCGCCGGCGAGGCCGGGTTTGCCCCAGCGCACTTGTCCGGTCCCCATTTCCACACAGCGCAGTTCCGTCCCGCCGATGTCGTGGCGCCCGTGCAGGCCGTAGAGCAAACCGTCGCGATGAACGGCCGTGGTGAATTGGAGCGAGAGATCTTCATCGCTCGCCCAGACTTTCGCGGGCCTCCCGTTTGTCATGCGCATCAGCAGTCCACCGAGGTCGTAGGCTGCGGAGATAAAGATATTGTCGCCCGCCACCGTCGGCAGCGCGCCGGTGACCGAGGCTTGGACGGGCGGGCGAAACGGCTGCTCGAACAGGATTTTTCCATCCGCTGGGTCGAGGCCGATGAAATGGCCCCGCGTGAGCGCCAGAATGTGGCGCTTGCCGCCGAGCGTGGCCGCGACGGGCGAGGAGTAGCTTGGTTCGTCGGAGAAACTGTGCCACAAAATTTTTCCAGTCTCGCGGTCGAACGCCACGAGGCAGGCGGCCCCGCCGTTCGGAGCGCGGAGCTCTGGCTCCGCACGCGCGGAGCTGGAGCTCCGCGCTCCGCCCACGTCCACGATCACCGCTTTGCCCTCGACGAGTGGCGAGCACGCCAAGCCGAAGAATCCCTGCGGCGCGGCAAATTCCTTTTTGCAATCCACGCTCCAGATTTTCTTTCCGTCGGCGAGCGCGGTGCAGGTGAGCGCGCCATCCGCGCCGAACGTGAACACCTTGCCATCCGCCACCGTGGGCGTGCCGCGCGGGCCGGGGTCGAAGCCGAAGTTGTCGCGATACGCGGTGGGATACTCGAACTTCCAGAGCGGCTTCCCGTCTTTCGCGTCGAGGGCCTCGACGGTCTCCGCATCGCCGACGCGCGTGAAGAGGATGAGTTTGCCCTGCGCGACGACGGGTGCGGCGAAGCCCTGGCCGATTTTTTTCTGCCATAGCACGCGCGGACCGCCCTTGGGCCAAGCGGCGGCGAGGTCTTTGCCGGAGTAAATGCCGTCGCGATTCGGGCCGAGCAGTTGCGGCCAGTCGGCGGCGCGCAGGCAGAGGGCAGAGGTCAGAAGACAGAGGGCAGCGAGGAACGGCAGCGGCGCGCGGCGAAATTTCATGGCGACTTTGTAAATCAGATTCGCGCGCAACGGAAGCGCGTCGCGCCGCGTTCAGTCGCCGCCCCGCACGCCACTCGTCGCCCAGAGCCACGCGCCGATGATCGCCGCGACGAGTCCGACCATCACGACGTCGCCGGCGACGGCGACGGGCGTGAGCGCGACGCGCGCCGGGGTGCCGTCGCTCACCTGGTAGCCGGGCAGGGCGTAGGGGCCGGCGGGCCAGCCGGTGACGCGCATCGTGAAGTGCGCGCGATCCGGCGCGAGCAGGACGTAGCCGCCGGTGGGAAGTGTCGCGGGCGGTTCGGCCAACACGGGCACCGGCGTCAGGTCGGTGGCGGAGCGTTTCGAAACAAAGTTCGGTTTGCGCCGGGCGGCGAGGCGGTCGGCATTCTCGCGGAGGAAATAACTGCGCGGTTGCACGCGGGTGGAGCGATCCTTCGCCTCGTCGTATTGCACGAGGAAATCGTCGTGGGCCGGCGAGTGGTGGACGAGCAGCCGGCCGTTGGCGGCGGGAAAACATTCCGATTCGAGATCGCTCCCGGACCACAGCCGGTGCGTGAGGCTGACGTCGCGGGCGGTTTCGCAGCCGGTGCCCAGCCAGCCGAGCGCGAGGGCCAGCACGGCGGCGGTGAATTTTTTTCCGATGGAAATGTTCGTGCGCATCTCAGCGCCAGAGCAGGAGCGTGACGAAACCCGCGACGAGCACGGCGGCGAGCACCCACCAATACCACGCCACGCCGCGCGGCCGGGTCCGTTCCCCGCCGCCAAATTCGCCCTCCACGAAATCCGCGTAGTCAAACTTCTCGTCCGGCAGTCCGAGCTCCTGCGCCTTCGCCTCCTCCGACCAGCCGGTCTGCGCGTCGGAGCCGCACTGGGGGCAGACCTCCGCGTGGAGCGGAATGTCCGCGCCGCAGTGGGGACAGTTTTCGGGCGCTTTGGGCATAGTGCGGCCTCAGGCCATGCCGGCGTATTCCTCGTCGGTGACGAGTTCGAGGCCCATGAGAATGTAGTCGTGCGCGAGCGCCTGCATGTCCTTCACGTAATCCGGCTGACGCATCAGCTCGGTGAAACCCGCGTGCGCGAACAGCTTCATCGCGGCACTCTGCTCGCCGATGAACTCCGCCTCCAGCCGTTCCAATCCGGCCGAGCGCGCGGTCTCGATGATCTCGGCGAGCAGCGCGCGGGCGAGTCCGCGGCCGCGGTAATCCTTGTGGACGAAGACGCTCACGCGGCCGATCTGGCGTTTCCAACCGCCGAGCTGCTGGTGGAGCGTGGCGTCGGCGAGGATGCGTTTGCCGGCGACGGCGAGCAGCGGGAGGTTGCGGCCGTAATCAATGCTCTGGCACCACTGGCGGATGACCTCCGGCTCGGTGACGCGGTGCTTGAGGAAGAGCCGTTCCCGCTCGGGCACGTCGAGGAAGAATTCGTGGAAATTTTTCTCGTCGTCCGCGCGCAGCGGGCGGAACTCGCAGTCGGTGCCGTCCTTCAGCCGGACGGTCTTCGGAAATTCTTCGAGCGCGGATTCGAGTGACATGACGTTTTGTTCCGCGACGGCGCGGAGCGGTTAATGCAGTTTCGGATGTTTGAACTCGCCCGCGAGGCCGGGCCGGCGGGCGGCGGTGCGCGTGTCCATCGCCCGCGGGTCCAGCGCCCAGCGCGCGGCGAGATCGGCGAGGCGCTCGCAGTTCTGCTGCGCGGCGGCGACCGCGCGCGGCGACGGCCGCCGGCCCGGCTCGCGGTAGGGTTCGCAGACGAGGCGCAGGTCGCGTTCGACCTGCGTGAGCTCGCCCTGGTTCCACAACGCCTGGTCCGCCCACGCGTAGGCGCGCACCACGTTCCCGTCGTTCGCCTTCACCCACGCGTGGTGGTAGAAAATATTTTCCGCGCTGAAATAAACCACCAGCCCGAGCTCGCGGCTGAGGTCCAGGAGGAAGCGGAAGAAACGGTCCACGTCCTCCTCCGGCTCGGGCAGGCCCGCGCCGAGCACGAGCACCCAGCCGTCGGCCGGCGGCGAGATGAACACCCGATCGTCCGCGTGCGTGACGGCGTCGCTCCACGCGCACGGCGTGGTGCGCTGGAGATTCAGGGCGGTGGCGACGGCGCGGATGTCCTGGGTCTTGATGGCGAGCCACGCGCGCGGGAGGTCGGCGAAGAGCGGTGATTCCGGCGGCCAACCCGAGAGGGAGGAATCATCGAGCCGGTAGGGGATGATCCGCGTGTGCCGACGCGCGAGCCACCAGAAGAAAAAACCAACCCCCACGGTGAATCCCAGTGAAATCAGGATGGGCAGGATGAAGCTCATGGGTTGGTGGGCGAAGCATAGCGGCGGTCGGCCGTTCTTCAAATGCAATCGGAGGGAGGGGATGTCTAAGCTCCAAGCTCCAAGCTCCAAGGACCAGAGAAGCGCCAAGCGCCAAAGCGTGTGGAGGCACTGTGGCGTAGGTGCCCGTTGTGTTTGCGATTTGAAGATTCCCTGGTGATTGGTTCTTGGTGCTTGGATGTTTTTTAGCTTTGAGCTTCGCCCCGCCGCCGCTTTAATCCCCGCACTCAATTCCATCCATGAAACTCCTCCGCTCCCTCGCTCTCCTCGCCGCCCTTTCCCTCGCCGCGCTCGCGTCCGCCGCGGAGTTCCGCACGCAGCCGGCCCAGCGCGGGCCCACGCGCGTTGCGTGCGTGGGCGACAGCATCACCTACGGTGCGAACATTCCCGAGCGCGAGAAGAACGCCTACCCCGCCTCGCTTTGGCGCATGCTCGGCCCGCTTTACGACGTGAAAAATTTCGGCGCCAACGCCGCCACGCTGCTCAAGAAAGGCGACAAGCCCTACTGGGACCTCCAGGAGTTCAAGGACGCCGACGCCTACGCGCCCGACATCGTGGTCATCAAGCTCGGCACCAACGATTCCAAGCCGCACAACTGGGCGCACAAGGACGAGTTCGCCGCCGACGCCCGCGCGCTCGTGCAACACTTCCGCGCGCTGCCGAGCAAGCCGCTCGTTTACGTCTGCCTGCCCGTGCCGGTGTATCAGGACCGCTGGGGCATCAACGAGAAGACCGTCGCGGGCGAAATCATCCCGGCGCTCCGGCAGGTGGCGAAGGAACTCGGTGCGCCCGTGATTGACCTTCACGCCGCGATGCGCGAGCGCGGCGAGTATTTCCCCGATGGTGTGCATCCGAACCAGGCCGGCGCGGCGTTCATGGCGCAGGCCGTGCGCTACGAGATCGCGCCGCACTGAGACTGGCGAACCGGCTTGAATCGCCGTCTTGTCCGGACAAACTCCAACCTCCCATGAAAAAATCCGTTGATCCCATCCCCAAGGCGTTTCACTCCATCACGCCCTACCTCATCGTGCGCGGCGCGGCGGAGGCCATTGCGTTTTATCAGCGGGCCTTCGGCGCGACCGAGCGCTTCCGCATGAGCGCGCCGGACGGCAAGACCGTCGGTCACGCTGAGATCATGCTCGGCGATTCCATCGTGATGCTCGCCGACGAGATGCCTGCGCACGGTTTCTCCTCGCCGCTGTCGCTCAAGGGCACGCCCGTCTCGCTCCTGTTTTACGTGCCGGACGTGGACGCGGCGTTCGCGCGCGCAGTCGCGGCGGGCGCGAAGGTGCTCCAGCCGGTCGAGGACAAGTTCTACGGCGAACGCTCCGGCTGCCTGACCGATCCCTTCGGGCACCAATGGACGCTGATGACGCACATCGAGGATGTCCCGCCCGAGGAGTTGAACCGCCGCGCCGCCGCGTTCTTCGCGGAGATGGCGGCGGCAGAGAAGGCGAAGGGCTGACGGCGACCCGACTTCCGGCGGAGCGCGGCGTTTACGCCGCTTCATCGTTCGCAAGCGCACCGGCAACCGTTGCCCCCATGCCCTTTGGACATCGAAGCGGCGTAAACGCCGCGCTCCGTGCCATTGTGCGGACGCACCAATGTCATGCGCCGCCCATCAAACCCATTGTCCCGCGCTCCCTGACGAACTGCGCCGTTGCGGGCAAGGCGTCCTGGCTGGAAAGGGGTTGCCGCCGCTTCGGATTGCGGTTTTGGCATTACCGATAAAGCTCTTTTGGCGACGAAAACAGCCTTTTTCACGCTGAAAACGGTCTTTCCGGCGACGGACAAAGGCTTGTCCGTGGCAAACAAGGTCTTGTCCGTGACGAACAAAGGCTTGTCCGCGACGAACAAAGGCTTGTCCGCGACGAACAAAGGCTTGTCCGCGACGAACAAGGTCTTGTCCGCGACGGACAAAACCTTGTCCGCGACGAACAAGGCTTGTCCGTGGCGGACAAGGTTTTGTCCGTGGCGGAAAAGGTCTTATCTGCGACGGAGAAAGCCTTCTCCGTGACGGACAAGATTGCTTCCGGGACGGGCAGAGTCCTGAAATGCGCTCCTTCGGTGGTCGGCCGCCGGTCTGCGCTTGCCGAAAATCCATTTCCCTTCATGCTCCGCGCTCAACTGATTTCACATTGCCTATGCGTTCCGCCCTCAAGCTTCTCCTTCCGGCTTTCCTGAGTTCCTGCTTCCTCCGCCCCGCACGCGCGCCGTTTCCCGAAGCTCACCGCCACGACGGCCCTCACCCCAGCCCTCTCCCGGTGGGAGAGGGAGCCTCGTCCTCAGCGCGCCGCCGTCCGGGTGCGTCCGGTATGGCCGCGCGCTGGATGCGTTTCCCCCTCTCCCACCTGGAGAGGGCAGGGGTGAGGGCCGGCTTCGCGATGGTCCTCCTCCTCGCGCTGCTCTTGCTGAACACTGAACACTGCCTGCTGAATACTTCCGCCTTCGCCGCGGAGGCGAAGCCCGCGCCCTTCGAGATGAAGGAGGGCGATCGCGTGGTGTTCCTCGGCGACACGTTCATCGAGCGCGAGCAGCATTACGGGTGGATCGAGCTGATGCTCACCACGCGCTTCCCCGAACGAAACGTCACCTTTCGCAATCTGGGTTGGAGTGCCGACACGCCGGCGGGGGATTCGCGCTTCGGCCTGAGCCTGCTGCAAGCGGGGCGCGAGCCGGCGGACGAGGGCTGGAAGCAACTGGTCAAGCAGCTCGAGGACGCGAAGCCCACGGTGGTGTTTGTCGGCTACGGGATGGCGAGTTCGTTCGACGGCGAGGCGGGCCTGCCCAAGTTCAAGGCCGACTACAACCGCCTGCTCGACACCATCGAGAAGATTTCGCCGGGGGTGAGGTTTGTGTTGATGGCAACGAGAGGTGCAGAGCCAAACATGGTTTTTTGGAACGACTACACCGAGTATAACGAACGTAATCGAATCTCAAAACTTTACGACGGCGCTATCGCCAGCATTTCAGAAAAGAGACAAGTTCGCTTCGTCACCTTCGTAAACGAAATGATGTCGATTCCATTCAATCCTCGGACCGACAACGGTATTCATCTGAACTCGGAGGGCTACACATGGACGGCGGCAACAATGAGGCGAGAATTGTTTACCGGCACAACAGTTGTCAGACCGGCGACTCCTGAAGAAGAAGCCCTCCGCGCCGCCATCCTCCGCAAGAACGAATGGTTCTTCCACCGTTCGCGCCCGGCCAACATGGCTTACATCTTCGGCTTCCGGAAACGCGAGCAGGGCCAGAACGCCGTCGAGATTCCCAAGTTCGACGAGTTCATCGCCGCCGAGGAGAAACGCATCGCGCTGCTCCGTTCGCTCAAGCCCGGCGTGACCGTGCCGGAGGTGAAGACGCACATCGGCAACCTCACCGCCAAGCACACCGAGCAGCCGCACCCGGACTTCGAGGTGGCCGACGGTTTCGAGGTCACGCTCTGGGCCGAGAATCCGCTCCTCAACAAACCCATCCAGATGAACTTCGATCCGCAGGGCCGCCTCTGGGTCGCCAGCTCGGAAGTTTATCCGCAGATCGAACCCGGCCAGGCCGCCACGGACAAAATCATCGTGCTCGAAGACACGAAGGGCGCCGGCCACGCCGACAAGGCCACGGTGTTCGCGGAAGGGTTGCTCATTCCCACCGGCATCGAGCCGGGCGATGGCGGGTGTTACGTTGCGCAGAGCACGGAGCTGTTGCATTTCAAGGACACCGACGGCGACGGCAAGGCGGACGTGCGGCGCATCGTGTTGAGCGGTTTCGGCACCGAGGACACGCATCACAATTTGCACACGCTGCGCTGGGGCTTCGACGGGCGGCTGTATATGAACCAGTCCGTCTATACGCGCACGGACACCGAGACGCCGCATGGCGTGGTGCGGTTGAAGGCGGGCGGGACGTTCCGCTTCGATCCGCGCGATCAGAAGATGGAAATCCTCTACCGCGGCTGGGTCAACGCGTGGGGGCACCAGTTCGATGATTACGGGCAGTCGTTCGTGACCGACGGCGCGGGTGGGCAGGGGATCAACTGGGCCGTGCCCGGCGCGACCTACTTCACGCTCGCGCCTGCGCGGCGGATGTTGCAGAGCATCAGCCCGGGGAACTATCCGAAATTCACGAGCATCGAGATCATCCGCAGCCAGCATTTTCCCGACGACTGGCAGGGCGACATCATCACGTGCGACTTCCGCGCGCATCGCGTGGTGCACTTCAAGGTGTCCGATCAGGGCGCCGGTTACGTGACGAAGGAAATGCCCGACCTGTTGCGCACGACGGACGCGACCTTCCGCCCGCTCGACGTGAAGCTCGGCCCCGACGGCGCGCTGTATCTCGCCGACTGGAGCAACCCGATCATCCAGCACGGCGAAGTGGATTTCCGCGACCCGCGCCGCGACAAGGAACATGGACGCATCTGGCGCATCAGCGCGAAGGGGCGTCCGCTGGTGAAGAAGGTGGACTTCGCGAAGCTCAACAACACGGAGCTGCTCGACAAGCTCGTCACGCCAAATAGCTACGAACACGAACGCGCCAAGCGCGTGCTCGTGGAACGCGGCGCGGACAAGGTCGCGAAAGACCTCACCGCGTGGACGAAGAAACAGAAGGATGAGAAGGCGCTGCTCAATGCGCTGTGGATGTATGAATCCTTCAACCAGCCGCAGTCCGCGTTGCTGAGTCAGCTCATCGTCGCGAAGGACGCGCGGATTCGCGCCGCGGCGATTCGGGTGCTGGCGAATCAAGCGGACCAGAAGCCCGCCGGACCGCGCCGCGCCGCCGGAGCGCCGAACTCCAGTTCGGCGCGTTACGCGGCAGCCATCCAACGCGTCGATCAGGAGTTCGGCGCTTGGAAATCCGCCGTCGCCCTCGCTCAACTCACCAATCTCGTGGACCCGTTCCTCGACTACGCGCTCTGGCTAACAATCAACGAACTCGCCGAGCCGTGGATTGCAGCGCTGAAATCCGGCGCGTGGAAATTCGAGGGCCGCGAGAACCAGCTCGAGTTCGGCCTCAAGGCCATCGAGCCTGCGCTCGCGAGCGAAGTCCTCGGCCAACTCGTCGGCAACAAAATCATCCCGCGCGACGGCTCCGGCCCGTGGATCGAACTCATCGGCTCCGCCGGCACGGCGAAGGAACTGCGCCAGATGTTCGACCAGTTGCTCAAGGGCGAGTTCGTCGAGCCCGCCTCGCTCCGTGTTTTCGCCGCCCTCGGCGATGCCACGCGCCTGCGCGGCGTGAAGCCCGACGGCGAACTCGCGACCTTCGGCCCGATGCTCAAGGCGAACAACGAACGCGTCCGCATCGCCGCGCTGCAACTCGCCGGCACGTGGAAACTCGCCCGGTTCACTCCGCAAATGATTCAGGCCGCCGGCGACGCGAAGACCTCGCCCGCCGTGCGCGCCGCCGCGTTGACCGCGCTCCGCGACATCGGCGGGCCGGGCGTCGTGAAGGATTTGCAGAAGCTCGCGGCCGAAACGCAGTCGCCGGAAATCCGCCGCGAGACGGTCACCACGCTCGCCGGCTTGAATTTCCAAGCCGCCCTCCCCGCCGTCATCACAACGCTCAAGGCCACGACGAACGAGGCCGAGGCCGCGACGCTCTGGCGCGCGTTGCTCGGCATCCGCGGCGCGGGCGCGAAGCTCGCGGCGGAATTACCCAAGTCGGGAATCTCCGCCGACACCGCGAAGGCCGGCCTGCGTCCCGCGCGCGAGGGCAATCAGAACCAGGCGCTCGTGCAGGTGCTCATGCAGCTCGCCGGGTTGACCGTCTCCGACAAGCAACTCTCGCCCGCCGAACTCCAGAAGCTCGCCGCCGAAGCCCTCGCGAAGGGCGACGCCGCGCGCGGCGAACGCATTTACCGCCGCGCCGAACTCGCGTGCATGACGTGCCACGCCATCGGCGGCGCCGGCGGCAAGGTCGGCCCCGACATGACGAGCATCGGCGCGAGCGCGCCGGCGGATTACCTCGTCGAGTCGCTGC
>JACQFS010000037.1 GCA_016199935.1 Verrucomicrobiota bacterium
TGGCTCGCCGCGCGCTCGGACGGTCCGCGCTGCTTCGCATCGAACGGCACGATGCACCACACGACAAGATTGGTGCGCGCGAAGAGTTGGTAATCCGCGGCGGCGCGGGCCTTCGGCGTGAGCGCGACGGCGGCGACGAGGACAGAGAGGAATGTAGAGATGAGTTTCATGAGGATTTAAACGGGCGCGGGATTTTTTCGCGCAATCTGCTCATTGTGGAAAGAGCGAACTCATTCACCAACTCCGCGACGCGCGCGGGTTGGAGCCAGTGGAGGAGGTGACCGGAGCCGGGGAATTTTTCCAGCCGGCAGTTGGAAGCAGTGCGGGTGAAAAGCTGCGCGTCCTCATCGCTCAACGCGCCCCCAGCTTTCGTGTCCGCCTGGAGCAGCAGCGCCGGGCAACGGACGCGCGCGGCGATGCCGGCTGTGTCGTAGCCGTCGAGCCATCGGCCTTCGATGAGCGGCGTGAGCACTTCGGGGTCGAGCTTCGCGAGGCACTCCGCTCCCCAGCGCAACGCGGCGCGGTCGCGTAAGTCGCCGAGGCGCTTCGTCACGCCGCCGGGAAATGGGAGGCGGATGTCGGCAAGTGCGTCGGTGAGTTGCTCGACGTTGCCGCCGCGCCTCGCCGCCTCGCGCGTGCCGATGAACTGCGCCTGCCAGACCGAGGAATGAATGTGGCTGCCCATCGTGTGAAATGGCGGGTCTTCGAGCACCACGCCGCGCACGAGCTGCGGCAACTCCGCCGCAACCGCCGCCGCGACCATGGCACCGAGCGAGTGGCCGAGGATGAAAAGTGGAGCAGCCAGTTCATCGCGCACAAAGCGCACCGCGTCCGCGACAAAGTCAGTCACGAGATAACTCGCCGCGCGCTCTGAGCCGCCGTGGCCGCGGTGGTCGAGGGCGATGATTCGCCAGTGCGGAGTGAGCGCGGCGAAGATTGGCTGGAAATCCTCGGCGCAGCGGGTGACGCCGTGGAGCAGGAGCAGAGTCGGGCGCGGGGCGTCATCTCCGATGAAGCGGAGCGCAGGCGCGGATGAGGTGCGATGCTCGGCGAAGTTCATTTCGATTTGGTAGCAGCCGACGTAAGGAGGCTCCATTTGAATCCGGAAAAGTCAGAGCCTCCTCACGTCGGCTGCTACCTGACGCGCGCGGGCAGCGGCACCTCGGTGCGGGTGGCGAGTTTGCCGGCCTTGAGCACGCCGCCTTGCAGCACGGCGAGGATGTTCGCGCGGTCTTCGAGCAGCGCGATATTCTTCACCGGGTCACCCGCGACCACGAGCACGTCGGCGAGTTTGCCTTTCTCCAACGTGCCGAGTTCGTCGCCGCGGCCAAGGATTTCCGCGCCGGTCTTCGTCGCGCACTTGAGCACGGTGAGCGGGTCGAGGCCGACGTAGTTCACGAAGAACGTCAGCTCTTTCGCATATTCGCCGTGCGGGTTCCAGCCGAAGCCGTAATCGCCGCCCATGCCGAGCCGGCCGCCGGCCTTCAAAATTTTCCGACAACTCTCCGCGCCGCCTTCGAGCGTCTCCTGGTGGCCATCAATTACTTTTTGCGAGAGGTGAAATTCCGGCCCGCGCTCGACGCTCACCTGCTCGAAGCGCAGGCCGGGCACCACGGGCGTGTTGCGTTTCAGCAGCAGCTCCAGCCCCTCGTCGTCAATGAACGTCGCGTGCTCGACCGTGTCGTAGCCGGCGCGCAGGGCGTTCTTGATGCCCTCGGTCGCGCGGCAATGGCCGGTCACCTTGAGCTTGTGATTGTGCGCGGTGGCGACGACGGCGTGCATTTCCTCGAAGGTCATGCAGAGCGTGTGATGGTCGTTCTGGTCGGGCCACGCGGCGTCGCCAGTCGGATAAGTCTTCACCCACTCGACGCCGTCCTTCACGAGCGAGCGCACCGCTTTTCGCGCGTCCTCGACGCCGTTGATGCAGAAGACGAGTCCGTCCATGCCGATTTTGCGGAACTCGGGATTCCAATCCATCAAGCCGCCGGCGGAGCAAATCTCGCGACCGCTCGCAGCGAGGCGCGGGCCGGGGATGAGATCGTTCTCGATGGCGGTCTTGAGCCACACGTCGCAATTGAAAAGGCAGCCGCCGGAGCGCGCGGCGGTGTAACCGCATTCGAGCGCGAGCTTGCAGTTTACCGCGGCCTGGAGCGTGACGTATTCGACAGGAAACTTGATGTCGAGATCTTCGAGCTTCTCCACGTTGAAATAGGTCGCGTGGTAATGCGCCTCGATGAGTCCCGGCAGAATCGTGCCGCCGCGCGCGTCAATGCGCCGCGCGTCCGGCGGCACGGCGGGCGCGCCCGCGGCGGGGCCGGCGTATTTAATTTTGCCGTCCTCGATGACGAGTGCGGCGTCGGGCACGGGCGGCGCGCCGGTGCCGTCGAAGAGCTGGCCGTTGGAGATGAGGGTGGTGCCGGTGGCGGTTTTCATGGCGGGTGCGGGTTTGGTTTTGCCGCGCCACGCGGACGAACACCAGCAAAGAATGGCCCCACTGGCGGCTTGGATCGCGCGCCGAACAACGCCGCGGTCGCGACCACGGTTTGGACGGCGACGGCGGCGAGGAACGCGGGCCACTGTTCCTGCATCGCCTCGCCGAAAACAAACCAGCCGCCCATCAGCAGCCACACGACGAGCGGATAGAGATCGTTGGATTGTTTCGTCGGCTGCTTCTTGATTAGCCATGGCGTGACGGCCAGCAGCGTGAAGGGCGCGGTCACGAGCCAGCCGGGAAAATTCAACCACGGGCACGGTGTCGAGAATTTTCGGCCCGAGCTGGTCCGTGAAGAAAAGCGGGCCGAACGGAATGCCCGTGTGCACGCCGTTCCACGCGACCGTCCCGGCGAGCAACGCAATGACGCCGGCGGCGGCGAAAACATTTTGCGCCGGCAGCCGGCGGCAGAGCGAGACGACCGTCGTCGCCGCCGCGAGAATGACGGTCACCGGTTCGACCCAGCGCCACTCGTTCCCCGCGCCCGCGGGCAGGACGAGCAGGGTGCAGCTCGCCGCCAGCGCGAGCGCGAACGCGGTGAGCACCGGCCCGTGCGCCCGCCGCGCCCACGCGTTCGGGTCCACGCTGCCGTAAGGCTCGGCGGAGCGCGGGTATTGCGGGCGGGTCGGCTCGGGCACGGCGCGGAACGTAGGCGAGGCGCAAAGCGTGCCCAAGAAAAAAGGCGGGCCGGTGTAGGGCGGGCTTCCAGCCAGCCGGTTGCCGGGCATCTTGCCCGGCGAATCAAGAGCCGAATGGTCGAAGCGAACTCGGGGCAAGATGCCCCTCCAACCGGCAGGCTGGAAGCCTGCCCTACCGTCGCCGCGCCGCGGCGGGTTCGGGTTTCGGATTCACGCCGCCGGCGCGATCAGCACCACGAACTCGCCCTTCAGCGAGCGGCCCTTCGTCGCCGCGGCGAGCTCCACCGGTTTGCCGCGGAGGAACTCCTCGAACCGCTTCGTCAGCTCGCGCGCGAGCACGACCACGCGGTCCGGAAAAACTTCGCCGAGTTCGCCGAGCAGTTTCTCGATGCGATACGGCGACTCGTAGAGCACCAGCGTGCCGGAAAAACTTTTCAGCGCCTCGAGCTGGTTGCGCCGCTGGCCGGACTTGTGCGGGAGAAAGCCGATGAAATGGAACTCCTCCGTGGGCAGTCCGCTCGCCGTGAGCGCCGCGACGAGTGCGCACGGACCGGGCACGCTCTCGACGCGCAACCCCGCTGCGCGCGCGGCACGGACGACGCGTTCGCCAGGATCGCTGATGCCGGGACTGCCGGCATCGCTCACGAGCGCGACCTTTTCGCCGCGCTGGAGTCGCGCGAGAATTTCCTCGCTGCGCCGCGCCTCGTTGAACGCGTGGTAGCTGAGCATCGGCTTGCGGATGCCGTAATGTTTCAGCAGCACGCCGGTGTGGCGCGTGTCCTCGGCGGCGATGGCGTCGCACTCGCGCAACGTCCGCAGCGCGCGCAGCGTGATGTCCTCGAGGTTGCCGATGGGTGTGGCGACGAGGTAGAGCGTGCCAGCCGTCAGCGGCGGCAACGCCTTCGCGTCCGCCGGCAATTCGTGTTCATTCGTGTCCATTCGTGGTTGCCCCTTCAGCCAACGACCCGCTCCGCGTGCGAGTAAACGTTCATCGTCTCGCCGCGCAGGAAACCCGCGAGCGTCTGGCCGCTCTCCCGCGCGAACCCGACCGCGAGGCTCGACGGCGCGGAGACGGCCGCGACCACGGGGATCTGCGCCGCCAAACTTTTCTGCATGATTTCAAATGAGGCGCGCCCGCTCACGAGCAGCATGTGCGCCGAGAGCGGGAGTTTCCCCTTGAGCAACGCCCAGCCGAGCACCTTGTCCACGGCGTTGTGGCGGCCCACGTCCTCGCGCAGGACGAGCAACTTGCCGCGCGCGTCGAAGATAGCCGCGGCGTGGAGGCCGCCGGTCTGCGCGAAAGTTTTCTGCGCGGCGCGGAGTCTGGCGGGAAGTTTCAGCAGCAACGCGGCGCGGATTTTCAACGGCGAGGTCACGGGCGCGAATTGCTGCTGCACCGACTCGATGCTCGCCTTGCCGCAAAGTCCGCAACTCGATGACGCGAAGACGTGCAGCGTTAGCCGCGCGAAATCGCACTTCACGCGCGGCGCGAGGAACACGTTCAGCACGTTGCCGTGCAGCGCCGCTTCGCCCTGCGCGCAAGGCGCGATGGCGGCGACATCGGCGCGGCGGCGGACGATGCCCTCAGTGAGCAGGAAACCGGCGGCGAGTTCGTCGTCGTGGCCCGGCGTGCGCATCGTCACGGTTCGACGCCGGATTTTTTTGATGGGGCCTTCGATGCCATAGGGTCACGCAGAGCTGGAGCTCTGCGCTCCGGGTCAGAACCAGTTGAAATTGAAACTCACGCTCACGCGCTCTTGATCGGTCGGGTTGGCGGCGACTTCGTGGCGGAGCCAGCTTTCGAAGAGTGTCACCTTGCCGGCCACGGCGGGGTAGGTGATGTGGTTGCGGTTTTCCTCGCGGCACTCCGCGCGGCGGGGCGGGGCCGCCATGAATTTGCTCAGGCGCGGGTCCTCGAACTTCAAGCCCGCGCAGCCGCGCGGCGTGCGGATGTAGTAGGTCCCGCTGATCGTCGCGAGCGGATGCAGGTGCAGACTGTGCGCGGTGCCGCGCGGCATGAGGTTGACCCAGCAATCCGTCATCAAGAGTTGGCGGTTCGTGAGATCGAGGTCGAGCGCGCGGGCGAAGCGCAGCGCGTGGCGCGCGAGCTTGCGCTCGAGTTCCATGAAGGTGCTGGAAAATTTGTGCAGCTTGTCGAGCGAACCGTAGGAGGTGTAGCCGCCGGGATAATTTTTCTTCGACCAGCGCCGGCCCGCGTGGTCGTGCTCGCGAAGCTGGTGGCACTCGCGGAGCAGCTCGCGGTTGAACGCGGCGAGTCCGTTGCGCTGAAGCCAGTCGTGATGAATGAGCGTGGGGAACCACGCGCGAGTCGTCATGCCGCGATTGTGCGCGGGGCGCGAAAGGGAGCCAAGCTTTTCGCGTCATGGCACCCCATCGTCAACTCGCCCGGCCATTTTGGAATTTGCCGCCGAGCGGGTTCGGAGGCATAACGGCCCCGGCATGACCTTGGATTCTCCAAACCTCCCCCGTTCACGACGTCGCAAATGGCTCCGGGTCGGCGCGGGCGCGCTGATTTTTTACACCGTCTTCGGCTTCCTGATTTTGCCGGCGATCATCAAGTGGCAGATCGGCAAGCAGGTGCCGCCGCTCACGCATCGTTCCGTGAGCGTCGAGAAGGTGCGCGTGAATCCGTATGCGCTCTCGCTGCTCATCGGCGGGCTCAAGCTCACGGAGACGAATGGCGCGGACTTCGCGTCGCTCGGCGAGGTTTACGTGAACTTCGAGGTTTCGTCGCTCTGGCACCGCGCGTGGGTGTTCAAGGAAATCCGCGTCGGCTCGCCTTACGCGAACGTCGTGCTCGCGAGCAACGGCATGCCGAATTTTTGGAATCTCATTCCGCCGCCGGACATGAACGCCGCGCCGAAGACGAACGGCTTCGTCATTCCGCGCGTCGAGATTGCGCGGCTGCAAATCACGAACGGCGGCGTGGCGTTCACGGACTTCGGGCGGTCGAATGTGTTCACGACGCGCATCGCGCCGATTGATCTCACGCTGACGAACTTCGCCACGCGGCCGGAGCGCGACAATCCGCACGAGTTCACGGCGTTCGTCGGCAGCGGCGAGACGGTGGTGTGGCGCGGCGACTTTGCGGTGCAGCCCGTGCGCGCGCGCGGGCATCTCGAGGTGCTGAAGATTCCGCTGCGCACTTACGCGCCGTATCTCGACTCCATTCTTCGCGCGCAGGTGGACGACGGCGTGGTGGATTTCCGCGTGGACTACGCGGCCTCGCTCGCACCCGGCGTGACGAATGCGACGGTGACGAACCTCGACGTGGCCGTGCGCAGTTTGCGGTTCGTCTCGGCGCAGTCGAAGGAGGAACTCGCGGCCGTCGGCGGCATTCACGTGCGCGACTTCTCCGCGGACCTCGCGACCAAGTCGCTGCGCATCGGCGCGGTCGAACTTCAGGACGGGCGCGGATTGGCGCGGCGTTATCCGGCGGCCTCGAAGGAGTCCACGCGCGTGCTCGACGAGGCGGCGCTGGAGCAGATGCAGGAAACTTTCGTGCAGCTCAACACCCACCTCGGCTGGTCGCTGCGCGTGGATTCCGTGCAGGCGACCAACTTCGCCGTGCGCTTCGAGGACATGACACTCTCGCCGCCCGCGCAGCTCACCATCACGAACCTCGCCTTGGTCGTCAGGGACATCTCCAACGCCAGCAACGCGCCCACGCAAGCCAAAGTCGTGCTCGATTTCCAGCCGGCGGGCAGGGTCGCCGTCGAGATCAAGGCGGGCCTGTTCCCGCTCCAGGCCGAGGTCGAGGCGAACGTGCGCGACCTCGATCTGCGGCCCTTTGCGCCCTATGCGCGGCAGATTGCGCCGGTGAACCTCACCGCCGGCCGGCTCGCCACCACGGCGAAATTGTTTTTCCACACCAACGCCGCCAGCGGGCCGCTGGTGAAGGCGCGCGTGGATGTGACGCTCGATGATTTCGCCACGAGCGAGAACTTGAACGCGACCGACCTCGTGAAATGGAAATCGCTCAAAGTCACCGGCCTCACGGCCGAACTCGCGCCGGACATTTTCCACGCCGATGAAATCGCCTTCGTCGGACTCGACACGACCGTCACCGTCGGCAAGGACGGGAAGCTGAACCTGCTGGAGTTGCTCGCCGCCCCTCCGTCTTCCAACACGCCGCCGCCAACCGTCAAGGCCACCAAGCCGCCGCCGCTTCCGCCCGTTTCACTGGACACCTTCCGGCTCACCGGCGCGTCGCTCCGATTGCAGGACCGCTCGCTCGAACCCAACGCCCTCGCAGAAATCCACGACCTCACCGGCACAGTGAAGGGCCTGACCTCCAGCAAGGACGTGCGGGCAGCGGTGGACATGGCGGGCCGCTTCGACACCGCGGGGCCGTTCCGCGTTGCGGGTGAAGTGCAACCGCTGACACCGGACTGGCGCGACATGTTTGTGAAGCTGGCCATCGGCGCGACGAACATTGATCTCGGCATGGCCTCACCCTACGCGGGCAAATTCGCCGGCTACCCGATCCAGCGCGGCAAGGTCGGCAGCGAACTCTCGTGGCACCTGGAGAAGCGGGCGATCCAGGCAAACAACTCCGTCATCGTGAACAAGCTCGCGCTCGGCAAGAAGACCGGCAGCACCAACGCCACGAAGCTCCCGGTCAAGCTCGGCATCGCGCTGCTCACCGACCTCGATGGCAACATCGAACTCAATGTTCCCGTCGCCGGCAACCTGGACGATCCGAAGTTCCAACTGGGTGCGGTCATCTGGCGCGTCATCGAAAACATTTTGCTCAAAGCGGCGACCGCGCCGTTCGCGCTGCTCGGCTCGATGTTCGGCGGCGGCAGCGAGGAACTCGGCATGGTGGACTTTGCCCCCGGCGCATCGGACCTCGACGCCACCGCCACCACGCGCCTCGAAAAGCTCGCCGAGGCGCTTGCCAAGCGCCCGCTCCTGACGTTGGAGATTGCCGCGTCTGTGGACCGCGACTCCGACCGCCTCGCCCTCGCCAGTGCCAAGCTCGACGCGCAACTCAAGTCAATGCGCGTGCGCGAGTTGACGCTCGTCGGGAAGACGGCGGTCGCGTTGAAGGATTTGAAACTGGATCCCGCCGACCAGGATCGGTTGCTGTTGAAAGTTTACACGAACACGTTCGGCCCGCTCGGCGCGTCCAATTCGCCGGCGAACGCACCCGCCAAGCCCGCTTCGACCCGCGCCTCAGACGCCCCGGCCAAGGGCGCACAGGCGCTCATGGCGATGCAGACGAAGCCGCAGATCATCACGCCTTCGCAGGACGAACTCGAGCGCCGGCTTGTCGAGAACATGACCGTCACCGCGGGGGAATTCCGTGAGCTGCAACAGGCGCGCGCCAAGCAGGTGCTCAACTTCCTCCTCGCCAAGCCCGGCCTCACCCCGGAGCGCGTCTATCTGACCGAGGACGCCGCCAAGACCAACGCCCCGCCCGCCCGCCGCGTGATAATGACGTTGAACTGATTTCGAGGAGTCGAGGTGACGAGACCCTGACTGATCTGGGGAAACCCACCCCTGCCCCTTCCAAGAGGGGCAAGGGGTGGGTTCTTCAGGCCGGGGAAAATTTTCATCTGCCACAAGACGAAATTCCGATTGAGCCGCGCCAAGACTTCCGGCTTTAATCCGCCCCGACAGCGGAACCCAACAACACCCACAGCACCCATGAACAAATACATCGCAGAACTCATCGGCACATTTTTCCTCGTCCTCACAATCGGCTGCACCGTCATCCCGGGCGCGCCCGGCGTCATCCCGCCGCTGGCCATCGGCGCGGCGCTCATGGTGATGGTCTTCGCCGGCGGGCACGTCTCCGGCGCGCACTTCAATCCGGCGGTCACGCTCGCCGTGTTCCTGCGCGGACGCTGCGCGGCCAAGGACGTGGTGCCTTACTGGATTTTTCAGATCATCGGCGCGGTGCTCGCGGCACTGGCGGCAAAATTCCTCGTCGGCCTGCCCGCCAAGGAACCGGCGGCGATCACCGGAGAGGCAACCGGCAAGGTGCTGCTCGCGGAGTTTCTGTTCACCTTCGCCCTCGCCTACGTGGTGCTCAATGTCGCGACGGCCAAGGGCACGTCGGGCAATTCCTTCTATGGCCTCGCCATCGGCCTGACGGTGATGACGGGCGCGTTTGCGGTGGGCGGAATCGGCAGTGGCGTTTTCAATCCCGCCGTGGCCGTGGGTGCCTGCGTGATGAGCCTCATCTCGTGGGCGAACATCTGGATTTACCTCGTGGCCAACCTCGCCGGCGGCGCGGTCGCGGCGGTGGTGTTCAAGGTGCTGAACGCGGATGACAAGTAAACGGCGAAAGGAACCGCTAATCGGCGCTTATCCACGCTAATCAAAGAATGGCGCGAGTCCAGATGGGCCCTGCCTTTTTGTTTTGATCAGCGAAGATGAGCGTGGATTAGCGGTTCAAACCTTCCTCAGCGTCAGCGCACCGCCACCGGTTCAAGCTTCTCGATGCGGACGGCGGTGATCTTGTATTCCGGCGTCTTCGTGTAGCGGTCGCGGTGCGAGGTGGTGATCTGATTGAGGAACACGCGCGTCGAGTGGAAGGTCGTATAGACTTCACCGGCTTTCACGTGGTCGCTGATCTTCACGGGCAAATCCGCGGAGCCTTGCTCGCTCCGGAGGCGGACGGTCTCGCCCTCGGCAAGGCCCAAGCGTTTGGCGTCGGTCGGTGAGAGTTGCAGGTAGTCGGTGGAGTGGATGCCGTCGTTGGGCGTGCGCGCGGTCTGCGTGGCGGCGTTGTATTGGTAGAGATTGCGGCCGGTGGTGAGGAGGAACGGGAATTCCTTCGTCGTGAGTTTCGGCGGCGCGACGTATTCGATGCGGCGCAGCGCGGTGGTCTTGCCGTGAGTGAAATGGTCCGCGTGCAGCGTGCCGGTGCCGGGATCGTTTTCGTCGAGGCAGGGCCATTGGAGGCCGCCCAACTTGTCCATACGCGCGTAGCTGATGCCGGCAGCTTCGGGCCAGAGCAAGCGGACCTCGTCCCAGATTTCCTCGGCGGACTGGTAGGCGAAGTGTTCGCCCTTGCCCATAAGCTTGGCGACATCGCAGACGATCTCCCAATCGGAGCGCGCCTCGCCCTGCGGCGGCACGGCGCGGCGCACGCGCTGGATGCGGCGCTCGCCGTTCATGAACGTGCCGTCCTTCTCGAACGAACTCGCCGCGGGCAGGAACACGTCGCCGAATTCTTTCGCGGTCTCGTTGATGAAAATGTCCTGCACGATGACGAGGTCGAGCTTCTCCATCGCCCGGCGCGTGAAGTGCATATTCGGGTTAGTCATCACGATGTCGTAGCCGATGGACCAAAGCACCTTCAGCTTCCCGGCATCGGCGGCGTCCATCATCTCGATCATGTTGATGCCGGGATTGGTCGGGAGCGGCACGTGCCACGCGGCCTCGAAGCGTCCGCGATGTTCGGTGAGCGGCACGTAGCCGGCGAGCAGCTTTGGCTCGGAGCCCATGTGCGGCGCGCCCTGCACGTTGTTCTGGCCGCGGAGCGGATTGATGCCGCAGCCGGGCTTGCCGATGTTGCCGGTGAGCAGCGCAAGGTTGACCAGCGCCATGATGCCCTCGGTGCCCTGAATGTGCTCGGTCATGCCGAGGCCGTGGACAGAGAGCGACGGCTTGTTCGTCGCGTAAAGGCGCGCGGCCTCGCGAATCTTCGCCGCCGGCACGCCGGTGATGTGCTCGACCTTCTCTGGCGCGAACTCTTTCACGAACTCGCGATACTCGTTGAACTCCGTGAGCCGCGTGCGGACGAATTCCTGATCCACCAGTCCCTCCTCGACAATCACCGCGCCCATCGAGTTGAAGAGCACGACGTTCGTGCCGGCGTGGAGTTGGAGATGCAACGTGGCGAAGTCGTTCAGCTCGATCTCGCGCGGATCAATGACGATGAGCTTCGCGCCGTGCCGCGCCGCCTGCTTGATGCGCGCGCCGGTGACGGGGTGTCCCTCGGTCGGATTGACGCCGGCGACGAGAATTGTTTTCGCAAGCGCGATATCGTCGAGCGAGTTGGTCGCCGCGCCGGTGCCGAGCGTCATCTTCATCGCGGCGGCGGTGGGCGAATGGCAGACGCGCGCGCAGCAATCAATGTTGTTAGTCCCAAGCACGACGCGCGCGAACTTCTGCGCGACGTAATTTTCCTCGTTGGTGCCGCGCGCCGAACTGAGCACGCCGATGCTGTCGGGGCCGTGCTTCGCGGCAGCCTCGCGCAATTTGTCGGCGATGAACTGATTCACTTCGGTCCAACTCACCTTCTGCCATTCGCCATTGCGGCGGATCATCGGCGAGAGCGGGCGGTCCTTGGCGGTGATGTAGTCGAAGGCGTAGCGGCCCTTCACGCAGGTGTGGCCGTGATTGCTCGGCCCTTCCATCGAGGCGCGGATGGTCGTGATCTGGCCGTTGCGCGTGCCGACGTTCACTTCGCAGCCGGTGCCGCAGTAGGAGCAAATCGTCTTCGTCCAGTCCGTCGGCACGCCGCGCTTGAGGATGCTGATGTCTTCGAGCGCGCCCGACGGACAGGTGTCCACGCACGCGCCGCAACTCACGCAGCCGCCGTCCTGCAACGTCTCGCCGCGCACCGGCCCGATGCGCGTCTGGTCGCCGCGGCCCCACGCCTTCCACACGAACTGCCCCTGCACCTCCTCGCAGATGCGCACGCAGCGGTAGCACGTCACGCACTGCGTCATGTCCACGTTGATGTAGGGATGCGTGGTGTCCTTCATGAAGGGCACGGCAGCCGGCGGCGCGTTGCGCGAACCGCGCGCCTTCACGTCGTATTCGCGGAGGTAGCGGTGAAATTGTTTGTCCGGAAACTGCGCGACGGCCTCGGCGGGATAATCCTTCGCGAGCAAATTGAGCAACGTCTTGCGCACGCCCTGCACCTCGGGCGAGTGCGTGAGGATTTCCATCCCGGCGCGAAGCTGCGTGTTGCACGCGGTGACGAGTCCGTTCACGCCCTTCACCTCGACGGTGCAGAGTCGGCACGAGCCGTAGGGCTGGATGCGGTCGTCGTGGCAGAGCGTCGGCACGTCGACGGCGAGCTGCTTGAGCGCCTGGTTGATCGTCAGCCCATCGGCGAACGAATGCGACTGGCCGTTGATGGTTACTTGAAGCATGGCTCAACCTCCGAAGGATAGTAGCGCAGGATGGATTCCGCAAAACGCGCGAGGCCGGTGCCGTGGCCGCAAAGGCTCGCGAGCTTGAGCGCGACGACGAGTTCGCGGCATTCCTGCAAGTCCGCTTTGGTGGCGTCGCCGCCGAGGGCGTTGGCGAAAATTTCCTCCACCCGACCGCTGCCGCTGCGACACGGCGTGCATTTCCCGCACGATTCGTAAGCGCCGAAGGAGAAGACGTGCTCCATCAACTCCGGGATGGACGTGTGCTCGTCGAACGCAACGACGCCACCGTGACCAACGCCCGCGCCGATGGCGGCGAGCTCCTCGAAACCGAGCGGCGTGTCAATGAGGTGCGGCGGAATGATGCCGATGATCGGGCCGCCGATAAGCACGGCCTTGAGCTTG
>JACQFS010000036.1 GCA_016199935.1 Verrucomicrobiota bacterium
CGTGGACGCCGTATCGTTTGATCCAGGCCTTCATCGCCGCGGGCGCGCCGGCGGAGGCGTTCGGGTTTTACCCAACTGACCATGAGGGCGCTGGCGCGATTCTCAACACCTGCGGTCGCGCGTTGATCTTCGGTGACAAATCCACGACGCGCTCACGCACATGAAGACCGTGCTCAACGGCCTCACGCGCGGGCTCGACCTCTCGATCCTCGACACCGGCATGGGCGAGCAGCACCGCGCGAAGCTCGCGTTTTTTCCGACCACGCACGCGCTCGGCCTCGTGATGCCGAGCAACTCCCCCGCCGTCAACTCGCTCTGGCTCCCCGCCATCGCGCTCAAGACGCCTGTCGTCATCAAGCCCGGCAAGGAGGAGCCGTGGACGCCGTATCGTTTGATCCAGGCGTTCATCGCGGCGGGCGCGCCGGCCGAGGCGTTTGGTTTTTATCCGACGGATCACGAGGGCGCTTCGGAAATTCTGAAGTCGTGCGGGCGCGCGCTGATCTTCGGCGACAAGAACACGACGTCGCAATACGCGAACAAGCACACGATCCAGATTCACGGGCCGGGCTGGAGCAAAATCCTGATCGGCGAGGACTGCATCGAGAACTGGCGCGATTATCTCGACGTGATGGTTTCCTCGATCAGCGACAACGGCGGGCGCTCGTGCATCAACGCCTCCGCCATTGTTGTTCCCAAATACGCCGCCGAGATCGCCGACGCGCTCGCGCAAAGGCTCGGGCCCATCGAGCCGACGCGCCCCGACGATCCGCACGCGCGGCTCGCTGGCTTTGCGAATCCAAAGATGGCCGACTTCATCGAGAGCAGCATCGAGGAGGGACTCAAGACGCCCGGCGCGGTGGAGGTCACGGCGAAGTATCGCAACGGCCCGCGCAAGGTGGTGTTCGAGGGCGGCACCTACCTGCGGCCGACGATTGTTCTGTGCCACAACTTCCAGCACCCGCTGGCGAACAAGGAATTTCTCTGCCCCTACGCGAGCGTCGTGACCGCGCCGCAAAAGGAGATGCTGCACCAGATCGGCTACAGTCTCGCGGTGAGCGCGATCACGAAGGACCCGCATTTCACCGACGAGCTGATGGGCTTTCCGGAAATCGAGCGGCTCAACCTCGGGCCGGTCTCGACGATGAAAATCTCGTGGGACCAGCCGCACGAGGGCAACATGTTCGAGTTCCTGTGGAAGCGCCGGAGCATCGAGAAGGCGTGGTGACCGGGTAGCAGCCGACGTAAGGAGGCTCACTTCGAATCGGAAAGAAAGATCAGAGCCTCCTTACGTCGGCTGCTACATGACGAATCCAAGCGGCGGCGCGCCGCCGTTGACGTCGTAGAAATTTCCGATGTTCGGGAAGATGAGCGGGAGATTGCTCTTGCTCACGCCGAGCCACAGCGCGAGCTCCGCGAAAAACTGATCACAGCTCGTCGTGGGAATGAAACGCCCGCGGCCCGTGTCGAGCGGGTTGACCTCGGAGCCGACGTCCGGATTCAGCGCGAGCGACGGATACGCGCCGTAGATTTTTTTCCCCGCCACCGCGCCGCCCACGACGAACTGGTTCCCGCCCCACGCGTGATCGGAGCCGCGGCTGTTGCTCGTGAGCGTGCGGCCGAAGTCCGACGCTGTGAACAGGGTGACATTGTTCGCCACGCCGAGCGCGACGAGCTGATTGTAGAACGCGCTCACCGCCGCGCTGACCTGCGGCAGCATCGCCTCCTGACTCACGAGCACGTCGCTGTGGTGATCCCAGCCGCCCCAGTTGATGAAGAACGTCTGGCGCGTCGCGCCCATCGCCGCGCGGCCCTGGATCGCCTTCGCGATCATTTGCAGCCGCGAGCCGACGTAGGTGTTGGGAAACGTGATGCCGCCCGGCAGCGCGGGCGCAGAGGCGGTGGCGAAAATGTTGTAGGCATCGAGCGCGGATTTTTTCCGCGCGTTGAAGGTCTGTGAAAGGAGGTTGCTGTATTGCCGCGTGAGCTGGCTGTCCACCGCGGTGCTCAGCGCGTTTTGCAAATCATGATACTGCACCCAGCCGGCGTTGTAACTGGAGAGCGCCGTCGCGCCGCTGGTCGTGATCGAATACTCGGCCACCGAGTTGCCGGTTTGAAAAACATTGCCGCCGTCGAGCGAGATGCCCATCGGCACCGTCTGGTTCGCGTTGAGGTCCTTGAGCAAATCCGCCGCGCGGCCGCCCCAGCCGATGCCGCTGCGCGAATGCGGGATGCTCGTCTGCCATTGCTCGATCTGGTCCGAGTGCGAGTAGAGGCCGAGCGGCAGGCGCTTGGAATTCTGCGCGACCTGCGTGCGGTTCTGCACCGGCTCGATGAGCGAGCCGACGTTGGCGACGAACGCGGCCTTGCCCGTTTCAAAAAGGTTCGCCAGCTCCGGCATGAGGTAATGCACGCCGAACTGCGGCAGGCCGATGGGATTGATGTTGATGATCTGCGCGGGCGGCAGCGCGAGGTTCGAGCGCGAGGTCTGATAAGTCGCGTAAGCCGTCGGATCGCGCGGGATGAGCATGTTGAACGAGTCATTGCCGCCGGCGAGCAGGAGGCACACGAGCGCGCGATACTCGCCCGCCGCGGGCGCGGATGCGGCGGCGACGCCTTCCATCAGGCGGAGGTTGAGCAAGGTGTTGAGCAGCGGCAGCGCACTCATGCCAGTGCAGCCGCGACGGAGGAAGGTGCGGCGGGAGAGCGGAGTGGTGTGTTTCATGGCTAAAATAATTCTCTAACTCTCATTTTACCGACGGCCGATTCGCCCACTTCTTCTCTCGGAGGTCTTGTTCTCATGCGCTTTGGATTTCCGTCGCTCAACCAAAGCCATGCCTTTCGCGACATGTTCGCGACTGGCTAAAACTTGTTTGAGTTGCGCGTAAGCAGTCTTCCATGTGTTTGTGTCTTTGAACTCGATACTAAGACACGATTCCTCTTGATGATTGTTATGATCAGAAACTGAGCGTGACAATTCGCATTGCCTCAAACGGTTGAGCCGTCCGAGAAGCTGTTTGGTCGGTAATGCTTCAAGTTCCGCGAGGGACAATTGGTAAATGGTAATGCGTTTCATTAATTCAAGGTTCATCTCAACACATTGAAATCCGGCGAGGTCACGATCAGGTAGATCGCCAGCCGCAGCCGCTCGCGATGCCACTGCCACGTCGAGGTCCCGACGCGCAGCATCGCCTCACGGATGATCTGGAACTGCTGCGGCGAGAGCGTCCCGCCCGTCAGCGCGAGGTCCAGCCGACGCAGCAACGCGTCGGGATCGGCGGCGGGGCCGGCGGGCACGTCGTTGCTGATTTGCGCCGCGGGGCAGAGCATTGCGAGTTCGTTCGTCGTGTTCAGATGCACCGTGTGGGTCGGGTCGCCGGAGCCCCAGCGGTGGAGGTCGTCGGCATCAATGACCTGCCAGAAATAATTCGGCCCGCTGATCGCCGAGCTGGCGTTGATGATCTGAAACTCGGGCGCGACCAGGCCGGCGGTCGTGAGCGGCCCCGGCGGACTGTGCGCGGGGAGGAAAAAGTTGAACACACTCGGCGCGTTCATCGGATCCTCCATGTGGTCGAGCGTGAACTGGTCCAGCGCATAAAAGTTCGAACTGGCCGCCGCGTTGAACGCCCGCGCGAAGTTCACGACCCGCAGAAACGGCTCGCGCAATTTTCCGAACGTCGGCTGCGAGATCATCGCCGGATCGCGCGCCTCGGGATCGAGCAGGATCGCCTTCACCACCGCCTTCAGGTCGCCGCGAACGCCGGAGCCGTTGTCGGCAAACGCCGCCGACACGCGCGCGACGTAGCCGGTGCTCGGGTTCGACGTGACGAGCCGCTGGATAAGCCGCGTGCCGAGGAACGGCCCCACGTTCGGATGCGCGAAGAGGTTGCTCACCGCCGCGTCCACGTCGGCGAGCGTGGCGGTGCCGAGGTTGCCGGCGCTCGGCGTGCGCGCGGGCGTCGCGAAGCCGCCGAGCAGCGTCTTCGCGTTGCAATCGTGATACGCGTCGAAGCCCTTCATCGGCACCGTGTAGTCGCGCGGGTAAAGAGTGAAGGTCGCGTTGTTGCCGAAGGACAGCCCGGTGAACACGCGCGCGAGTTCGGTGATGTCGCTGTTGTTGTAAGTCGCGATCTGCTGGCCGTTCGTGCCCAGGACGCGCGTGCCGTCGGCGTTGAGTTGCCACAGGCCGATGGTGAAAAGCTGCATGATCTCGCGCGCGAAATTTTCGTCGGGATAAATGTTGCTCGCCGGCACCGCCTTCTGGTTGCCGAGATGGCTGAGGTAAATGCCCATCACCGGATGCGTCGCCACGTCGTAGAGCAGGTTGCGATAATTGCCGAACGCGTGCTTCACCATCAGGTCGTAATAATTCGCCATGCCCGGCTGCTCGACCGCGAGCGCCTCGGGTCGATCCGAAGTGACGAGAATTTCGCTCAGCGCAAACGCCACGCGCTGCCGCAACGGATCGGCCACGGTGTTCGTCGGCGAATCCGGGCGCAACACGTTCACGCCCATCGCGCGGTTCCACCACGAGTATTCCTTCCAGTTTCCGTAGAGGCCGTTCGAGTTGCCGTAGATCGCGCACCAGTCCACGAACGGCTGGAGGTAGCCGAGCGGCTTCGCGAACTGGTCGTCAATCCACCCGCCGAAGCCGAGCGCCATCACGTTCGTGAGATTCGGCGGCACGCCGCCGGCCGGCGCGGAGTCGGGACCGAACGCGGCCTGAATGAGAAAGCGCGCGGCGGACTTCGGATTCGGCGGACTGTTCGTCGTCTCGTTCGCGAGCGTGAGGTTCGCGACGAGATTCGTGCCGAGCGAATAGCCCGCGCCCGCGAGCAGCGTCACGGTGATCGTCTCCGTCAGCTCCACGTCATTCGTGTCGGCGATGGGATAAAGTTCGAGCCACACCTCGCGCGAACCGGCCGGGATGAAGATCGAGTTCGTGGCGCTCGACGTGTAGTCCGCGCCGGGCACGGCCGTGCCGCCGAGCGCGAAGGTCACCGTGATCGGCGTCAGCCCGCCACTGCGCCGGATCGCGACCAGCCCCGGATCGGGCCACCGCTCGAACATCAATGGGTCCAGCGCCGAGACCGTGACGACGCTCGCGGAATTCAGTCCGTTCGTGATGCGCTGGCCGTCGAGCAGATCGTTCCGGTCGGTGCGGTTGGAATACGGATTGAAACCGAGCGCCAGTTCCTCGTAATCCGTCACGCCATCGCCGTCGGAGTCCACGTCATCCACGACGAGGCGGTAAAACTTCGCCGTGATCGTGGTGTCAAGGTTCGTCGCGGCAAACGTGCCGGAAGCGATGAACTGCATCTCATTCGTCCACGAGCCGAGGAGGTTCGTGCGCGACTGGAGCGTGTAGCGTTTGCCCGGCACATTGGTCCAACTCAGGGTCGTGAGCGACGACGGCAGCGGCGCGAGGCTCAGGCGCGGGAAGGATTTCGGATCGAACGGATTGGTGCCCGCCCGCGCCTCCTCGGCGTTCGTGTAACCGTCGCCGTCGGCGTCGCCGTTCGGCGACAGCGCGCCGGTGGCGAAAAGAATTTCCCAAATGTCGCTTTGACCGTTGCCGTTGCGATCCACGACGGCGGCACGCGCGAAGCCTGCGCACAACACGAGCGCAAAGATCAGTCGGAAGGTTCGCATCTGAATTAGTTGTGACCGCCGTCGGCGGCGGCCGGGTTCTTGAGTTGGCGCGACCATATCACAAACCGCGCGATTTCCAACCTGCCGAATGGCACCGGGCATTGCCTGAATCGGAGCGCGGACGCCTTCATCCCACCGACGAATTTCGGCTTGAACAACCGCAATCCTCAACGAGTCTTAACGCCGATGCAAAATGCCGTCCCGCCCGTGGCCTTCGATTTCCAGCCCCGCACCCGGCTCGTCTTCGGCGTCAACTCCGTGGATCGCACCGGCGAACTGGCGAAGGAACTCGGCGCCAAGCGCGTGCTGATCGTGACCGACAAGGGCCTCGTCACCGCGGGACACGCGGCGCACGTCGAACATTCGCTCCAGAAGGCCGGCCTCGGCGTCGTGACCTTCGATGGCGTGCGCGAGAACCCGACCACGCTCGACGTGGATCGCTGTCTCGTCGTCGCGCTCAAGTCAGGGGTGGACCTCATCGTCGGTCTCGGCGGAGGCAGTTCGATGGACACGGCGAAGGGCTGCAATTTCCTCCTCACCAACGGCGGCCGGATGCCGGACTACTGGGGCACCGGCAAGGCGACGAAGCCGATGCTGCCGCTCATCGCGATCCCGACGACGGCGGGCACGGGCAGCGAGTGCCAATCCTACGCGCTCATCGCCGACGAAGGCTCGCACCAGAAAATGGCGTGCGGCGATCCCAAGGCCGCCGCGCGCGTCGCCATCCTCGATCCCGCACTCACCGTCTCGCAGCCGCCGCGCGTAACGGCATGCACGGGCATTGACGCGATCGCGCACGCGGTCGAGACGGCGGTAACCAAGAAGCGCACGCCGCTCTCGCTGATGTATTCGCACGAGGCGCTCAAGCAGCTCGTGCCGGGATTGCCGCGCGTGCTCAAGGACCCGCTCGATGTCGAGGCCCGCGGCCGGATGCTCCTCGGCGCGGCGCTTGCGGGCATGGCGATTGAAAACTCGATGCTCGGCGCGGCGCACTCGGCCGCGAATCCGCTCACGGCGCATTTCAACGTCGTTCACGGCATCGCTGTCGGCGTCATGCTGCCGCACGTCGTGCGCTTCAACGCGAAGGACGCGCACGCGCGCCACGCGTATGCCGAGCTGGCGTCCGCGCCCGAGATCGCGATCACCCGCCACGGCCACGAACCCGCCGTGCATGCGCTCGTCGCGCGGCTGGAGTCGTTGCTGAACCTGGCGAAGATGCCGCGCTCGCTCGCCGACTGCGGCGTGGAGAAATCGAAAATCAAACTGCTCGCCGAGGAGGCCGCGCAGCAATGGACCGCCACGTTCAACCCGCGCGCGGTGGGAGTCGCGGATTTCGTGGCGCTCTACGAGGCGGCCTTCGAGCCGCGCGGGAACGGGGATAACGGCGCTTGAGCGGGCGCGCCGTGCATTTGGCATGAAGACTCCGCGCGCATTTCTTCCGCTCGCGTTCGCGCTGGTCGTCGGTCTCTTCGCCGGCTGCCACACGCCGGTCGGCTCGACTGGCCCCGCAGGATTTCAAACTTCGCACGACGACATCCGCGCGACGGCCTCGGTCACGATCAATCATTACGCGCGCACCGCCGAATCGCGTCGAGCGACTGGCGCTCGAGACCCAGGCGAAAACGCAAACGCGCGGGCCGGTGTTCATCACCGAGGTGCCGGTGGGCGAGTTCTACGCGACGCGCGTGCCGCTGGCCGAATTCTTCACGCTCACGCCGGGCCGCTACCGGCTGGATCTCGAATTCGCGGTGGACCACGGTGCTGGCGATTTTCAAACGCGGCTCGCGCTCACCAATGTGGCGTTTGAAATCCGTGAGCGCTGATCTGCCATCGTGCCGGACCGCGAGCCGTCCCGGCTCGCAGCGGTCACGTTGACCGAACGCTCTACAAACTTTCCAAGTCCATTTTCATTCCCAAGCGCTGCGAGCCGGGACGGCTCGCGATCCGTCGCGGCAGTGCCCGGAGGTGCCCCGACGCTCCGCCACCCGGAAACTTTTCTGGAAACCTTCCCGCACCCGGACATACTGCGCTGACTCTATGCAATCGTTGATGCTGTTCCGCCGTCCGACCCATTTGCTCGCGCTCACCCTCCTGTGCGCCCGCCTCGGCGCGCAGGACGCCGCGCACGATCACGGCGGCGGCGCTCAGATCGAGAAGCCCGTTGTGTTTCTCGACAAGCCCGCCGTCATCATCAACTACCAGCTCGCGCGCCTTTCCAACGTCCAGCTCCTGATGGTGGACCGCCAGCCGACCGAGGCGAAATACGCGCCCGTCTATCAGGCCATCCTCGAACGCGCGAAGATGAATGCGAAGGATCGCGAGGAAGCCGTGGACGCGCTCGTGAAAATCGGCAAAAGCAACCGTGTCACCGAGTTGCTCGCCTCAATCGAGAAGCTCGACGCGAAGGAGGACAACGCCGTCAACGCCGTGCTCACCGACCTCGCCGGCCTGCTCATGAAATCCGACGCGGCCTCCTTTCGCGCGAAACGTGCCGCGCTCGACGCGTTGCTCGGCCAGGCGAAGCGGCCCGCCACGAAGCAGGCCGCCGCCGCCGGACTCATCCTCGCCGCCGGCAGCGCCGAGGCGGTGTGGGCCGGCGTGGCGAAGGACAACGCGGCGCTCGCCGCCATCGTCGCCGGATTGCCGCTGGTGCCGGACGCGGCGTTGCGCGCGCAGTTTCAGCCCAAGCTCGCGCCGCTCGTGAAGACCGCGCCGACGCCGGCGTTGCTCCGTGCCGTGATCGCCGCGCTGCCGGCGATGAAGGGCAACGAGAAGGAAAATTTTGTCGCGCTCGCCGGCCTGATCCAGCAGGGCAAGGAGCGCACCGCCGCCGTCCACGCGATGGCGAAGCTGCCGAGGGACGCGTGGGACAAGGATCTCGCCGGCCCCGTGGCCCGAAGCCTCGTAGACCACGCGGGCAAGGTGCCGCAGGCGAAGCGCACTGAGCAGGATTTCCTCGACGTGGCCGCCCTCGCCAACGACCTCTCGATGCTGTTGCCCGCCGATTTGGGGAAGGCGCTGCGCAAGGCGCTCGGCGCGCTCTCGGTGCGCGTGATCGTCGTGAAGACTTTGCACGAGCAGATGTTCTTCGACAAAACGCAGTTCGTCGTCGAGGCCGGCCGGCCGGTGGAAATCCATTTCCAAAATACCGACGTGATGCCGCACAACTTCGTCATCACGCAGCCCGGCGCGCTCGATGAAATCGGCGCCGCCGCCGAGAAGATGCCGCCGGTGCCCGACGCGAAGGGCCGCCACTACGTTCCCGACTCGGCGAAAATTTTCCAGGCCACGAAACTCATCAACCCCGACGACAACGCGAAGCTCGCCTTCACCGCGCCCAAAAAGGCCGAGAGCTATCCCTACGTCTGCACATTTCCCGGCCACTGGCAGCGGATGCGCGGCGTGATGATCGTGGTGGATGACCTCGAGGATTATCTCGCGAAGAATCCGAACCAGCCGGCCGCGCCGGTCATCACCGAGTGGAAGATGGAGACGCTCGCGCCCGCGCTGGCGAAGCTCGGCGCCGACCGGAATTTCGCGAAGGGCCGCGAGCTGTTCACGAGCGTCGG
Organism: Verrucomicrobiota bacterium; assembly: GCA_016199935.1. Taxonomy (GTDB): domain Bacteria; phylum Verrucomicrobiota; class Verrucomicrobiia; order Limisphaerales; family JACQFS01; genus JACQFS01. Next base: position 9,219 of record JACQFS010000036.1, read on the forward strand.
CTGCATCGCGTGCCACAAAGTCGGCACCGACGGTTTGCTCTACGGCCCCGAACTCACGCAGGTGCTCGCGAAATACAAGAACGACCCCAAGGCCGTGCTCGAACAAATCCTCGAACCTTCCAAGACCATCGAGCCGCGCTATCGCACCTACAGCATCACGGTCGGCAACGACGAACCGATCTCCGGTTTCATCCTCAAGGAGGACGCCGATTCGCTCACGGTGCAGACCGGGCCGGCGGAGACGCTCATCACGAAGTTCGCGAAGAAGGACGTGAAGGCGCGCGACCCGCAGCAACTTTCGCTCATGCCCGGCGGCCTGCTCAATCTGTTGAACGAGGAGCAAATCCTCGACCTGCTCGCCTTCGTGACGTGCGGCGGCGATCCGAAGTGCGGGTCGTTTGGGAAGTGAACCCGCCCCGGGCCGCACCGAGTGGTGCAGCTCCCGGAATGACGTCCGGCGGATGGCCACATCCGCCCAACCTAGCCGTCGCGGGCGCCGAGTCTGACGAGCCGCTCGCGGCGATTTTCGGCAAGCACGCGCGCGAGGTAGAAGACGATCACGAGGTTGATGCTGATCAGCGTGGCCTTCACCCACGTCGGATGCTTGATCATTTCGTAAACCTCCAACGGCACGTAAAGCGCGGCCGAAATCACGGCGAACCACTCGGCCCAGTGCCGCTCGCGCCACAGCCCGTAGCCCTCGACAAACCGCACTGCCGCATACACCGCCGCCGCGACGGCAAGCAGGAAGAGCCCGGAGTCGTTGAACTGGCCGGCGGCCTCGATGAAGATGCGCGGGTAATGATGCGCCGGGTTGAGGTGGCCGCGGCGAACGATTTTTTCCGCGACCTCCTGCACATTTTCCCCGACGAGTGCGAGCGCACCGAGACCGGCCAGCAGGACGAGCAGCCCCTTGGCGACCTCGAAAAGCGCGACGGCGCGCAGACCGGGATGGTGGTGAACTGGTGGCGGCGAGTTGGTGGTTGGCGGGGCCATCCGGGTGTTGTGCGGGGAGTCTAGGCGGCCGGTTTTGGAAAGCAACCCAACGCAACGGACGGGAGCGGAACCGGAACTTACGGCTGCGGTGCCGGCTTCAAGAGCCCGCGGACCGTCTCGGTCAGCGCGCGCGACTGGAAGGGCTTGGGCAGAAACCGGTCCGGCTGCACCGGATTGGACCGCACGTCGTGCTCGTCGATGCTGCCGCTGATGAGCACCGTCTTGAGGGCCGGCTCAAGCTCGCGGCAGCGGCGGATGAGTTCGAGGCCGTTGAGCGCGCCCATTGCAAAATCGGTGACCATCAGGTCCGGCCGCACTGCGGCGTCCCGGAACGCGCCCAGCGCCCGCTCCGGATCGCGGAACAACTCCAGCCGGTAGCCTTCGTCCTCGAGGATCGCGGCGACCAGCGTGACGATCATGGCCTCGTCGTCCACGATGTAAATCAGCGGCCCAATTGGCGTGCCGTCCCCGGCCTTTCCTTGCGATGAGTTCATTGACGTTGCGCGCATACTAACGCTGACACTCCAGCAGATTGCAAGCCGGGCGACTTCGAGCACGACCCGATTAGGTTGCCGCGGAAAACGCCACCAAAAAAGTCCACGACCGAAGACGGACGTGTGAAGCGCACGCTTCGCGCGTGCTTTCG
>JACQFS010000034.1 GCA_016199935.1 Verrucomicrobiota bacterium
ATTCGTAATGGATGCCTGCGACACGTCGAGCAGAACATACTCCGCGTCGGCGACGAGCGGAAAGCGATATAACACGCGGCGATGGCTGAGATGCGGAAAGAGCGTCCCGGTCGTCGTCACGATGGCATCGCGCGGAATTTGGGCGATGAAGCGCGCGAGCAACTGTTGATGCGGCGTCGCCGGTTTCCAAAAAAATTCTCCGCCGATTGGCGTATAGCCGGCGATCCAGTGATAGCCGAATGCAACGAAGAAGGCAATCGCAATCGTGAACGCGCGCGTCTTTGAATTTAGAATTTTGAATTTAGAATTTAGAATTCTCGCCGTTCCGCCGATGGCGGCGAGCACAAAGTACGGCGCGACCGGCGCGGAATAATGATACGTGCCGGAATATTGCGCGGCGTAACTGCTCAGCAAATTCAAAACGAGCGATGGCGCGCCAAGCAAGAGCGACAGCGGATCGAAAATCGCGATGAACCCCGCGGACGCGAATAATTGCAGAACGTACGCGATTTTTTCCGGCACGAGCACGCAGCCGATCAGTTGCGGAATCGCGGTCAGCGGGTCGCGCAACGCTTCGCTCGCGCAGGTGTAGCGTCCCACATACACCGAACGTCCGGCGGGGGCGAAATGCGGCACGATGACAAAGACCGCGATGAAAAACCACGCGAGGGAGAGAATGGCAATGAAGATTGGAACGGCGTGCAAGCGCCTCAAGTTCCAAGTTTCAGGTCTCAGGAATCTGCCGACTTGCAACTTATGACTTGCGACTTGCAACTTGCGACCTGTGACTTGTGACTTGTGACCTGCGACTTGTGACTTGTGACTTGTGACTTGCGACTTGTGACTTATTGCCGCCCACACTCCCAACACAAACACCAGCAACGCGATTTCTTCTTTCACCGCGAGCGCGATGAGCGCACAGAGCGCAAAGCGTTTCCAATTCTCTTCGCGCGCGTAATGATAGGCAAACAGCAGCGGCGCGGGCGCAAACGTGACGGCGTGAAATTCGGCGAGGTTCGCGGCTTCCAGCGCGGGGAACAATAAATACATCGCCGAGAAAAAAATCGCGGTGATGTCCGGCTACGCCGAGACGAACCTCGCGCACCGGCCGGACCTCGTCGTGATCGGCAACGCGATGTCGCGCGGCAACCCGGAGGTCGAGGCGGTGCTCGACCGCAAGCTGCGCTACTGCTCGCTGCCGGAGCTGTTGCGGGAGTTTTTCATCCGCGGCAAACGCTCGCTCGTGGTCGCGGGCACGCACGGCAAGACCACGACGACCTCGCTGCTGACGTGGGTATTCGAGCACAACGGGCTGAACCCCAGTTTCCTCATCGGCGGCATCCCGACGAACCTCGGGCAGGGCGCGCGCTTCACGGACAGCGAGTGGTTCATCATCGAGGGCGACGAATACGACACGGCGTTCTTCGACAAGCGCAGCAAGTTCGTCCACTACCTGCCCGAGGTCGCGATCCTGAACAACCTCGAGTTCGATCACGCGGATATTTTTCCCGACCTCGCGGCGATCCAGAAAAGTTTCAGCCATCTCATTCGGCTCGTGCCGCGCAACGGCCTGCTGCTGGCCAATGGCGACGAGCCGAACCTCACGCCGTTGCTCGACGTGACGCACTGCCCGGTGAAACGCTTCGGCCTCGGCGAGGACAACGCGGTGCGTGCGACCGGCCTCCGCTTCGGCGCGACGGCGAGCGAGTTTCAAATCCCGAGCTTCAAGTTCCACCTCAACCTCGTGGGCGAACTCAACGTGCGCAACGCGCTCGCGGTGGTCGCGGCGGCGAAGCATTGCGGCCTCTCGAACAAGCAGATCCAGTCGGCGTTCGACACGTTCCGCGGCATCAAGCGCCGGATGGAAGTGCGCGGCATCGCCGGCGGCGTGACGGTGGTGGACGACTTCGGCCATCACCCGACGGCGATCCGTGAAACGCTGCGCGCGTTGCGCATCAAGTATCCGAGCCAGAAACTTTGGGCCGTCTTCGAGCCGCGCTCGAACACGACGCGCCGGAATGTTTTTCAAAATGAAATGGTCACCGCCTTTGCCGACGCGGACCGCGTGGTGGTGGCGGAGGTCGCGCGACTGGAGCAGTTGCCTGAGGCGGAGCGGCTCAACCCGGCGAAGCTGATGCAGGACATCGCGGCCAGCGGCAAGCCCTCGGCCTATCTGCCGGACGCCGACAGCATCGTGGCGCACGTGGTGAAGGAGGCGCAGGGCGGCGACGTGGTGTGCGTATTCAGCAACGGCGGCTTCGGCGGCATCCATGGGAAATTGCTGGAGCGGCTGGGGAAGCGATGAGGAGGTTTTCGGAAGGCCGCGCGCCGTCACGGCTTCACCGGCACCGCGTTCGTCTTCGCCTCGGCCTCGCGCTTCTCGACCATGCGCCAGACGTTCGAGCGGATCTCGGAATACTGCGGCAGCGTGACCTGATTGAGCTGAGTGCGCGCCTGATCAAAACGCTTCGCGAACATTTCCCACCGCGCGAAGTGCAGGCGCACGCCCTGTTGCCCCTCGTCGCCCTCGGCGAGCTTGAAGGCATAACGCCACGCCGCGAGCGCGTCCTCGATGCGCTTGGGCTCGATGCCGTAGTAGGTCTTGGCCGCGTCGGTCGCGAGCGGGAAATTCTTCGGGTCGAGTTCGAGCGCCTGCGCGTAGAGTTTGAGCGCCTTGTCGAAGACCTGCTGCACATCAATCTTGTAGTGCTCCATCGCGTCGCGGCGGAAGAGATAAACCGTGTCGCCGAAGTTGTGGTAATACAGCGCCTCCTTCGGCTTCAACGCGATGGCGCGCTCGTAGAGGTCAAACGCCTTGCGCACGTCGCCGATATGGCCGTGGATGTTCGCGAGATTGTTGAGGATGGCGGGATCGTTGGGCGCGAGCTGCGCGGCCTTCTCCAGTTGCTTGAAGCTCTCCGCCTCCTCCTTGATGTCGCCCAGAAAACTCGCGTAGGCCACGCGCGCGGCGACGTGTTCGGGATGCTGGAGGAGGAACTCGTCGTAGCCTTTCCGCACCGGCTCGAACCGCTGGAGGATGCGCGAGCGGAGCGTCGGGCTGCGCACGCCGCCGTTCGCCTCGGCGAATTTTTCATCCTCGCGCATCCAGTTTTCCACCTCCGTCTGCGCGGCATTGTCGGCTTCGACGAGTTTGAGATACGCGCGTTCCACCGGGTCGTCCGGGTTCGCCACGGGCACGGCGATCCCCGTCGTGCGCTCGACGAAATTGCTGAGGGCGGCGGGCTGGTTGGTCGCCAGCAGCACGGCCACCGCGCCGGTGAGAAGGTCGCTCATCGGGGCAAGGCTAGCACCGGCGGCGGGCCGGCACAACGGCGCGAAATGTTTCCCCTTTCAACCCGCCGCGCGCGTCCGTAAACCTTCACCGCATGACACTCGAAGACCATCTGGGCGACATTCTCCGCAAGGCGCGGTTGATGAAAAATGTGGAACCGGCCGCCGTCGCCGCCGCCGCGGGCCTGAACGCGGAGGAACTGGCCGCGCTCGAAGATTCCGGCCAGCCACCGCGGCCCGTGAACTTCGCCGTGCTCGCCCCGCTGCTCGCGCTCGATGCCGCGAAGCTCGAAGGCATCGCCCGCGGCTGGCTCCCGCAACCGCCCGCGCTCGCCGGCTGGCGTCAGCTCCGCCAGGTCACGACCGCGCGCGGGATGGCCGTGCATTGCTACCTCGCGTGGGACGAGGTCACGCGCGAGGCCGCGCTGTTTGACACCGGCTTCGATCCCGCGCCGGTGTTCCGGCTCGTCGAGGAGAACCGACTCAACCTCACGCACCTGTTCATCACCCATTCGCATCACGACCACATCGAGGGGCTCGGCGCGGTGCGCGAACGGTTTCCGAAAATCCGCATCCACACCGACATCAAAGGCGCGCCGCCGCAGAACAAAAACCGCCGCGACGATTGCATCCACGTCGGCCGCCTGCGCGTGACGAACCGCGACACGCCCGGCCACGCGGAGGACGGCGTGACCTACGTCATCGGCAACTGGCCCGACGATGCGCCGCAGGTGGCCATCGTGGGCGACGCGATTTTCGCCGGCTCGATGGGCGGTGCGAAGGAACACGGCGAACTCGCGAAGGCGAAAGTGCGCGAGCAGATTCTCACGCTGCTCGACGCCGCGCTCATCTGCCCCGGCCACGGGCCGTTGACGACGGTGGGGCAGGAGAAGCGGGGGAATCCGTTTTTTTGAAAAAGACGTGGGAACGGGCGAGTCCTGACACCGCCGCGTTGACTTTGGAATCGCGAGCTTGCCGCTAACACGAACTGACATTAGTCTGCGCCCATGAGCATGAGCAAAAGAGACATCCGGGATCTGGTGCATCAAAGCCCATTCAAGCCCTTCCGCCTGCACCTCGCCGACGGGAAAGATCTCCGCGTGCCTCATCCCGATTTCGCGCTGGTCGCGGCGGAGTATGTGGTGGTGGCGAACGAAATGCCGGGCGGCCAGCCGGGCAACATCAATCTGGTTCCTTACGAGCACATCGTGCGTGTGGAGATGTTGCCGGTGAAGATGCGGCGCGCGGCATGACGGGTTCGCGAATCTCAAAGGTTGACCCTCCCCGCCTCGGTTGTTAATTTCGCCGCCCTTCGCCCGCAAGGGCGGAGGTTTTTATGCGACACACGATCTCCGTGCTGGTGGAAAACAAGTTTGGCGTGCTCACGCGCGTGGCCGGCCTTTTCTCCGGCCGCGGCTACAACATTGACACGCTGAACGTCGGCCCCACGCAGGATCCCAAGCTCTCGCGCATGAGCATCGTCACGCGCGGCGACGACGCCACGGTCGAGCAGATCGTCAAGCAGCTCAACAAGCTGGTGGACGTGATCGAGGTGCAGGATTTCCGCGACGGCGAATACGTGGACCGCGAGCTGGTGCTGGTGAAGGTCAAGACCGGCTCGGGCAACCGCGCCGAGGTCGCGCAGCTCGCCGAGTTGTTCCGCGCGAAGATCGTGGACGTGCAGCCGCAGTCGCTCTCGATCGAGATCACGGGCAACGAGAGCAAGGTGGAGAAGTTCATCACGCTGATGAAGGACTTCGGCATCGCGGACATCACGCGCACGGGCAAGGTGGCGCTGCCGCGGAAGTGAAGGCCCGCGGATCACGCGGATAGAACGTTTTTTTCCCCGAACCGAAACTCAACCAACTCATCCGCGGCATCTGTTTTATCCGCGGGCAAAAAAATTATGTCCAAAGTCTACACTGATCGTGACGCCGATCTCGGCGTGCTCCGCAAAAAAACCCTCGCCGTGCTCGGCTTCGGCTCCCAAGGCCACGCCCACGCGCTCAACCTCAAGGAATCCGGCCTCAAGGTCATCATCGGCCTCTACCCCGGCTCCAAGTCCATCGCCGTCGCGCGCGAAAAGGGCTTCAAGGTTTACGACACCGCCGAGGCCGTGCGCCGCGCCGACGTGATCATGGTCGCGCTGCCCGACACGAAGCAGGCGAAGGTTTACCTCAGCGACATCAAGCCGAACCTCGCGCCCGGCAAGACGCTGCTGTTCAGCCACGGCTTCTCGATTCATTTCAAGACGATCGTGCCGCCGAAGGACGTGAACATCATCATGGTCGCGCCCAAGGGGCCGGGCCACATCGTGCGCCGCCAGTTCACCGAGGGCAAAGGCGTGCCGAGCCTGATCGCCATTTATCAAAACCCCGGCAAGGACGCGAAGAAGATCGCGCTCGCGTGGGTCAAGGGCATCGGCGGCACGCGCGCCGGCGTGATCGAGACGGATTTCAAGGAGGAGACGGAGACGGATTTGTTCGGCGAACAGACCGTGCTGTGCGGCGGCGCGAGCGCGCTGGTGCAGGCGGGCTTCGAGGTGCTGACCGAGGCGGGTTACTCGCCGGAGATGGCCTACTTCGAGTGCCTGCACGAGCTGAAGCTGATCGTGGACCTGATGAACGAGGCCGGCATCAGCGGGATGCGCTTCTCGATTTCCGAGACGGCGAAATGGGGCGACGTGAGCGTCGGCCCGAAGATCATTGACGCGAGCGTGAAGCAGCGGATGAAGGCCGCGCTCAAGGACATCCAGTCCGGCAAGTTCGCGAAGAACTGGGTGAAGGAATACAAGGGCGGCTACAAGCGCTACAACGCGCTGCTCGCCAAGGGCGCGAAGCATCCCATCGAGAAGACCGGTGCCAAGCTGCGCGCGCTGATGCCGTGGATGCAGAAGCGCTCGATCAAGGGCGCGCAGGCGGCCTACTGAAACGCGGAGCGCGGAAGTCGGAACGCGGAAATTTCAAACCGCCGGATGCGCGAGCGTCCGGCGGTTTTTCTTTGGCGTCACCGCAACCCTGAATTTGCAGTGGTGTTCAAACCAGCAATGAACTATTTTGCGCCCATGAAATTCAACGGAACGACGCTCGCAGCGCTGGCCGGAATGGCGACCCTCGCCGCGTCCTTTGCCGTCCCGTCGGCGTTCGCGATTGCCACCGAGAATCCCTATCAGGTCATCTGGGAGCGGAATCCGTTTCAGTTGAAGCCGCCCGTCGTCGCGCCGCTGGAGACCAACGCCCCGCCCGCTCCGCCCTCGAACATCGAGTTGACGGGCATCACCACCTATACCGGGGAGAAGCAGGTTTTTCTCGTGCTCAAGGATCCGCAAGGCAAGGCCAGTCACAAGACGTTCACGGAGGGCCAGCGCCAGGATGCCGTGGAGGTGCTGTCCATTGACGTGAAGGCCGGGGCCGTGCGGTTGCGCAACGCGGGCGTCGAGACGGTGCTGACCTTCGAAAAAGGCGGAGCCGCGATTCCCAAGGGCGCCGCACCGGTGCCGATGGCTCCGCCTGTGTTCGGCGGTGGCGGCGTGGTGCCGCCGCCCGGGTTTCCGGTGCCGCCGATGACCGGCCAGCCGGCGTTCAACAACCTGCCCACGCCCGGCAACGCCAATCCCGCCGGCTTCACTGATCCGTCGGCGGGCGCGCCGCGCGTGATCCCGCAACGCTCGGTGCGCGTGCCGCCGGCCCCGCCCGGCGCGCAGAACTCGGTGACGCCCCAGGCGCTCACCCCCGCGACGCCGCCGATGACCGTCGAGGAGCAGCACATCCTCATGAGCATCAATTCGATGTTGGACAAGAGGAGTGGCGCAATTAAGCCGCCCTTACCCGTGGACCTCAAATAGCAAGCCCCCGCCGAAATGTTTTTGGAGACGTTCCGGGGTTTCAGGGCGGATTAAATACAGCCATCGCCGAGGCCGGACACCGCCATAGACGGAGCCGGTTCCCCGGATTCAACGTGGCCCCGATTTTAATCCGGGATGGTCATCGGCGGTCTCCTGAACCGATGGAAGATTTTCAGGCGCGGCAGCGCCACAAATCGGCCACGGATTTTTAGAGCGGTTTGAATAAACCTGTGGCCGGAATCTCGCGCGCGTGCGGAGCGCGGCGTTTACGCCGCTTCAACGTGGCCAGACCCAGTTGCGTTGAAGCGGGCTGAAGCCGGCGCTCCGACGACGGCTACAGAATTTTAAACCGCTCTCGCCCGATTGCGCCCGGCGAGTCCTACTTCACCCGCACGCGGTAGCTGCGGGTGGCCGGCACCGTGAGCGGCGCGAAGCCGCTGGTCTGGGTGCCATCGTCCACCCACTCCCATCCGCCCGGCGCGACGGGGTTGAGCACGGGATTGGCGACAGTCTGCCACGAGACGAAGTCGGTGGTGTATTGGATTTCATACGCCGGCGTGCGGAAGGTGGTGTCATCCGCGCCGCTCCAGCGGACGGCCACGTTGGCGGTGCCGGCGAGCACGACATTCATCACGCGGAAATAACTGGCGGCGTTCGTCGGGTCGGTGCCCGCGAGGAACTCCTGGAAGTTGTTCTGCCCGTCGCCGTCGAAATCCCCGTAGCGTTGCGTCGGCCCGGTGCCGGCGGCGAGATTCGTCACGCCGAAATATTTCAGCGCCCACGCGTTGTAGATGCCGTCCAGATCCGTGTCGGTGTAGCGGAAGAGATCAAGCACGACGTTGGTCGCGCCGTAGCTGACGCGGAAACTGCCGAGGTTGTCGGTCGTTGTCAGTTGCCCGGCTTGAAGAACGCGCCGTAGTCCAACTGCACCGAGCCGCCGATGCGACCGGAGCCCCCGAGCGTGGTGCCGGTGCCGAGATAAACGAAGCTGGCGCCGGTGCCGGAACCGACGGTGCTGTTCACGAGCAGCGTGCCCTCCGCGACGGTCGTCTGGCCGGAGTAGTTGTTGTTGCCGGTGAGATTCAGCACGCCGCCGCCGACCTTGGTGATGCCCACGGGACTGGATTCGATGATGCTGCCCGTGTAGTTCACGCGCCCGCCCGCCGCGGCATTGATGTAAACATTGTCGAGCAACAGCAGCGGGCCCGTGAACGTCGTCGTGCCCGCGGTGAGGCCGCCGATGGTCTTCGTCCCGCCGGAGAAATTGTTGTCCACCGTGATCTGCTGCGGGACGAGGTAGGGGCCGAGCGTGAGGAGGTTGGCGCTGGTGAAACTGTCAAACAGGAAGACCGAGGCCCCGGCCGAACCGAGGGGGCCGGAGTTGCCGATCGTGTCGGCCCCGACGTAAAGCGTGCCGCCGTAAACCTGGCGCGAGCCGGTGCCCGTGCCCGTGCCCCCGAGCGTGAGGTCGCCATCGCCGGTCTTGATCAGGTCGAAACGCCCGCCCAGGTCGCCGCGGAAGAGGTTGGAAACACCGATCGCGACGCGCAACGCCGGCTGGTTGGTCGCGACGCTGTTGGTGAGGTAGCCGTTGCCGGCGAGGCCGGAGGCGGACTGGTTGAAACTGGCGAGATCGAACACGCCCTGGTTCGTGACGCTGAGGATGCCGACGGACGTGAAGGCGTCGTTCGTGCCGAGGCGGAGGATGCCCTGCTGGACCGTGGTGTTGCCGGTGTAGGTGCTGTTGGTCGTGAGGATCACCGTGTCCAGTCCGATCTTGGTCAGCGACCGCGGGCCGCCCACCTCGGTGATGGGCGCTTGGTTGGTGAAGATGATGCCGGCCCGGCCGAGATCCACGCCGCTGGTGCCGATCTTCGAGTCCGCCCCCAACTCGATGGTGAGGCCGGTGCCGAGCAGGGTGCCGTTGGTCGCGTCGGAGAAATTGTAGGCCTCGATTGAGCCACCGTTCAGGCGGATGGTCTTGTTGGTCAGCCCGGTCAGGTTGCCGACGAACTGAAGGTTGACGTTCGTCGGCACCACATAGGTCTGCGGGTTGGTGGCCCCGGCGAAACGCGCGAGCGGGTGCAGCCACCGCTCGGCGGAGCCGCCGTCCTGCGCGACGGTGGCGAGGGGCGTGAAGTTGGTGACGCCGTAGCCGACCTCGAGCACCGCCCCCTCGGCCACGCTGGCCGTGGAGGTCGCGTCGCCGAGCGCGCCGTTGCGTTCGACCCCGAGCGTGCCGGCCAGGACGCGGAAGGCGCCGCCGGTGAAGGTGGCACTGCTGTCCGCCGTGAGCACGAGCGCGCCGTTGCCGAACTTGTTGAGCGTGCGGTTCGTGCCGGTGAGGCCGCCGGCGAAGATCACCCGGTTGGTGCCGCCGGAGATGAACGAGCTGTTGGCCACGTTCAACTGCGCATCGGCGTTCAGCGTCACGGGACCGAGGAAGGTGAATTTGTCGCGCGAGTTGGAAACGCGCAGCGCGAGCGCCGAGCCGAGCGGCCCGTTCCCACCGTAAGCGTTGAGGTCCAGGCCGCCCGCATAGGTCTGCACGCGGTCGGAGCCGCCGCCGTAGTCCAGCGTGAGCGTGTTGTTGTCGGTGCTGATGATTTTCCCGCCGGAGTAATTCGCGTTGCCCGCGGTGCTCAACTGGAGCGTGACCCCGCCGTTGAGCCGGACCGTGTTCGCCGCGTCCGAGGTGCCGAGCGCGCCGGCCGCCGTGCTGCCGACGATGAGCGTGCCGCGGTTGATGTTCCAGCCGTTCGAAAATGCGGGCATCGCGGTCTCC
>JACQFS010000019.1 GCA_016199935.1 Verrucomicrobiota bacterium
AAACACCTCGGTGATGCGGCGCGCGACTTCCTCGGAATAGGTGGGCGCGTAGGCTGGGTTGAGTTTGCGCTGCCGGTGGTGTTCGTGGAACGCGTCCCAGTCATACTTCAGCGGGAGGTTGTGCATGGCGTGCCAGCGGCCGTGGCAACGCTCGATCAGGAGTTCCACGCAGTAGCGCTCTTCAATCGTGCGGGCGTCATCCATCGCCCAGCGGACAAAGGCTTCGGGATCCATGTGCTGAAGATGCTGCGGCGCGCGGCGACAGGCAAGCCCAAGCACGGCGCGCGGAGGAACGGCGGGACGCCTTTTCTTTGCGCGGCAAAAGATCCGTGTTCCCTCCGTGTTTCATCCGTGGCTAAATCGCCGCGCATGGAATACGAAGCCGTCATCGGGCTGGAAACTCACGTCCAACTCAAGACCAGGTCGAAGATGTGGTGCGGTTGCGCCAACGCCTTTGGCGCGGAGCCGAACACCAACGTCTGCCCCGTCTGCCTCGGCCTGCCCGGCGTCCTGCCTGTGCCCAACGAGGAGGCGTTGCGCAAGACGGTGCTCACCGGCCTCCTGCTCAATTGCTCCATCCCCCGCTACGCGAAGTTCGACCGGAAGAATTATTTCTACCCCGACGCGCCGAAGAATTATCAGCTCACCCAATACGACAAGCCCTCCACGCTCGGCGGCCACGTGGACTTCGAGTTCGACGGCCCCGGCTCCGAGAACGGCATGGCGCGCGTGCGCATCACCCGCGCGCACATCGAGGAAGACGTGGGCAAGAGCTTTCATTTCGACCGCCACAGCGGCGTGGATTTCAACCGCGCGGGCGTGCCGTTGCTCGAGATCGTCTCCGAGCCGGACCTCACGAGTGCCGATATGGCCTACGAATATCTCAACGCGCTCAAGGACATCCTCATCCACGGCGGCGTGAGCGATTGCGACATGGAAAAGGGCATGGTGCGCTGCGACGTGAACATCAGCGTGCGGCCCAAGGGCGCGAAGGAACTCGGCGCGAAGATCGAGATCAAGAACATGAACAGCTTCTCCGGCGTGCGGCGCGCGGCGGAGTATGAGATCGCGCGGCAGATCGAAGTGGTGTCGAAGGGCGGCAAGCTCGTGCAGTCCACGCGGCGTTGGGACGACGTGGCTGGGATAACCGAGGAGATGCGCACCAAGGAGCACGCGCACGACTACCGCTACTTCCCCGAGCCCGACCTGATGCCGATGGCGCCGACGGACGAGTGGCTCGCGGAGGTGAAGTCGTGCGTGGTGGAACTCCCGCTCGCGCGCAAGCAGCGCTTCATGCGCGACTACCAGTTGCCCGCGCCGGACGCGGAGACCTTCAAGAACGACGTGGCGCTGGGCGATTATTTCGAGGCCATCGCGAAGCAGTCGAAGAATCCCAAGGCCGTGGCGAACTGGGTGATCAACAACCTGCGGGCGAAGCTTGCGGAGGTTGCGGAGGTTGCGGAGAAAGCCAAGGCCGAGGCCGAGGCGTCGATGGAAACCGAGCGGCCCCTCACCCCAGCCCTCTCCCCATCCGATGGGGAGAGGGTGGCGAAGCCGGGTGAGGGGTTGGCCAGTCTCAAGTTCAAGCCCGAGGCGTTGCTGGAACTCGTCGCGCTCGTCGAGGCAAAGACCATCAGCAGTTCCGCCGCGCAGCAGGTCTTCGCCGAGATGTTCGACACCGGCAAGGCCCCCGCCGCCATCGTTCAGGAGAAGGGCCTCGCGCAAGTGAGTGACACCGGCGCGATCGAGAAATTCTGCGACGAAGCCATCGCCGCGAACCCCGCCTCGGCCGCGGATTTCAAGGCCGGCAAGGTGGCCGCGCTGAACTTCCTCAAAGGCCAGGTGATGAAGCTCTCCAAGGGCAAGGCGAACCCCGGCGTGGTGGGCGAAATCCTCGAACGCAAACTCAAGAGCTGAACCACCAAGGCACGAAGACACCAAGAAAACTTTACCTTCGTGTCTTGGCGCCTTGGTGGTGATATTTCCGCCGGTCGTCGGCAATTGATCCTGTAACGCGACCGGCCCGCCGGGCGTCTTGGTTCTTTGTTCCCGAAGCCGGCACCGGCGAAAACCTAAACCACAAACCCTCAGCTCCCCATGAAGACCAAGCATTTCATTTCACTGCTGCCCGCCGCCGCGTTGCTGCTGGCCGCGCAAATGTCCACCGCCCAGGACCAGCCGCGCCGTCCGCGCGCCGAGGGCGCCCAACCGCCCGAAGGCGGCGCGCGTCCCGAAGGTCAGGGCCGCCAGCGCCCGGCTGATCCGGCCGACGGTGCCCCGCGTGAAGGTGGACCGCGCGGCCAAGGCCAGGGCCGCGGCGGTTTCGGCGGACCGCAGATCGAGTTGACCGACGCGCAGCGCGAGGCCATTCGCACCGCGTCCGAAGGGATGCGCGAGGATATGGAGCCGCTGATGCAACGGATGGGCGAAGCGCGGCGCGCGTTGCAGGAGGCGATCTACGCCGAGAAACAGAGCGCCGACACGATCAAAGCCCGCGCGCACGACGTGGCCGAGATTCAGGCTGACGTGACCGTCATGCAGGCGCAGATGATCGCCAAGGTCCGCTCCAAGTTCAGCGCGGAGGAAATGGAACGCATCCGCAACGTGCCCGTCGAGATGCTGATGATGCGCGCGGGCGTCGGCGGTCGTGGCGGCTTCGGTCCCGGCGGTCCCGGCGGTCAGCGGCCCGACGGACAGGGAGTTCGTCCCGACGGCGCCGGTCGTCGTCCGGGTGGCGACAATCCCGACGGCGCGCCGGCGCGTCGCGGCGGCCGGCCCGAAGCCAAGCAGCCGGACAAGCCGAAGGACAAATGATTTCCGGTGGGAAAGGTTGGGGTTGCGAAAGCCATCGCCTCCGGGCGGTGGCTTTCTGCTTTGCTCCCGGCGATTTGCTGGCATAAGAGCGGCAAGCAATGGAACGCAGCGACGAGGACATCATCCGCGCCGTGCTCGGCGGCGACACGGAGGCGTTCGAGTCGCTGGTGTTGAAATACCAGCCGCGCGTGTTCGCCACGGCGCGGCGTTATGCGCGGCGCGAGGACGAGGTGCAGGACATCGTGCAGGAGGTGTTCATGAAGGCGTTCCACAAGCTCGCCAGTTTCCGCGGCGACGCGCCGTTCGAGCACTGGCTCATGCGCATGACCGTCCGCACCTGCTACGATTTTCTCCGGCTGCACCAGCGCAACCGCGAGAATAATTTCACCGACCTCGGCGACGAGGAATCCGACTGGCTGGAGCGGTTCAACGCCAACCCCGCCGGCGCGAGCGACGAGGCGAGTGCGGCGAAGGAACTCATCCGCCAGATTCTCGAACAGCTTCCCGCGCCCGCGCGGCTGGTCATCACGCTGCTTGAGATCGAGGACAAGTCCGTGAAGGAAATCAGCCGCCTCACCGGCTGGTCCGTGCCATTGGTGAAGGTCCGCGCTTTCCGTGCCCGCGCCCTGATGAGGAAAGTCTTGGAAAAAATGACCCGGGAAAAGTATTTGTAACCGCACCAAGCGGCAGGTCGTCTGGCCTGCCGGAGTCTGATATGAACATCGCCGAGTTGCAGAAAAAACTGATCACCGCCGCCCGCAAGGACGCGCCGACCGACCGCGTGCCCTACGCGTTCGAGAAGCGCATCATGGCCGCGCTCAAGTCCTCGCCCGTGGCCGACGCGTGGTCGCTCTGGGGCGGCGCGCTGCTCAAGGCCGCCGCGCCGTGCGTCGCGATCATGCTCGCGCTCGGCGTCTGGGCCGCCTGTGTCAGTCCCACCAACGGCTCCGACCTCACGCTCGAAGACACCGTGCTCGCCGCCGTCACGCCCCCGGTTGACATGGAGTGATTCCGCGTGAAGGAGTGGAAAGTCATCGTCGCCACGCTGGTGATTTTCGGTGCCGGCGTCGTGACCGGCGGGATTCTCGTCCATCTCACCACCCCGCAGAAGCCGCCGCGGGCCAAGGCGGGCAACTCCGGCGGTTCACCCGTGCTCAACCCGAAGGAACTCCGCGGCGTCGGCACCGAGCAGCGGCGCGAATACCTGGCCCGGCTCACGCGCCAGTTGGAACTCACCCCCGAGCAGTCCGCGAAGATTGACAAGACGCTTCACGAGAGCCAGCAGCACAACAAGGTGATCTTCGACACGATCCGTCCGAAGCTCGACGATGAGACGCACAAGGTGCGCGAGCAGGTTCGCGCCGTGCTGAATGACGACCAGCGGAAAAAATTCGACGAGTTGAACCAGCCCATCCCCAAGCGCAAGGAGACGAAGAGCAAGGAAACCAAAGCCGCGCGCAAGTCCGGCACGAACGTCCCCCCCGCCGATCCCTCCAAGCCGAACGAGTGACCCGCCGGGTGGGCGAGACGCCCGCGATGACAGCCGGGACGGCTGCCCCACTACGCCGGCTCGTTCACCAGTTCCACCACCGCCTCCGTCCCGCTGTGGCGGATGATACGGACGGGCATTCCCTTTTCGATCAGCTCGCCCTGCGTCATCACGTCGAGGATGTCCTCGCCGAACTGCGCCTTCCCGCCGGGCCGCAGCACCGAGAGCGTCACGCCCATCTGCCCAACGCGCGACGCCTGGCGTTGCCCCTGCGTCACGACCGACGTCACGCCGCTCGCCGAGGTCGAGACCATCGCGCCGTAGAGTTGCGTCTTCGGCAGAAAGCGCGCGAGCAACGCGGCCACCGCCAGCGCGCCGGCGGCACCGAGGACGAGTCCGCCGACGGCGCCGGCGAGATTGCTCTCGGGCAGCGTGATTTGCGGGAGCGTCGGCATTCCCGGATACACGTCCACCATCGCCATCACAATGGACACGACGATGAGGCCCGCGCCCGCGATGCCGAAAATCGCGTGGCCGGGAAAGACAAAAAGCTCCAGGATCAACAGCACGAGACCGATGACGAACAGCGCGACCCATTCGATGCCGGACAGGCCCGCGATGTAGCCGCCGAGAAAATAAATCGCGAAGGCGATGACGCCGACGACGCCCGGCACGCCGAAGCCCGGCGTCTTGAACTCGATGTAGATGCCCGCGATGCCGATGAGCAGGAGCAGCGGCGCGATCTTCGTGACCCAGAACGCCACCGTCTCCGCACCGGTCGGCTCAATGCGGGTGATCTTCGCGCCCGCGTGGCCGAGCGCTTCGACGACTTTGTCGAGGTCTTCGGGGATGCCGACGGCGAGCAGCGGCTTGGGCGGGTTGCCGTATTTCGTCGTGGCCTCCTTCGCCGTGAGCGTGAGGAGTTCGCCCTCCCTGTTCAGCACCTTGCCGTCCATCTCCAGGCGCCTGGTCTTCTTCATCATCGCGTCCACCAACTCGACGTTGTGGCCGTTCTTTTCGGCGTTGACGCGCATGAGCGCGCTGACGGCGGACGCGTGCTTGACCTCGACGGTGTCGGGCAGCGCCTGCGTGCCGCCTTCAGCCGACGCGGTCACCACGGCCGCCGCGCCGATGACGGCCCCGGGGGCCATGTAGATTTTCTGTGTCGCGAAGGAGATGAGCGCGCCGGCGGAGAACGCCTTGGTGTTCACGTAGGTCGCCGTGGAGTTGGTGAACTGGTCGAGAATCTTGATGATCTCCATCATCGAGGTGACGCTCCCGCCCGGTGTGTCCATGTCCACGATGAGTGCGTCGGCCTTCGCGTCCATCGCCGCCTTCACGCCGCGGCGCACGAGGAAGACCAGCGGTTCGTCAATCTGCTCGCGGATGGGCAAGATAAAAACTTTGCCGGCGGTTTTGGCGTCGGCCGCGCGAACGGCTTCGCCCGCGGTCGCCAGCAGGGGCAGCAGTCCGATCAGAAATGTGAGGAGAGTCCGCATGGCCGGGAACGTATCGCACGCGGGAATTGACCGCAAGGTGGCTGAGGAACGGACGGAACGGGGCACCGACCGCGAATCAATCGCGCCGGATGTGGAGCGCGTTTTCAAAGTCGCGCGAGAATCGCTGGAGCTCCTCCATGATTTTCTGCGGCTGCTCGGCCATCGTGTCCACCATGCGGGCGGTGGTTTCGGGTTTGCGGCGGACGAGTTCGGTGGCAGCCACGATCAACGCGAGGAAATTGTTCACGTTGTGGCGGGCGTCAGAGAGCCGTTTGTTCAGCTCAATGACTTGTTCCGATGTGAGAGTCACCGGTTGTTCAGGCAAACCCATGCGCGGAGAGTGGGAGGTTGGGGGCGTGAAAGCAAGCAGGTTTGCGGTTCGCCCTTCCCCGCGCTTGCGCCGCCCCAGCATGGTCGTTAGCCTGCGCGCCGATTTCGACACGATGGACTACAAGAACACACTCAATCTGCCGCGCACCGACTTCGCCATGAAGGCGGACCTCGTCACGCGCGAACCGCAACGGCTCGCGAAGTGGCGGCAGGAAAACCTTTGCGCGAAGATTCAGGCCGCCCGCGCCGGCGCGCCCAAGTTCGTCCTCCACGACGGCCCGCCGTTCGCCAACGGCGATGTCCACGTCGGCACCGCGCTCAACAAAATCCTCAAGGACATCATCGTTAAATACAAAACGCTCCGCGGCTTCGACACGCCCTACGTGCCCGGCTGGGACTGCCACGGGCTGCCGATCGAGTCGAAGGTCACGCAGGCGTTGCGCGAGCAGGGCAACACGAGTGCCGACGCCGCGACCATCCGCACCGCGTGCGACGCCTACGCGCGGAAATTCATCGGCGTCCAGCGCGAGCAGTTCAAGCGGCTCGGCGTATTCGGCGATTGGGGAAATCCATACCTCACGCTCGACAAGGAATACGAGGCCGACGAGCTGCGCCTTTTCGCGGACATTGTGGAGAAGGGTTTCGTGTATCGCGGCAAGAAGCCGGTGTATTGGAGCATCCCGTTCCGCACCGCGCTCGCCGAGGCCGAAGTGGAATACGCCGACCACGTGAGCCAGAGCGTTTACGTGAAGTTCCGCCTCAAGGGCGAGCCGAACACCTTCCTCATCATCTGGACCACGACGCCGTGGACGCTGCCCGCGAATCTCGCCGTCGCGTTCAACCCGCAGTTCTTCTACTCGCTCGTCCACGCGGACGGGAACAGCTACCTCGTGTGCAACGAACTGCTCGCCGCCGTCTCGGCGAAATGCGGGTGGAGCGGCTACAACATCATCCGCACCGTGGACGGCGACGAGTTGGCGCGGATGGAATACGAGCATCCGTTCTGCAACCGCACCGGGAAACTTTTCCCCGCCGGCTTCGTGGACAACACGACGGGCACGGGCTTCGTCCACATCGCGCCCGGGCACGGCACGGACGACTACAACCTCGGCCGCAGCGTCGGCCTGCCGATTTACTCGCCGGTGGATGACGACGGCCGCTTTGCGCACACGAGCGACCTGCCGGCGGACCAGCAAATGCCGGCGGAGATGCTCGGCAAATCCACGCTCGCGAAGCACGGCAAGAGCGAGGCGAACGAAGTGGTGCTGCACGAACTGCGCGTGCGCGAGGCGCTGGCGCACCAGGAAAATTATCACCACAGCTACCCGCACTGCTGGCGCAGCAAGACGCCCATCATCTTCCGCGCGATGGATCAGTGGTTTGTGAAAGTGGACCACGAGACCGGCGGGAAAGCGTTCCGCAAGTCGGCAATCGAGGCGATCGACTCTGTGAAATGGATTCCCGACTGGGGCATGAACCGCATCAAGGGCGCGGTCGAGTCGCGGCCCGACTGGTGCATCTCGCGCCAGCGCACGTGGGGCGTCCCGATCCCCGCGTTCTACGACAAGGACGGTCAGGCCATCCTCGACGCGCAGATCATCCGCCACGTCGCCGCGCTCGTGGAGCAGCACGGCTCCAACGTGTGGTTCGAGAAAAACGCCGCCGAACTCTGGTCGCTCGCGCGCCCGAAGGATTGGAAGGGCGCGGAAGCCGTCGCCAAGTCCAACGACACGCTCGACGTGTGGATTGATTCCGGCAGTTCCTCGCGCGCGGTGCTGATGCGGCGGGTGGAGCTTCAACACGAAACTCAAAACTCGAAACCCGAAACGTTGCGCTGGCAAGCCGACGTTTACCTCGAAGGGTCCGACCAGCATCGCGGCTGGTTCCAGTCCTCGCTGCTGCTTTCGCTCGCGGGCAACGGCGTGGTACCGTTCAAGACCGTGCTCACCCACGGCTTCATGGTGGACGAGGACCGCGAGAAAATTTCCAAGAGCAAGCAGGGCGCGGGCGGCTACGAAAAACCGCAGACTGCCGACCGCTACATCAAGGACTACGGCGCCGACGTGCTTCGCCTCTGGGTCGCGTCGCAGGATTACCGCAACGACATCGTCGTGAGCGAGGAGCGGCTCAAGAAAGTGAGTGAGACCTACCGCGGCATCCGCAACACACTCCGCTACCAGCTCTCGAACCTCTTCGACTTCGACCCGGCGAAGCACACCGTGCCCGACGACCAGCTCACCGGCCTCGACCGCTGGATTCTCGGAAAATTTTCCGAACTCGAGCGGGAAGTGCTCGCGGCCTACGACGCCTACGAGTTCCACGTCGTGTATCAGAAGCTCAGCCAGTTCGTCGCGGTCGAGTTGAGTTCGATCTACCACGACGTGGTGAAAGACCGCCTCTACACCGACGCCGCGAACTCTCCGCGCCGCCGCTCGACGCAGACCGCGCTGCACCGGCTCGTGACGGGCTTGTGCGAAATGCTCGCGCCGATCCTCGTCTTCACGGCGGACGAGGCGTGGGAATTTATTCCGGGCAAAACCTCCGCATCCGTCCACTGCGCCAAGTGCGCGCCGCGCGCGCTCGCGCGACCTGACGCGGAAGTCGGCGCGTGGGATGGGCTTTTCCAGTTGCGGGAGCAAGTTCTTCCCGAATTGGAAAAATCACGGCAGGCGAAGGAAATCGGCAAGGCGCTGGAAGCGAAGGTCACGCTCAACGGCAGCGGCAAGCTTTTCGAGGACGCGAAGACGCACGGCGAATACCTGCGCGAGCTGCTCAACGTCTCGCAACTCTCCGTCCATCTGAACGGCGACGCGTCGAGCCCGACGTTCATCGTGAGCAAGGCGCTGGGGAAGAAATGCGAGCGCTGTTGGCACGTCGAGGAGGACATCGGTGAAGACGCTGCACACCCGACGATCTGCGGCCGGTGTGTCGAGGCGGTGAAACAGTCCGGCTCAGTGAGTTGAGCGAGGGCAGGTGACGCCACGTCCGCTTCCGAGCCGTTCAATCCTCGTCGAACTTCCGCTTCACGAGCGCTTCCAGTTCGTTGAGCGCGTCGTGCGCGTCATGGCCGTTGGCCTCCACGGTGAGCTTGCTGCCGGGGCCGGCGGCGAGCATGAGGATGCCCATGATGCTTTTGCCGTTCACCTTCTCGCCGTCCTTCTCCACAAAAATCTCGGCGGTGAAACGGCTCGCCGTCTTGACGAACATCGCGGCCGGCCGGGCGTGGATGCCCTGCTTGTTGATGATTTCCATTTCGCGGATCATCAGGTCGGTTTCGGAGGTTTTCTTGGCGCCACTCATCTCAGCCGCGCAAGGTGGCAAAAGCCCCCGCGCGTTTCCAGCCTTGTTTTGTTTTTTCGGGAATGGCTGACCGGAGGGCCGGATTCACAGCGTTTTGCCCGTGCCCATCTTGGCGATGAGGCGGCGGTTGAGTTCCTCGGCGGGGTTGTAGCCGGAGGCCTTGAGCTTGGTCTGAAACGCGGCCACCTCGACCAGTCGCGCGAGGTCGCGTCCGGGCCGCACGGGAATGGTGATGTGCGGAATGTCCACGCCGAGGACTTTCACAAACTCCTGCTCCATGCCGAGCCGGTCCACGTCGGGGACGTGGTCCCAGTCCTTGAGCGAGACGACGAGGTCCACGCGCTTCTCGCCGCGGATGCTCCGCACGCCAAACATGGCGGCGACGTTGATGATGCCGATGCCGCGGACCTCCATGTGGTCGCGGGTCAGCTCGGCGCTGGTGCCGATGACCTCCTTGCCGTCGAGCAGCGAGACCTTGGTGACGTCGTCGGCGACGAGCGAGTAGCCGCGCTCGATCAACGCGAGGACGCACTCGCTTTTGCCGATGCCCGACTCGCCCTTGACGATCACGCCCACGCCGAGGATGTCCACCATGCTGCCCATCTCGCTGCCGTGCGGGGCGAAGAGCGTCTCGAGCGCGAGCGTGGCCTGGTTGATGAAACGCATCGTCACCAGCGGCGTGGTGAAGATCGGCACCTCGCAACGCTCGGCGGTGGCGAGGAAGGCCTTGTCCGGCTTGAGCCCGCGGCTGAAGACCACGCACGGGATGTTTTCCGCAAAGAGCTGGTCGTAACGCTCCTGACGCTGCTCGGCCGTGAGCGCGTGGAGGTAGCTGGTCTCGGCGTTGCCGATGGTCTGCACGCGTTTGTTGGCGAAATATTTCGTGAAGCCGGCGAGCGCGAGGCCGGGGCGGTTGACCGTCGGCTCGCGGATGGGCCGCTTGAGGCCGCTGGCGCCGGCGGTGAGCTTGAGCCCGAGCGCGTTCGCGTGGCTGGTGTAGAACCGCTCGACGGTGACGAGGTCGTGTTGCATGGGTATTTTCTTTAAGGAGCTTTGAAACGCCACGGAGAGCGGTCGTTTCCGAGGAAGTTCATTCCACTCAACGTGCAGCTTGCCTCTACCTTCAGTTTTTTGATTGGCACGCCGGCTTTAACTGAGCCTTCAAAGAGAACTTCAACATAGCCGATGAACGGCAGGCTCCTTTCAAAGAACTTCGGTTCACGTTTGATCAGGTCATTCACAAACTCCTCCTGGTCGGAGGTTTTTCGACGACTCGTGAATTTGAAATATTCCTTCTCAAACTCGACCCGCTCGCTTCTGGGCACCACGAGCCTGCCTTGGAACAATATTTCGTCGAGTCCGATGAATTTGGTGTAAAAAGTAACTGTTTTCTCAAGAGACTCGATAAAGTGCCACGTTGACCAATGTTTTAGGTCGGGGCTGTAGCGGGCAAACACGTAGGTTGGAAACGGAGCCTTCCTCTGGGTCGAACTGGGTTCGGAAGGAGCATATTCGATCGTGACCCTCAGGTTCAAATGCTGTGCCGGCTCGTTGTGGATTGCCACGGCCAGAGGTTTTGTGTGAATCCAGCCATTGGCTGAAGTTCCAGCATTGTCTCCGACTCCCAAGCCGCGTGCGGTGTTTGTCAGGCAACAGTCGGCTCCCCAACTCGCGTGGTTCGTGGCCTCCTGCGGTTTTGTCAGATCGACAACCAATTCATTCCCCATGCCCACTTGAGCCAAGGCGATCCCACCGCAAATCCAAATGACAGCAACAACCACAAGTGTCGCTCTCATCTCTCTGCTTCTCCGCTCACATGTTGAATTCGGGTCCAAGATAAATCTCCCGCGCCTTCGGATCATTCACCATTTGCGCCGCGTCGCCTTCGTAAACCACCTCGCCCTTGTGGATGAGGTAGGCGCGGTCCACCAGCTTGAGCGTCTCGCGCACGTTGTGGTCGGTGATCAAAATGCCGAGCCCCCGGTCCTTGAGGCGGCGCACAATCTTTTGCACTTCATAAACCGCAATCGGATCAATGCCCGCGAACGGCTCGTCCATCAGCAGCAACTTGGGGCTGGTGACGAGCGCGCGGGTGATCTCGAGCCGCCGCTTCTCGCCGCCGCTGAGCTGATACGCCTTGCTCTTGGCGAGCCGCGTCAGGTCGAGTTCGTCGAGGAGATACTTGAGCCGGAGCGCGCGCTCGTCGCTCTTCATTTTGCACGTCTCCAAAATCGCGAGGATGTTTTCCTCCACGGTCAGCTTGCGGAAGACGCTCGGCTCCTGTGTGAGGTAGCCGATGCCGAGCCGCGCGCGCTGGTGCATCGCCATGCCGGTGATGTTGCGGTCCTGAAACGTCACCTCGCCCTCGTCCGGCTTCACCACGCCCACGACCATGTTGAACGTGGTGGTCTTGCCCGCGCCGTTCGGGCCGAGCAGGCCGACGATCTCGCCGGCGTGGACGTAAATGGACGCGCCGTTGACCACGCGCCGGTGGCGGTAGGCCTTCACCAGCTTGTGCGTGGCGAGCAGGGGTTTTACGCCGGTGGAGATGGCTTTCCCCGCGGCGGAAATCGCCTGCGTCAACGGATTGCTCTGCGGCTCGCTCATTTGAAAAATTTCTTCGCCGGCGAATTCGTCGCGTGCGTCTTCGCCGGGCTGGAATGCAGCTTCATCTTGTAGGGTGCCGTTGCCGAGAACTTATTGTTCGCCCGGTCCCAAATCAACGCCGATGCCTCGGTGATTTCCAACTGCGGCGTCGTCGCCGTCGGCGTGCCGGTCAGCCGCATCGTGTCGGTGGCGACGAGATAGTTCGCCTGCTCGCCGGTCGCGCGGCCGCCCGGATGCTCGATGACCACGCCGCCGGTGCCGATGAGTTCGGCCAGCTCGCCGGTCAGCGGGGCCATGCGGGCATTGATGGTCTGCGCCTTCATCGTCTGATAAACGGCCGGGCCGTTGGTCGCGCCGGGCGTGCCCTGCTCCACGAGCACGCCGCCCTTCGCGACGGCGCTCTCGGCGCGGTTCCCCTTCTCGGAAAAATTCACCACCAGTTCCGCGCACGCGAGCCGCGGCTCGGCGCCCGTGCGCGGCGCCTCGTGCGCGTGGACGCCGCCGGTGAAGCGCGCCCGCCGGTCGCGCACCTCGAAGGTGTCGGAAAAAATCTCGACCGGCTGCGCGACGCGGTTGGTCGCGTTGGTCTTCGTGGGAAACACCGGCAGCAGCGAGCCGCCGCCGCGGTTGCGCAAAAGCCGCACCAGCGCGTGGCCGCGCGCGGTGAACGCGTTCGTCGTCACCTCGAAGATCAGCGTGTCCGCGCGGCCCTCGCTCTGTTCCAGTTTCCACTCCGGCTGCTGGTCGAACACCGCGATGCCCGTGGTCTTGTTGTAGACGCCCTTCTGCGCCGTGACGCGCTTGAGTCCCTGCTCCACGACGACATTCTCCTCCGCGACGGCGAGGTCCTCCGGCGATTCCTTCGTGGCCTGCCGCAACGTGAGTTTGCCGCAGCTCAGGCGGTTCGTCGCGTCCAGCACGCGCACTGACCCGCGCGCGACGGTGAGATTCGAGCGCGAGTGCAAGTGATCGGCGTAAACCAGCACGATCTGCGGTGCGTTCGTCGCGGAAAGTTTTTTGTCCACCGGCTTCGACGCGGATTTGGCCGGGGCGTTGGTCGTCGGCGCGGCGCCGCTGAGGAGAAAACCATTCGTGCCGAGCGCCTCACGCGGCAATTTCAACTCCACCTTCCCGTCCGCTTCGAGCGCGCGGTCGGTTCGATGGAACACGACCTTCTCCGCCACGCCCTCGCGCAGGCCCTGCCGCCACTTCGGCTGGCCGGTGAGTTCGATCTGCTCGTCCTTGCGCGTGTAAACTCCGTGCGCCGCCTCGATGTGGCTGCCGTCCGTCTTGCTGTCCACCTTCACGTTTTCCTCGGCGACAATTTTATCAAAGCCGCCGCCCTGTTCCGCGAGGAAGACCGTGAGCAGGCCGCACGTGAGCGTCATCTGCGGATCATCGGCGCGGACCCGGTCGCGATACACGACGCGCTTGCTCGGCAGGTCGAACTGGAAATGGTCCGCGAAAATTTCCAGCGGCTTCTCCGGCGCGGCATTCGTCGCCGGGGTTTTTGCGCCGGGCGCGTTCGTCGCGTCGCGGCGGATGGTGGTGTGGACGTCGTTGGAAATGACGAGCGTCGAGTTGGTCTGCACAAAGGTGAAGCCGGTGCCCTCGATCTGCATCCGCTTGTCCGCCGTGAACGCGCGCATTGGCCCCGCCGACGACGCGGTGCGCGTGCTGACGTTGAACTGGCACTTGGGTGCCTCGGCCACGAAATCCAGCGTGCCGTCATCCTTGTAGCTTTCGATGTGGATCTCCTCGATGAACACCTCGTTGAAATTCGTGCCGCTCTTGGCGCCCTTGCCGGCGATGACCGACTTGAGGCGGTTCTGCGCGTCGTATTGCCCCATCTTGAACCCGCCGCTGGCGGTCGCGCCCTGGTTGGCCGGCGCGGCGTTCGTCGGCGCGGCCGGCAGCTTTTTCTTTTCCGCCGCGTGAAGCGAAGCCGTCAGGAAAAGGCAGCCGAGGAGCAACCACGAATGAACACGAATGGACACGAATGAAGAAAACAACACCGCCGCCCTGGAACGCAAGGGCGCGGACAATCTCCGCGCTCCGCGCTTCCGGGATTCGTGGCCATTCGTGTTCATTCGTGGTGCCTCACTGCGAGTAATCCTCCACGAGTTTTTTCCAGTGGCCCTGCGCGGCGAGCACCAGTTGCACCGCTTCGCGCACGGCGCCGTGGCCGCCTTCGGACTTTGTCACGTGATGCGCAAGCGCCTTGGCTTCGGCGATGGCGTTGGCGGGCGCGATGGCCACGCCCGCGCGCTTCAACACCCCGAGGTCCACGATGTCGTCGCCCATGTAGAGCGTTTCGGCCCAGCCGACGCCGGCCTGTTTCAGGATCGCCTCGACGGACGCGACCTTGCGGCCCTTGTCCTGCGAGAGGAAATCCACCTTCAACTCCACCGCGCGCTGCGTCGTCGCGGCGGAGGGGCGGTTGCTCACCCAGCCGACCTTCACGCCGCAGCGCGCGAGCAGGCGCAGGCCGAGTCCGTCCTGGATGTTGAACCGTTTGAACTCCGTCTCCAGCCCCATGAAGACCGATTCGTCCGTGAGCACGCCGTCCACGTCGCAGAGGAAAAGCTTCACGCGCTGGAGGCGCGAGCGGAGCGAAGGGGAAAGGGCGCGGGGCATGGGCAGTTGTTCAGACGGGGCGGGGGGAAACATTCAACATCCAACATTCAACGTTCAACTTCCACGGAACGCCCGGCCCGGAATCCGTTGGGCGTTGAATGTTGAATGTTGAATGTTGGATGTTCTTCACTTGGCGGCCTCAAAGATTTTCAGCAGCCCCTTCAGCACCGCCGGCATCTCGCGCAGCGGAATCATGTTCGGCCCGTCGCTCATCGCCTTGTCGGGATCGGGATGCGTCTCGATGAAGAGGCCGTCGGCACCCACGGCCAGCGCGGCGCGGGCGAGCACAGGGGCGAACTCCCGCTGGCCCACCGTTCGGTCGCCGCCCGCGCCGGGTTGCTGCACCGAATGCGTCGCATCGAAAATCACCGGCCAGCCGAGACGCTTGAGCACCGGGATCGCGCGCATGTCGGACACGAGATTGTTGTAGCCGAAGGTCGTGCCGCGCTCGGTGACGAGCAGCTTCTTCGCGCCCGCGGCCTCGGCCTTGCGCACCACCTGGCCCATCTCGGCCGGCGAGAGGAACTGCCCCTTCTTCACGTTCACGATGCGGCCGGTGGCGACGGCGGTGTTGATGAGATCCGTCTGGCGGCAGAGGAAGGCGGGGATCTGGAGAATGTCCACCGCGTCGGCGGCGGCGCGCGCCTGCTCCTCGGTGTGGACATCGGTGAGCACGGGCAGGCCGAATTTTTTCCGCACGCGCGCGAGCACGGCGAGGCCCTCATCGAGGCCGGGGCCGCGGAAGGCTTTGCCGGAGGTGCGGTTGGCCTTGTCGTAACTCGCCTTGAAAACGTAGTGGATGCCGAGGCGCGCGCAGGTTTTCTGCATCGCGGTGGCGACGCGGAAACAGAGCGCCTCGTTTTCAATCACGCACGGCCCGGCGATGAGCGAGAGGCGGCGCGGGTCGGCGAGGGCTTTCCAGATGGCGGTGTCGGTCGGCGGCACGCGGCGAGTTGTAACAGCGCGAAGGAGGTATGGGAAGCGAGGAGGTGCGGAGCAATGCACCGCCATCTTATTTCGGCACAGGCTGCCATTCCCCTTCAGGAACAACCTTCCATCCCTGAGCGGTCAGGAGCCAAAGGTCGTGGACCATGACAATTTTGGCGGGATGTGGCTCCACTCGGGTCGATTTTTGAAACAGCACGGTAAAAGAAATCAGCACGCCCCTTTCACCCGCGCTGACAACTTCCTCCAAATGCATCAAGTGCTCGGCCTCGATCAACTCCTGACCGCGTCCGAAGAGCGCGTGTTGCCTGCTCGAACCCGAATGAGCGGGGTTTAGAAATCTTTTCGACATGCTGGCAACATCGCCATTCACCAACGCCTGGTAGTAGGCCGACAACTCGCTAACATTTCCCCCCGTCAAGGTCTTGACCGTTTCCGAGCTTTCCCAACCCGGTGCGAGATCCTTTTGGATCGCGCGAATTAGCGTTTCGTCCGTCCGATTGACGCGGATGCACCCCAACAAAGCGACCAGAGTTAGAAGAGGCAGGAAGGATTTCATTCGGTCGGTGCCGTTCACCGGCACGCGGCGAATTGTAACAGCGCGAAGGAGGTATGGGAAGCTGACACTGACGGCGGGCGGCCATCCGTGTTCACTCCTTGTAAAGGTCGTGCGTCCCGACGACCAGCGAGACGACCGTTTCACCGTCGAGATAAAACAGGGAACGCAAATCGCCCTCGACTTCGACCGCGTAAATGGTCCGGCCGTAGCGCGCCGAGAGCCGTTGAATCTTGTGCGTGCGCAGGCGCGGATCGAACGGGTCTTCCTTGAAAATCTTCCACGCGCGGCGCACCGACTCCTTCTGCTGCGGGGACAGCCGGTAGAAGCACGTCCAGAACCGCTCCACCGCGCGGTAGCGATGCTTCATTGCAGGCGCGGCGGGGGAGTTTCGCGCAGGACGGTTTCCATGTCCACGGTGCGGCCGGCCTCGGCGTCCTTCATGGCGTCGCGGAATTCGTCGGGCATCCAGGAATCGTCATGCTCCACCACGAACTTCGCCACCTTGGCGCGTTCGGCGGGCGGCAGTTCGTTGAATTCCGCGATGACTTCTTGCGCGCTCATGGTCGGAAGCTATCGCGCGGGCGGGTGACTGGCAAGTGTCGGGCCGGTTGGCCGAAGCGCCTCGCTTTCAATCACGCAGGGCCCGGCGATGAGCGAGAGGCGGCGCGGGTTGGCGAGGGCTTTCCAGATGGCGGTGTCGGTCGGCGGCACGCGGCGAGTTGTAACAGCGCCAAGCGGGGATGGGAAGCGGGACGTGCGCCTACTCAGAATTGCCCGCCAACCGATTCGTCTTTCAATGTTTCCATTTCAATTCCTTCCCTACTTGATTCATCGAACGCAACAACTCAGGGAGGAATGTTTGGTCACACTGGAAAGCAAAGCGAAGCTCTTGACGCGGGGGATCAGACTCGACGACGACGCCCGACACGACTACGTGGCCGGTTCCCAGGATCTCAATCTCCACAAAATCTTTCTCGTAGGCATGCGCCAAGCGCATCCTGCCTTCGACTCGCTCATACGCCTTAGTGAGGCTCGTGATAAACCCCTTCAGATTGTCGAAGTAAAATGGATGCTCGGAACATGTGAACCGTCCAGAGCCGACGCTGAGCCGAGATACATAACCGGACCCATCTGCGAATTCTTCGATGCTGGATATTTCGATGAAACCTTGCGGACTTGCCCGAAGAACCATTGGAGTGCCGGCGGTCACGAGTTTGCTCCCGAAACAGTTTGCGGGCCGCCCCTTTTCCTCAAATCACCGTGCCGTCCGGCACCACGCCGTTCTTGGGGATGATGACGATGCCGTCGCGGATGTAGTAGAGCGGGTGGTCCACGTCGCCGGTCTTGCCCTCGGGCGAGATGATGCAGCCGGCGCCGATGCGGGCGTTCTTGTCCACGATGGCGTTCTCGATGCGCGTGCCCTTGCCGATGCCGATGCGCGGTTGGCCGGCGTTCTCGTGTTGCTGGATGGAGGCGTCGGTCTCGTAGTAATCGTTGCCCATGCAGACGACGCGGCTGAGCTTGCTCCCCTCCTCGATGATGCTGCGCACGCCCACGATGCACTGTTGAATCTGGCAGCGCGTGATGATGCAGCCGTCCGAGATGATCGCGTGGTCAATCGCCGCGCCGTTGATCTTCGACGCGGGTAAAAAGCGCGGGCGCGAGAAGATGGGCGAGACCATGTCGAAAAAGTTGAAGCGCGGCAGCTCGCTGGCGAGGTCGAGGTTCGCCTCGAAGAAACTGCGGATGGTGCCGATGTCCTCCCAGTAGCCCTGGAAGTTGAAGTTGTGCACGCGCTTGTTCTTGATCGTGGCAGGGATGATGTGCTTGCCGAAGTCGTTGAAGGTGTTGTCGAGGCACTCGATGAGCACATCCCGGCGGAAGAGGTAGATGCCCATGGAGGCCTATCTGCATGATGCCGAGCGACTGCGCATCCTTCCGCGTGACGGGGATGGTGGCGATGGTCACGTCGGCATTGCTCTCGACGTGTTGCGCGACGATGCGCCGGTAGTCCATGCGGTAGAGCTGGTCGCCGCTGAGGACGAGGAGATACTCGAAATCGTTGTTGAGGAAATGAATCAGGTTCTTGCGCACCGCGTCGGCCGTGCCCTGATACCACGAGGCGTCGGTGAAGGTCTGCTCGGCCGCGAGGATTTCCACGAAGCCGCCGCTGAAATGGTCGAATTTGTAGCTCTGCGTGATGTGGCGGTGCATCGAGGCGGAGAGGAACTGCGTGAGGACATACACGCGCCGCATGCCGGAGTTGATGCAGTTGGAGATGGGGATGTCCACGAGCCGGTATTTGCCGGCGAGCGGCACGGCGGGCTTGGCGCGCTCCTTGGTGAGCGGAAACAGGCGCGTGCCCTGTCCGCCGCCCATGATGACGGCGAGGACGTTCCCGGTGTTGGGCACTTTGCGACGAAACGTAGTCATAAAAATCCTCGGTGCGGAATTGTGAGAACGCTTATACCGCCGGCCGCGGCGCGGGCGCAAGCGGCTTTGCGCGGACGCTGCAAAAAACTTGCAACCCGGAACGCGAAACCCGAAACGCGTTCCTCAATCCTCCGGCCGCTCGCCGTGCGGGGCCATCTTCACCAGCTTCGGGTCGAACTGGCCGATGACTTCCACCAGATCGTTCTGCGCGGCCATCACGTTGTGGATGTTTTTGTAAACCATTGGCACCTCGTCCAGTCCGGCGCTGATGAGATGCACGCCGGCCTCCTTGAGCACGCGGTTGACCTTATACCACTTGAAGGTCTCGGCCGCCTTCTTGCGGCTCATCACGCGGCCCGCGCCGTGCGCCGCGGACTTGAGCGATTCGACATTGCCCTTGCCGCGCACGAGAAAACCCGGCGACGCCATCGAGCCGGGAATGATGCCGAGCATGCCCTCGCCCGCGGGCGTGGCACCCTTGCGATGCACGATCACCTCGCGCTCGACGCCGCCGATGACGTGCCGTTCGCGCCACGCGAAGTTGTGGTGGTTCTCCACGTCGAGCAGCACTTCGAGGCCGAGATGTTTCGCGATGTGTCGGTGGATGCACGCGTGGTTCGCGGCGGCGTAACGGCCCATCAACTCCATCGCCGCCCAGTATTCCCTGCCCTCGGCCGAGTCGAGCGAAAGCCACGCGAGCTGCTTGTGCTCCTTGGCCAACTCCGGGTGCTGCCCCATCGCGAGCTTGCTGTAGTGCTCGCACACCGACGCGCCCGTGCCCCGGCTGCCGCTGTGCGAAAGGAGCGCGACGTATTCGCCCGGCTCGCACGCGCCGGTCTGCTCGTTGAGCGTGAAGGTGCCGAACTCGACAAAGTGATTTCCGCTCCCGCTCGTGCCGAGCTGCGACCACGCGCGGCCCTTGTTCTGTTTTGTGATCGGGCTGACGGACCAGTCCGCATCCATCACCTCGTGCTCGCGGCGCGTTTGAAAATTTGCGCCCACGCCGAAACGCGTCTCCGTCTCGATCGCGTGGATGAGCCGCTCGCGCCGGCGGTCCAGTTCGCGCAACGGCAGGTCGAGCACGGTCATTTTCATCCGGCACGCGATGTCCACGCCCACGGCGTAGGGGATGACCGCGTTGTCCGTCGCCAGCACGCCGCCGATGGGCAGGCCGTAGCCGAGATGCGCGTCGGGCATGAGCGCGCCCGCGACGGACACGGGGAGCTGGCACGCGCGCGCCATCTGGTTCACCGCCTCCGGCTCCAGCCCTTCGCCCCACTGCCGCCACTCCGCTGGCGCCGCATGGATGGGCCGCACGGAACGCAGCAGCGCCTTGGCGAACTCGCCGCGCAACTCGTCGTCCACAAAGCCGGCGGGATTTTTCACGATGGCCTCGGTCTCGGCGGCGAGGCGCGACTTGTCGTGGCCCTTGAGCACGTAGCGCGAAATGAAATCCATCCCGCGCCGCATGGCCTCGCCCGGCGGCACGCCCAGGTGGATCAGGTCTTTGGTGTTCATCGTCGTGCGGCCATTGGTCGGCTGCGCGCGGCGGAAGTGCAAGCCGTTTGTCTGAACTGCTGCCTCGACACAACCGCGCACACAAGGCATACGGCAGCCATGCGTTTTTCATTTTTTCAAGCCGTTCCCGTCGCCGTCGCTTTGCTCGCGCCTTCTCTCCGCGCGGCGGAATATGACGTGGTGATTTACGGCGGCACTTGCGCCGCCGTCACCGCCGCCGTGCAGGCGAAGAAGCTCGGCAAGTCCGTCATCATCATCTCGCCGGACAAACATCTCGGCGGACTCTCCAGCGGCGGGCTGGGCTTCACGGACACGGGCAACAAGGCGGTCATCGGTGGCCTGTCGCGCGAGTTTTATCACCGCGTCTGGTTGCACTACGACAAGGCCGAGTCGTGGAAGTGGCAGAAGAAGGAAGAATACGGCGGCAAAGGGCAGGGCACGCCCGCCGTGGACGGCGAGCAGCGGACGATGTGGATTTTCGAGCCGAGCGTGGCGGAGCAGGTCTTCGAGGATTTCATCAAGGAGAACAAAATCACGGTGAAGCGCAACGAGTGGCTCGACCGCGCGAAGGGCGTCAAGAAATCCGGCGCGCGCCTCGTGTCCATCACCACGCTCAGCGGGAAGACCTACGCAGGGAAGATGTTCATTGACGCGACCTACGAGGGCGACCTGATGGCGGCGGCGGGCGCGGAGTATCACGTGGGCCGCGAGGCGCAGAATGTTTACGACGAGAAATGGAACGGCGTGCAGGTGGGGGTGCTGCATCACGGGCATCACTTCGGCAAAATGAATCTCAGCCCCTATGTGGTGCCGGACGATCCGAAGAGTGGCGTGCTGCCGCGCGTGAGCACCGAGCCGCCGGGCGAATACGGCGCGGGCGACAAGAAGGTGCAGGCTTATTGTTTCCGGATGTGCCTGAGCGACAATCCGAAGAACCAGCGCCCCTTTCCCAAGCCGAAGGGCTACGACGCGAAGCAATACGAGCTGCTGTTGCGCGTGTTCGCCGCGGGCTGGCGCGAGACGTTCCACAAGTTCGACCCGATCCCGAATCACAAGACGGACTGCAACAACCACGGCCCCTTCAGCACCGACAACATCGGGATGAACTGGGATTATCCCGACGCGAGCTACGACCGGCGGCGCGAGATCATTCGCGAGCACGAGCTGTATCAGAAGGGCTGGCTTTATTTCCTCGCCAACGACCCGCGCGTGCCCGCCGATGTGCAGAAGGAAATCCGCCGCTGGGGTTTGCCGAAGGACGAATACCGCGACAACGGCAACTGGTCGCCGCAGCTCTACATCCGCGAGGCGCGCCGGCTCATCGGCCAATACGTGATGACCGAGAACGACCTGCTCAAGAAACGCGCCACGCCCGACTCGGTGGGCATGGGCAGCTACGGAATCGATTCGCACAACATCCAGCGCTACATCACGCCCGAGGGCTTCGTTCAAAACGAGGGCGACATCGGCACCGGCACCAAGGGTCCGTATGAAATCGCCTACGGCTCGCTCGTGCCGAAGCGCGGCCAGGCGGACAACCTCCTCGTGCCCGTGTGCGTCTCCGCGAGCCACATCGCGTTCGGCAGCATTCGCATGGAGCCGGTGTTTATGATTCTCGGCGAGAGTTCGGCGACGGCGGCGGCGATGGCGATTGACGCGGGCCTCGCCGTGCAGGACGTGCCGTATGAAAAGCTGCGCGAGCGTCTGCTGAAGGACGGACAGATTCTCCACTACACCGGCCCCGCGTCGTTCCGCGGACTCGATCCGAAGAAACTCGGCGGCATCGTCGTGGACGACAGCGAGGCGAAGCTCACCGGCGAGTGGAAGGAAAGCAGCGCGGCGAAAAAATTCGTCGGCGACGCGTATCGCCACGACGGCAACGCGAAGGACGGGAAGGCCAGCGCGCGTTTCGAGGCGAAGCTGCCGAAGTCCGGCCGCTACGAAGTGCGCTTCGCGTATCCGCCCAACAACAACCGCTGCTCGAAGCTCGCCGTGGAGGTGATCCACGCCGGCGGTCGCGAGAAGGTGATCGTGAACGAACGCACCGCGCCGCCCATTGACGACTTGTTCGTGTCGCTCGGCACGTTCGAGTTCACCACCGACGCGCCCGCCGCCGTGATCCTCTCCAACACCGGCGCGTATGGCTACGTGGTGATCGACGCCGTGCAATGGCTGCCGGAGTGAACCGTGTAGCAGTCGAGGTAACGAGACTCCAGATTCATTTCATCCGTCATGTCGCTCGCCGAAAAGCAGACTGCGCTCGCCGCCGAGTTGTCGCCCTTCGGCAACGCGCAGGAACGGCTCGCGTGGCTCGTGGAGCAGGCGCGCCAGCGTCCGCCGCTGCCGGCGGCCGCGCGCGTGGACGCGAATCGCGTCGAGGGTTGCTTGAGCAAGCTGTGGTTCGTGCCGGAGTTCCGCGACGGGCGCTGCTGGTTCAGCAGCGAGTCCGATTCGCTCATCGTGAAGGCGGTGGCGGGCCTGCTGTGCGATTTCTACAGCGGCGAGCCGGCCGCTGAAATCGCCGGGCACCCGCCGGATTTTCTCCGCGCGCTCGGCATCACGCAGCACCTCTCGCCCAACCGTCGCAACGGCCTCGCGCTCGTTTGGAAAAAAATCCACGCCTTCGCCCAACAGCACGCGCCGTGAACCGCGATGCATTTCTTCGACGCCCACAATCACCTTCAGGACGAACGCTTCGGCGGGCGCGCGGACGAACTCGTCGCCGCGTCGCGCGCGGCCGGCGTCGCGCGGATGGTCGTCAACGGCGCGTGCGAATCGGACTGGCCCGCGGTCGCGGAACTCGCCCGCAAATTTCCCGGCTTCGTCGTGCCGAGCTTCGGCTATCACCCGTGGTATCTCGGCGAGCGCACCGCGGCGTGGTCAGCGGCGCTCAAAAAATTTCTCAATGAAACCCCCGGTGCCGTCGTTGGCGAGATCGGACTCGATCGTTGGAAGCCGGGCCTCGCCTACGAAGGGCAGGAGGAAATTTTCGCGACGCAACTTCGCCTCGCCGCGGAGCGCAACGTGGCCGCAAGCATCCACTGCCTTCAGGCGTGGGGACGGCTGCACGATCTGCTCCGCGAGAACTCGCGGCCCGCGCGCGGCTTCCTGCTTCACAGCTACGGCGGGCCGGCGGAAATGGTCGCGCCGCTGGCAAAGCTCGGCGCACATTTCAGTTTCCCCGGCTACTACCTGCACGAGCGCAAGGTCCGCCAGCGCGAAACATTTCGGCACATCCCGGCCGATCGGCTGCTCGTCGAGACGGATGCGCCGGACCAGCTTCCGCCCGAAGTGCAGCGTGCGGAGTGCGAAGTGTGGAATGCATTTCATCCGCTCACCGATCCCGCGACCGGCAAGCCGATCAATCACCCGGCGAACCTCGGGCTGGTGTATGCGGGGTTGGCGGAGTTTCTCGGCGAACCAGTCGAGTCGCTTGCGGCGCGGGTAGAGCAGAATTTCACGCGGCTCTTCGGCTGACGGTGCGGCGTGCAGGCCGAAACGCGTCCCGTCATTTCTTCTTCACCGCCACCGCCTCGATCTCGTAGCGCAGCGTCGGCGGCAGGCAGTTGTTGATCGTCGTGCGCGCGGGGAACGGGGCGGAGAAATACTCGCGGTAGAGTTCGTTGTAGCGCGGCACGTCCGCGGCTTCGCGGACGTAGTTGCGCGTCTGCACCACGTGCGCGAGGTCGCTGCCGGCGCCTTCGAGCACCTTGCGGAGATTTTCCACCGAGCGGCGGAACTCGCCCTCGAACGTGTCACCCACAATTTTCCCGCTCGCGTCCACCGAGGCCTGGCCGGAAACGAAAATGAGTTCGCCCATCACGACCGCGGGGCTGAACGGCAGGTGCGACGTGGGCGTGTCGGAGTTTTTCGGATACGAGACGAGCGGGTTGGTCATGGCGCGTGCGGAGTGTTGGAGTGATGGAGTAGTGGAGTCATGGAGCGGCGGCAATGCGAAACTGATCACTCCACCACTCCATCACTCCACCGGGTCGAGGGGGAAGGCTGGCCGCCGCACCTTCCGAAACGGCAGCGAGCGCAGGTTGCTCGTGCAGGGGCCGGGCGTATCCACCCAAAGCATCCGCGCGGCGATCTTGTCGTAGGCGCGGCGGTGCGCCACGGCGGCTTTCACCACGATGACGGATAGTTTCTCCGGTGCGATGCCCTGGCTCCGCCACTGGCCGAGATCGAACGGCGGCGTCCGGATGCTCGTGAGCAAAATGGTCAGTCCGCCATGCCGCACCACGGCGCACGGGCCCATGTCGAAACGGTCGCCGCACATCGAGGCGAGGTGGCTTTGCTTGTCCTCCAACTCGAATTTCCCTTCGCTATGCGAAACCAACTCGACCTCCAGCGTCAGCGGCCCCGCATCGAGCCGGCTGCCCTTGCCGCCGATGGGCAACGTGGCCTTCGCGCCGATGCTGAGGCTCGCGAGTCGCTTCACGGCCTGCGGATCGTTGATCGCGATTGCGGCGTTCGCGACGCGATGCTCCACGAGTGTGCGGAGCAATCCCGTGCCGTCGCCCGGCGCGCCACCGCCAATATTGTCCGACGGCTCGACGAGCACGGTGAGGCCGGGCTGAAGCGGGAGGATTTTCCTCAGCACCTCGGCAATCGGCGGATCGGTCACGTTGCCTTGCTCCTTCATCCGCATCGCGAGCGCGACGAGTTGATTCAACGCCGCGCGCGCCTCCGCCTCCGTGCCGACGGTGGCGAGGCTGAAACTCACGCCCGTGTCGGCGGTGTCGGCGAACGAATATCCGGCGGCCACATTCACCGCCCACAAATCCGGCGAGCCGGTTTCCAACGCGCGCGCGGCGCGCTCAAGTGCGAGCATCGGATCGTTCGCGGTGCAGACGCCCGTCGGCGGCCAGACCAGCGGCGGGTGCTGCCAGAACATCCGCGGCACGCGGCCAGTCGTGAGCGAACGCTGAAGCAATGCGACGGCGTCCTGCGCGGCTTGGCGCGCGTCGGTGTGCGGGTTCTCGCGGTAGGCGACGAGGCAGTTCGCGCCGTCGGCCATGCGCTGAGTGAAGTTCGCGTGCAGGTCGAACACGCCGAAGATCGGGAGCCGCGCCGCGCCGGGCAGCTTGCGGATGCGCGCGAGCAGTTCGCCCTCGGGGTCGTCGTGCGACTGCGCGGCCATGGCGCCGTGGAGCACGAGATAAATGGCATCCACGCCGCGCGCGAGCTGCGGCTCCGCGTGCCGGACGAACTCGCGCCAGAATGTTTCAAACACCTCGTCCTCGACGATGGCGCTCGGCGTGGCGCGGAAGTCCACCGTCGGCAAAATTTCCCAGCCAAATTTTTGCGCCGACTCCAGCACGCCGCCGAGCGGCGAACTGTCGCCGGCGCAGCGGAGCATTTCCTCACCGCGCATGATTTGGAAATCACGCAAGCCCGTCGTCCCATCGAGAAACGTGTGCGTCTCGTGAAACAGCCCGGCGATGAGGATGCGCTTGTT
>JACQFS010000041.1 GCA_016199935.1 Verrucomicrobiota bacterium
GATTCTCCAGATACGACTCCAGCCCGGCGGCGATGATTTCCGCGGGCGAATTGAGGCGATATAGATCGAGGTGGAAAAGCGGCAGCCGGCCGCCTTCGTATTGATTGAGCAGCGTGAACGTCGGCGAATGCACGCGCGCGACGCAGCCGAGTCCGCGCGCGAGGCCGCGCACGAGCTGCGTCTTGCCCGCGCCGAGATCGCCGGAGAGCGCGATGACCCAGCCGCGTTGGGCCGCGCGGCCCCACGTCTCGCCGAGCGCCTCAGTCTCCGCCGGGCTATGTGAAATGAGTGTAGCCATGGGCGGCGAGTTCCTTCACCCCGCGTTCGTCGCGCAGCCGGAGGCCGGGCGCGGCGGTGATTTTCCCGATGCACGAAAGCGGCACGCCGGGAAACGCCGCGCGCCACTCGTCCTTCAACTTCACGGCGTCCTTCGCGGCGAGCGTGAAGAGCAGTTCAAAATCCTCGCCGTCGGTCAGCGCGGCCACGAGCGGCGGCGTGGTGGTGACGCGTTCCTTGAACCGCACCTTCGCCGCGCGGCTTACGGGAATCGCGCGAGCCAGCAACTCCGCGCCGACACCGCTCGCCTTGAGCACGTGGCGCAGGTCGCCCGCGAGGCCGTCGCTCACGTCCATCATCGCGTGTATTTGGAAATGCTTCGCGAGCCAGCGCGCCTCGGCCAGCCGCGGCTCGAACTCAAGGTGCCGGCCGGCAAGCGAGCCGCCGAGTTCGCCCGTGACGAAGATGGCGTCGCCGTTCTTCGCGCCGGAGCGCAGCGGGCATTTCCCCTTCTCCACCGTGCCAAGCAGCGCGATGGAAATGAAGATGCGCTCCGGGTTCGTGGTCGTCTCGCCGCCGACGATGGCGACGCCGTGCTTCGCCGCGGTGGCCTTGAGGCCGACGTAAATTTCCGCCACGCGGTCGGCGGAAAAATCCTTCGGCAACCCGATGGTCACGAGCGCGGACGACGGCGTGCCCGCCATCGCCGCGATGTCGCTGAGGCAGCGGGCCATCGCCTTGTGCCCGACTTTTTCCGGGGGCGTGTCCGCCGTGAAGTGGACGCCCTCGACCACGGCATCCGTCTTGAACAGCAGCCAGCGGTCGCCGAGGCCGAGATCGAGCACGGCGCAGTCATCGCCGGCGCCGGCGACGACGGTGTCGTTGCGCGGCAGATCGGCGACGAGGCGATGGATGAGCTCGAACTCGTTCATGGCGGCGGCAACAGGTCCGGGTAACGCTGCGCGAACAGGAGCAATGCCACGTTCACGCCGTTGAACAAGCTGTGCGCGAGGATGGAGGTGAGCAGGTTGTTCGTGGCTTCGTAGAGTTTTGTCAGCACGATCGCCAAGAGCACCAGCGGCAGGAAGGTCATCAGGTTCAGGTGAATCGCCCCGAATACGACCGCCGTCCCCCACAGCGCCGCACGCGGATAGCCGAGTTGCTTGATGGCCGGATAAAAAATTCCACGGAACAAAACTTCCTCGACCAGCGGCGCAAAGCCGACCGCAAACACGCAGAGGTAAACCTTGAGCCACGGCGACTCGACGCTTTGGAGCAACTGCACGGCCTCCTGTTGCGGCGCGTCGTAGGAGAACAGTTTGAAAAACCCGGCCGACGCCTGGCTTAACATCCACGCGAGCGGCAGCACCACCGCGAGCGCGGCGACGCCGAGCCAGATGACGCGCGTCCACGGACCGTTGCGGAGACCGAAGGCGTCGGCAAAGCGGTGGTTTGTCTGCCGAAGAAAAATCCACACCGCCACGAGCGCGCCACCGTGGAACGCGACGGTGCCGACGACGAGCGCGAGCGTGCGCGGCGCAACCTGCCAGCCAAGGTGCCGGACCGCGAACGGGATGAGCGCCATGATGATCATCCCCGCGCCAAGGCAGAGGAAGATCAGCGCGAGCAGCCGCAGCACGGCGTCCGGCGGCCATTTTTTCTCGGTCAACACGCGGTGAAGTTATGCGACGCCAGCCGCACGCGGCGAATGAAAAGTGGGCCGCCGCTCCCCAACCTCCGCGCGACGAGGCTCCCCGACACTTTCGCCCCGGGTCAGGCCGGGTGGCGCAGGGCGGAAGCTCGAAATCCGAAACCCGAAATCCGAAACAAATTCAAAATCCGAGCGAGGGAGAAATCCAAAACGGCGCGGGCGCGAAGGTTTGGAGCATTCGAGATTGGTGCGTTTGGATTTGTTTCGGATTTCGATTTTCGATCTTCTGACTTTTTCCCCACGGCTCGCTCCTTGCCACGGACGCGCGCGCGGCTATGGTTCGCGCGCGATGATTTTTTCCGGCAACACCCGTGCGACGCTTGTTTGCGGCGCGCTGGCGTTGGCCGGCATGATCGGCTGCAAGCCAAAGTCCGAACCGACCGCTGTCGCGCCAACCAAACCACCCGTGAGCACCCACACCGATTCGCCCAAGCACACCAACCGCCTCGCGCAGGAAAAGTCGCCCTACCTCCGCCAGCACATGCACAATCCGGTGGACTGGTATCCGTGGAGCGAAGCGGCGTTCGCGAAGGCGCGCGCGGAGGGCAAGCCGATCTTCCTGAGCATCGGCTACTCGACGTGCCACTGGTGCCACGTGATGGAGCGCGAGTCGTTCGAGAACGAGGAGCTCGCGAAATATCTCAACGAACACTTCGTGAGCATCAAGGTGGATCGCGAGGAGCGGCCGGACGTGGACAAGATTTACATGACGGCGGTGCAGTTCATGAGCGGCTCGGGCGGGTGGCCGCTGAACTGTTTCCTCACGCCGGATCGCCAGCCTTTTTATGGCGGCACCTATTTTCCGCCGGAGGCGAAATACGGACGGCCGTCGTTTCTCCAGTTGCTGCAAAACATCCACGAGGTCTGGACGCAGCGCCACGGCGAGGTGCTCAGTTCGGCGCAGGACCTCACGCAGCGCATGTCCGATCTCACGCAAAAGGAAGCGACCAACACGCTGCTGCACGCGCGCGTGCTGACGAATGCGGCGGAGCAGTTCAAGGCGGAGTTCGACGCGCACCATGGCGGCTTCGGCGGCGCGCCGAAATTTCCGCGGCCCGCGCAGCCGGCGTTTCTGCTGCGTCACGGCGTGAAGCAGCACGACCAGCCGGCCATCAACATGGTCATGGCCACGTGCGAGAAGATGGCCAACGGCGGCATGAACGACCAGCTCGGCGGCGGGTTCGCGCGCTACAGCGTGGACGCGAAATGGCTCGTGCCGCACTTCGAGAAGATGCTTTACGACAATGCCCAACTGCTCCAGCTCTACCTCGACGCACATCTCGTCAGCGGCCACGACGCCCCGGCCGACATCGCCCGCGACATCATCCGCTACCTGCTGCGCGACATGACGCATCCCGGCGGCGGCTTCTATTCGGCCGAAGACGCGGACAGCGAGGGGCACGAGGGGAAATTTTATTGTTGGACGAAGAAGGAACTCGGCGCGCTGCTCACCGTCGAGGAGTTCAATGTGGCCGTGGATTACTTCGGCATCACGGAGGAGGGAAATTTTGTGGATCACAGTCATCCCACGCCCCTGCCCGGCCAGAACGTCCTCAGCATCGTCGGCGATCTGCGCCCGGCCGACCGGCCGCTGCTCGACTCGGCGAAGAAGAAAATGTTCGAGACGCGGAGCAAGCGCATCCGTCCGCATCTCGACGACAAAATTCTCGCCTCGTGGAATGGCCTGATGCTCGGTGGACTCGCGCGCGCCGGCATCGTGCTCGACGATCCGGCCTACCTCGCGGCGGCGGAGAAGAATCTCGCGTTCCTCCAAGCGAAACTTTGGGACGCGAAAACCAAGACGCTCTACCACCGCTGGCGCGACGGCGAGCGCGACCAGGCGCAGCTCGTGGACGACTACGCGTTCCTGCTCGGCGGTGTGCTCGATCTCTACGAGGCCACGCTCAAGCCGGAGCATCTGGAGTTCGCGCTCGCGCTCGCGGAGACGATGCTCGCGAAATTCTACGACCCGGAGCGCGGCGGCTTCTGGCAAAGCGCGGACGGCGCGGGCGATCTCATCATGCGCGTGAAGGAGGACTACGACGGCGCGGAGCCTTCGGGAAATTCCGTCGCCATCCTCGGCCTGCTCCGGCTTGGGGCGATTTGTGATCGGAAGGACTTCCGGGATGCGGCGGAAAAATCGCTCCGGCTCTTCGCCGACCGGATGCAACGGCTGCCGCACGCCGTGCCCTTCATGCTTCAGGCGCTGGACTTTTTCCTTGAAGAGCCGAAGCGCGTCGTCATCGCCGGGGACGCCAGTTCGCCGAAAGCGCGCGAGCTTCTCCGCGCCGCGCACGCCGTCTTTCAGCCGCGCAAGGTTGTGCTCGGCACCGCCGGGCCGGTCGAGGCATTTGCCAAAACCCTGCCCGCGAAGGACGGCCCCGTGGTCTATCTCTGCACCGGCACCGCGTGCCAGCCGCCCACCGACGATGCGACGAAGGTGAAGGCGATGTTGAAATGAACTCGGTCGGCGAGCGCGGAAGATTCCACCCTTGTCGGGCAGCGTGATGGTCCGTATTTTTCGGCCATGCACCACTCGCGCGGACACGATCCCTTCCGTCATTGCCGGGCGTTCACGCTGATTGAACTGCTCGTGGTCATCGCCATCATCGCCATTCTCGCGAGCCTGTTGATACCCGCGCTGGCCAAGGCGAAGGAGCGCGCGATGGCCACGAAATGTTTGAGCAACCTCCGGCAACTCGGCCTCGGCTTCCGGCTCTACGTCGAGGACCACGGCGACACCTTTCCGCAGAGCGCCAAGCGCCCGACCGGCGCGACCAACGATTGGATTTACTGGCACCCCGGCCGCAACATTGATCAGAGCGTCGTGCTGTCCTACATCAGTGGCGTCAAGGGGCTGTTCGTCTGCCCTTCGGATCGCGATTACGCCAGCCGCAACACGCCCACTCCGTCGTTCAATTACAGCTACAGCATGAACCAGCGGCTCGACTCCTACAACGACACGCACATCGTCCGCCCCGCCGACACCATCCTGCTCGCGGAGGAAAAAGGGTCGAGCCAGCCTTACGAGGGCGGCAACATCGCCGGCTTCAGCAACCAGCACATCGACGACGGCAATTGGGACGGGCCGAACAATCCCCTCACCGTCCGCCACGGCATGGGCGACACCTCCAACACCGTCAATGGCGCGACGGCCAACTTCGCCGACGGCCACGCCGAACGCGTCTCGCGCCTCTTCGGCCAGAACGTC
Organism: Verrucomicrobiota bacterium; assembly: GCA_016199935.1. Taxonomy (GTDB): domain Bacteria; phylum Verrucomicrobiota; class Verrucomicrobiia; order Limisphaerales; family JACQFS01; genus JACQFS01. Next base: position 5,199 of record JACQFS010000041.1, read on the forward strand.
ACCAACTCCGACCCGACCTTCTGAGCGGACGCGCCTCGCGGACTCGCGCGCCGCCATCGCCTCCCGCTTTCCCCTTGCCGCCTTCCGCTTTTTTCAGGGCGTGACCTTCTTCACCGCGTCGTTGACGGACTTCTCCACCTTGCGCGAGGCGTCGTCAATTTTCTCCCCGAGCGATTTCTGGCGGATGAATTGATACCACACGGCCCAGCCGGCGACGGCAGCGATGACGAGGATGATCAGGAATGTTTTCATGGCGATTTTGATTTGAGCGACGGGCAAGAGCCTGGGCAAGTCGCAGCGTGGAGACAAGATGCAAGGCGGGCGCAATGAATCGCGCCGTCAATCCTCCTTGGGCGGCTCCGTTCGATAGGGCGGCGAATCCTCCTTGCCGTAGTAGAAGTGCGCGGCATCGGCGTAAGCCTGTTCGGGTGTGATGCCCGGTTTCGCGGGTGGCGGCGGCGGTTCCGCATACGCGCTCTTCTTTCGGCGGACACGCTTGGGCTTGGGGATGGTTGCCGGCGGGGCGATCACTTGTGACGCGGGCCGTGATTCCGTGGCGACGGTGTTCTCCACGGTTTTGATTTCCTCGTCCGTCAGGCCGTAGAGGCGATAGACGATCTGGTCAATCAGCCGGTCGGTGAAGGCGATTTGCGCTTCGAGCGGGAGGATGGCGGCGCGGGTCTTCTCGAAGCGCGAGCGGATTTTGAGCTCGGTGGGTTCGTCGAGTTCCAGGTTCACGGCGGCCAAGACTTCGAGGTTGTTGTTGAGGTGCGTGAACAGTTCAGCCGTTTCAAGTTTCCAAAACTCGTCCAGCTTCGTCTTGGGATTCAGCGCGCGTGCCTCGATGCCGTAGAAATCGTGCATATCGGTGAAGAATTGACGGGCTGTGGCGCGCTGCTCGCGGTTCAAGTCCATCATGCGCTCGCCGAGGAAGGCCAGCAGGTCATGCACGACATCCGATCGCTCCGGCTTGGCGCACAACTGCTCATCCACGAACGCAAGCAAGCCGGCAACCTCGCGCAGTTCGTAGATTGTTCGCGCCTTGGCGAGCAGCGCGGTGCGTCTTTGGGCGGAGGTGGCGAAGTCAATGCCGCGAATCGGCAGGAGTCGAAGCTGCGGAGCTTGGAACTGAAAGTATCCCCCGCTCATTCTCAACGCGCCGAAATACGCCCCGTAAAGCACCGCCAACAACTGGCTGTTCACGAGTGCGGCCAGATAGTTCAGATCCAATTTCGCGTCGAGAGCGACGTTGGTATTCGCGGACGCAAATTCTCCCGTTGAATCGAGGAACGCTTCGGGGCGAAGAGCCATCTTCGCAAATACTATCTTCGGGCTGGAGAAAAGCTTCCGCCGTTCGGGGGAAACCGACGGATGGGAGAGGTCGAGATGCGGCGTCTTGAGAATCCGGCCTGCGTGGGTCAAAGGACGGAGTCCCCATTTTGTTGTGAAGCGGTCAATCAAACCCGTGTTGATGAATTTCATGCCGTTCCGCTGAGGTTCATCAGCCAGTGCATCAGTGAAAGCATCAGCCTCACCGGCGGTTGTAGATGCGCGGACGACTGCGCAATCTTCGAATGGTGACGATACTCGTTCGGCTTTGAGCACAAGGGCGAGGTGCTCCGAGAGCAGGTAGCCCCAAAGCTTCTCCGGCAGCTTGCTCAGAAAATCACTGCTCTGAGCCACGGTAGTTGTCTTCAGCGGCGCGTTGCGGTCAATCGGTTCCTCAACCAGGAATTCGTATCCAGCACGTGGCCGGGAGTTCTCGAACACAGTGATGACCGGATACACTGACGGGTCATTGAACACTTTTACGCGGGAGAGATTGAACAGACGACGGAACATGAGTGAGCGGCAGCAATAATCACGAAACCCTTCAGCGTATGGAGCAGAAAGAAACTTGTTCGGGGTAATCAGCGAGGAGAGCCGAGTGGGTGCTGCCAAACGAGCGGCCAGTTCCAAGAATAGAATGTAGAGGTCGTAGGCTCCCCTCGCCGTCTCAAACTGTTGCGTCCAAAACGGTTTTTCAAATTCGGACAGGGACTTCGTTAATTCCAGCGCACTCACGTAAGGCGGATTGCCAATGACGGCGTCGAAGCCGGGGTTGGATTTGAGTGAGCCGTCATCTGCAAAGAAGACATCGGGGAATTCGAGTTCCCAATGGAAGAAGCGGCGCGAGTGCGGCTGGTAGGGCGGGCTGTCCGCAGTCCGCCGCGCTTGAGCGCGAGTCGCGCGGGCGGTTTTGGCTCCGGCGGGCGGCTCCAGAATTTCCTGCGCCTTCGTCACGTAGGTTTCCTCGTCGAGTTCCTCGCCAAAGAACGTGCCGGTCCACAGGTCGGCCACGCGCTTGTAGGGCGCGAGGCGCGGGAGGATTTCGGCGGCCCAGCGGCGTTCCTTGCCCTTCACCTTCGCCACGTCACCGCTCGCCTCGCTTTCAATGGCCTTGATGGCCGTGATGGTGTCGGCCACGGCGCGCTTGAAGTCGGGGCCGAAGGTGAAACCAAGCTGCTTCGCCGCCGCACCGCGCTTCGCCTTCTTGTCCGGCAGGCCGCCGAGCTGGTCGAGCCGCGCGCCGATGAGCGAGTTACCGCAGCGCAAGTGGTGATCGAGGAAATTGAGCGGCTGGTCGCTGGCGATGCAGGTGAGCCAGAGGGAGAGCTTGGCGAGTTCGACGGCGAGCGGGTTGAGGTCCACGCCGTAGATGCACGCCTCGACGACACGCCGCCGCCAGTAAGCCAGTTCCTCCTCGTCCTTGGATTTCTCATGGAGCCGGCGCGTGGTCGGATGCGCGGCGATGTGGTCGGCCAGGAACGTGGTGGCCTCGACGAGGAAATGGCCGGAACCCATCGCGGGATCGCAGACGTTGAGGGCGAGCACGGCGTCGGCGAAGGAGTTGTCCTGCCGCTTCGCCCCAAGCGCGGCACGGACCGGCTCGCTCCGTTCAATTTCATCGAGCAACGGCGTGAGCGTCTGCCCGACGATGTATTTCACGATGTAATCGGGCGTGTAGTAGGTGCCGGTGGCCTTGCGTTCGGCCTTGTCGGTCTTGAGTTCGAGACGGCCCGCGGCGTCGCGGGCGAAGTGGTGTTCGAGCAATCCCTCGTAAATGGAGCCGAGCTGCTGCACGCGCAGGTCGCCGAAGTCCACGGTCTGAATCGGCAGCGCCGGCTCGTTCGGTTTCGGCGGCGGGTCGAACATCAGCCCGCGCAGAACACTTGCGAGGTCGGCGTCAGCAATGCGCCAGTTCTCCAGGAGCGGATGTTGCGCGGGGTCAAAGAGGCCGCCGTTGTAGCGGGCCACGGAGTATTCCTTGTTCTTGGCTTCGTCAGTGCCGTTGACGAGGTGGAAGAGTTCGCCGATGTCCTCGCCCAGGCGCGTGCGGGTGTGGCTGTCGTAGGCGGCGAAGTTTTTGAGGTCGGGCTTGAGGCGTTCGAGCGAGAGTTCCTTGAAGTAGCGGCGCGTGCGCGGCTCGACCGGCAGCAGGCCGCGGCCCTCGGCGTAGAGTAGAAACAAAAGGCGGTAGAGGTAAATGAGGCAGCTTTCGTAAAGCGCCTTGCGGCCGTCGTCGGTGTCGGGGATTTGATTTTCCGGACGCGAGGCGAAGCCGTTGGCGAGGTTGGTGAGGATGGTATAGACGCGCTGGCGGAGGTCCTCCTCCAACTGCGACTGCGCGCTGAGGGATTGCTCGCGGATGAAATCGAGACGGCACCTGTCCCGCGCGTCGCGCTGAAACGCGGCGGGCGAGAAGAAAGCGAGGAAGACCTTGAAGTTTTCCAGCGACTGGATGGCGACCTCGTAGTTGATGGCGAAGAAATCCTGCCGGCGGGCGTCGCGTCCGTAGAGCCGCCACTCGTTGCCATTGGTCAGGATGCCCCACGCAAGCACCCGCGCGTCCTGGAGGTAGTCGCGGATTTGCTGGTGCGGGTAGCGTTGCTGGTGCCTGCTGACCTGCGAGAGCGGATGATTCAGCTTCTTGGCTTCAAGGATGGCGGCGGAAGCGCGGTAGCGGCTAGCTTTGTCCTTTTCGAGCACGGCCTCCTTTTCCGTCTGGCTGATGAAGAGGATGTAGTCCGGCTCGGTGTCCTGGTCGGGCAGTCCGAGGTTATCGGTCCAGGCAAAACCAAGCTTCTCCAAGACGCGGTCAATAAGTTCCTGCCTCGTGAAAGCCTCATTGTTCTTGGCGAGCGCGAGGTAACGCTGGTTGTAGAGGTCGCGGCAGAATTCCCAAACGGGACGCGCGGCGTCATCGGAGGGCCACCAGTCATTCTTGCTGAGGCGTCCCTTGACGTAGTGGTCGGAAAAAAGTTCGTCGTTATGCCAGAGCCGGCGCACCTCCGGCATGCCGAGCAGGTCAGGATGGTCGTGAACTCGTTTTTGGGCGCGCGGCATTGTTCTGGGAAAAGGATTACCGACTTGTCCGGCGCGGCGCGAGAAAAACAAAATGGCGGACGAGCCGAGGCCCGTCCGCCCTTTGAGATTTGAATCCGCTCAGTAGCGGTAGTGCTTGGGCTTGTAGGGGCCTTCGGGGGGAGACGCCATCAGGAGGTTTCCGTCAGTCCAGCGCTTCCCATTCGTCGGCGGAAATCTTACGCGCCATGATGGCCTCCACCTGGCGCATCAGCATCCGCAACTGCGGCACGGAGTATTCCGCGTTGGACGGGATGGTCTGCCGGTGCTGGCCGAGCACGAGAAACTGGTGGCGCGTCCCGGAGTAAGGCCCGGCGAAGCCCAGCGCGCGGAGCCGGCGGATGAATTCACGCCGCTTGATCGGCTTCCAAGCGGCCATGTTTCACGCGGTTGAGGTCAATGCCGGCCAGCACGGGAATCTTGTGTCCGAGCCGCAGTCCAACGAGCAGCCAGTCCTCCAGCGTGGAGCGCAATTCCTTTTCGCAAGCCCGCAGCGTGGAACCGAAGGCGGCCACGCCCTTGAGCTTGGGAATCTCGCCGGCAAAGGAGCCGTCCGCCAGTTTGTCGTAACGCGCCAGTTCCATGGCGGCCTCGATGTAGGCTGAAAGCGGAAACATCATGGCGGCAAGGATAGCGGCACCGGCGCAATTTGAAAGCCCTTGTTTGAAAAGCAAACAGGCGGACGAGCCGAGGCCCGTCCGCCTTTTGATGTTGTGGCCGTGGACGTGAGTCCACGGCTAATTCATCCCGCGCTCTCACGAGCGCGGCCACGCGAATCAGTAGCGGTAGTGCTCGGGCTTGTAGGGGCCGTCGGGGGAGACGCCGAGGTAGTCGGCCTGTTTCTTGGAGAGCCGCGTCAGCACCACACCAATCTTTTCCAGGTGCAGCCGGGCCACTTCCTCGTCGAGCTTCTTGGGCAGGCGATAGACGGCGACTTTGTAGGTCGCGCGGTTCTTCCACAGGTCGAGCTGCGCGAGCACCTGGTTGGAGAAGGAGTTGGACATCACGAAGCTCGGATGGCCGGTGGCGCAGCCGAGGTTCACCAGGCGGCCCTCGGCGAGGATGAAGATGCTCTGGCCATTGGCGAAGGTGTATTTGTCATACTGCGGCTTGATGTTCAGCTTGGTCACGCCCTTCGCGGTGTTGAGGCGGTCCATCTGAATCTCGTTGTCGAAGTGGCCGATGTTACAAACGATGGCCTGGTCCTTCATCTTCGTCATGTGCTCGAAGGTGATGATGTCGCAGTTGCCGGTGGTGGTGACGTAAATGTCGGCGGTGCCGAGGGTGGACTCGAGGGTGTTGACCTCGAAGCCTTCCATCGCGGCCTGGAGGGCGTTGATGGGGTCAATCTCGGTGACGATGACGCGCGCGCCGAAGCCGCGGAGGCTGTGCGCGCTGCCCTTGCCCACGTCGCCGTAGCCGCAGACGCACGCGACCTTGCCGGCAATCATCACGTCGGTGGCGCGCTTGATGCCGTCGGCGAGGGACTCGCGGCAGCCGTAGAGGTTGTCGAACTTGGACTTGGTGACGGAGTCGTTGACGTTGATGGCGGGGACGAGGAGTTTGCCGGCCTCGAGCATCTGGTAGAGGCGATGCACGCCGGTGGTGGTCTCTTCGCTCACGCCCTTCCAATCTTTCACGACGCGCTTCCAGAAGCCGGGGCGTTCCTTGGCGACGCGCTTGAGAAGGTTCTTGATGACCTGTTCCTCGTGCGAACCGCTCGGGGTGTTGACCCAGGTGCTGCCATTTTCCAGCTCGTAGCCCTTGTGAATGAGGAGCGTCACGTCGCCGCCGTCGTCCACGACGAGTTCGGGTCCGAGTCCGCCGGGGTGCGTGACGGCGTCGAGGGTGCAGTCCCAATATTCTTCGAGCGTCTCGCCCTTCCACGCGAAGACGGGGATGCCGGCCTTGGCGATGGCGGCGGCGGCCTGGTCCTGAGTGGAGAAGATGTTGCAGCTCGCCCAACGCACGGACGCGCCGAGGTCAATGAGCGTCTCGATGAGGATGGCCGTCTCGGTGGTCATGTGCAGCGAGCCGGTGACGCGCACGCCCTTGAGGGGCTTGCTCGGCGCATACTTTTTGCGGATGGACATGAGGCCGGGCATTTCCTGCTCGGAGACGTGGATGGTCTTGCGACCCCAGTCGGCGAGGGAGATGTCCTTGACCTTGAAGTCGGCCTTGGCGGTGCCGTTGCCGGACTTGGCGGCCGGCTTCGCAGTTTTCGCGCGGGGCGGGGAGAGTTTGATGGCGGGCATATTGGTGATGAGTAAGGAGTGATTCGTAATTTATTTCAGAGCGCGCGCTTGAGGGCCTCGATCTTGTCGGTCTTTTCCCACGTGAGGTCCTTGTCGCTCTTGCCGAAGTGGCCGTAGTTGGTCGTCTTGCCGTAGATGGGGCGGCGGAGGTTGAGTTGGTCAATGATGTCCGACGGCTGGAAGCTGAACACGCGATTCACGGCGCGGATGATCTTCGCGTCGGAGACGGTCGCGGTGCCGAACGTGTCCACGTGGACGCTCACGGGATCGGGATGGCCGATGGCGTAGGCGAACTGAATCTCGCAACGCGCGGCGAGCTTCGCGGCGACGATGTTCTTGGCGACCCAGCGGGCCATGTAAGCGGCGCTGCGGTCAACCTTCGTGGGATCCTTGCCGGAGAAAGCGCCGCCGCCGTGCCGGCCCATGCCACCGTAGCTGTCCACGATGATCTTGCGGCCGGTGAGGCCCGTGTCGCCCTGCGGCCCGCCGACGACGAAACGCCCGGTGGGGTTGATGAGGAACTCGGTCTTCTTCGTGAGCAGGCGCTTGGGCAAAACTTTCTGGATGATGTTCTCGATGCAGAATTTCTCGATGGTCTTGTGGCTGACATCCGCCGCGTGCTGCGTGGAGATGACGACATTCGAGATCGCGACGGGCTTGCCGTTTTCATAAACGACGGAGACCTGCGACTTCGCGTCGGGCCGGAGCCACGGCACTTTGCCGCTCTTGCGAATCTTCGTCAGCTCGCGGCCGAGACGATGCGCGAACATGATCGGCGCGGGCATCAACTCGGGCGTTTCATTGCTGGCGTAACCGAACATCAAACCCTGATCGCCGGCGCCCTGCTTGGCGGTCTTCTTGCCCTTGGCCTTGCGCGCGTCCACGCCCTGCGCGATGTCGGGCGACTGCTGCGTGACGATGACATTCACGAACACCTTGTCGGCATGAAACACGTCGTCGTCATGCACGTAGCCGATCTCGCGGATGGCGTCGCGGGCGATCTTCACGAAGTCGAGCTTGGCCTTCGTGGTGATCTCGCCGCCGATGATCGCGATGTTGGACTTCACGTAAGTCTCGCACGCGACGCGGCTGAACTTGTCCTGCGCGAGGCAGGCGTCCAGCACGGCGTCGGAAATGGTATCGGCGACCTTGTCTGGGTGGCCCTCGCCGACGGACTCGGAGGAGAAGATGTAACGGTTGCTCATGATTTTGTTTTGTTGTTCGGTCGCCATTCCATCCGTCACTTTGACAGACGTATTGACGTATCAGGATGGGATGATATTAAGAATGAGCCACAAGTCAACGGGCGATTTGAGGAAAGTTTTTCCCGCCCGCCAGATTCTACGGACTTGAGAAAACCGCGGCCATCCGGCAACCTGACCGCCATGAAGTCCGGCACGCGAACCAAACCTCCGATGCTCAGTCACCAGTGGATTGACCTGGTGGACTTGGCGGCGCATCGCGCCATGGCCCGCAAAATCCGGCGCGAACCGAAGCTCTTCGACCGCGCCCGCCGCAACATCGCCCGTTGGGTGAAAGGCAACCGGGGCTGCCCGCCGGCGTTGCGCGAGTGGAAACGGATTCTGGATCAGAACGCCCGCGGGACTGTCTTGCGGATCATGACCCGCCCGGACGAGGAGGGAAACCGCCTGCGTCAGTCATCGCCTTTCTGTGGAATTCTGACCGAACGCGAGCGCGAGGCGATCTGGGCGCGATATGACCAAGAGTAAGCTTGAGATCATGCTGCGCGAAGCGGGAGCCATCGCGCTCGACCGTGATTTTTTTCTGTTCGGCAGCCAGTCGTTGCGCGCGGTCTGTCCACGCTACCCGAAGGAGTTTCCAAAAACCTTGGAAGCCGACCTTTACCCGCGGCACCACCCGCAAGCCTGGAGCCAGTTGCGCCAAAAGATGGGACGCGGCTCGCCGTTCCATCGCAAACACGGCGTCTTTTTGGATTGCGTTGACCCGGGGCTGGCGACATTTCCCGACGGCTGGACCGAACGGTTGATTCCATTCCGCACCCCACGCACGGGCGGCGTGACGGCGTGGTGCCTCAATCCCAATGACCTGTTCGCCAGCAAGCTCGCCGCGTGGCGGGAGAAGGACCAAGTTTTTCTCGCAGGAATGTTGCGGCTCAAACTGGCGAAACCGAAGTTGGTCATGGAGCGCATTGCGGAACTGCCCATCTCTCCGACGCGCCGTGATGAGTTGAATGGACTCATCGCCGAGTTGGTTGAAAAGATGCACGCGAAAAAACGCAAACGCCGGAAATCAAAATAATCACATGTCCTCCACCCTTCGAGCCTTCCGCGCCCTCGGCGACCCGACGCGCCTGCGCATCCTGTCGCTGCTGGCGGCGGACGAGCTTTCCGTCAACGAGCTCCAGGAAGTCACGCGCATGGGCCAGTCGCGCATCTCCACGCACCTCGGCCAGCTTCAGGACTGCGGCCTCGTGCAATCGCGGCGCGAGGGCAAGCGGACTTTTTACCGCCTGAGCGAAAAGGCGGACGACACCGCGAAGGAATTCATCGAACTCGCCAACCGCGGCGCGCGCGAACTGCCCGACCACGCCGCCGACGCGCTCAACCTCAAGCGCGTCCTCGCGCGGCGCGAGGCGCGGGAGGAAATTTATTTCAACCAGGTCGCGGGCCGCTTCGGGCGCAGCTACGGGCCGGGCCGTTCGTGGCAGGCGTTCGGGCAGTTGCTCCTGCGCCTCATGCCCGCCGTGGACATCGCCGACCTCGGCTCCGGCGAGGGGCTCATCAGCGAACTGCTCGCGCGCAAGGCCAAGTCCGTCACCGCCGTGGACAACTCGGAGAAGATGGTCGCCTTCGGAACGAACAAGGCGAAGCGGGCCGGGTTGAAGAATTTGAAATTCAAACTCGGCAATCTGGAAAACCCGCCGCTCGAAGCCGAGAGCGTGGACGTGGTCATCCTCAGCCAGGCGTTGCACCACGCCGAGATTCCGGCCAACGCGCTCAAGGCCGCGCACCGCATCCTGCGCCCGCGCGGACAACTGCTCATCCTCGACCTGCTGCGGCACACGTTCGACCAGGCGCACGAACTTTACGGCGACCGCTGGCTCGGCTTCACTGAAGGCGAACTGCACCAGTGGCTCGAACAGGCGCACTTCAAGAACATCGAGGTCACCGTCGCCGCGCGCGAGGAAGAACCTCCCCATTTCACGACCGTGCTGGCGGGCGGGGTGAAGTAGGGCAAAGGAGCGGCGACACTCTTGTCGCCGTCGTCATCAAAAATGGAATCACGAGGCGACGAGAGTGTCGCCGCTCCTTCGCGCCCGCGTGCTCTGGTTTCCTGCCCTACTTTGCGGCGCGCGCGAGCCAGTCGGCCACAGCCGACTCCTTGAGCGCGGACTTTTCCAGTTGCAGGTTCGCGGGATTCTTCGTCACCGCATAAGTTTTCTCCAAAGCGGCGGTGGAAAAATTCGCGCCGAGATGATGAACGAGCAACGGGTTCGGTGCCGCCGCCGCCGCGATGCCGGCGAAGCCACCCATCTTCCGCAGGCCCGGCGTGAAAATGTCCTGGGCGAGGAGCGCCTTGTCGTCGCTCGCATCCAGCGCGTCGGCATCCGCCGCGACCGCGTCGGCGGCGGACGCGGCCAGCAGCGTCCACAATCCGGCGCGGCCCGTGCCGCAGAGCAGCACACGCTTCGCCCCGAGTTTTTCGCGGACGAACACCGTCGCGCTCACGAGATCCTGCACGCGCTCCTGGACGTCCGTCCGGTTGTAGCTGGTGAAAAATTTTTCAAACTGGCTGCGCGGCGCGCCGCCGCCGAGTTCGCCGGTGCCGAACGCGTCGAACACCAGCACGCGCATACCGCGCTTGAGGATTTCCGCGGCGAGGCCGGCCGGCTCTCCGCGCGCACCGACAAACTCCGCCTTGCCCGCCGGGCTGACGAGCACGACGACCGCCGACGTGCGCTTCGATTTCGGCGCCAGCAGCAGGCCAGGCAGACGGTCGGCTTTTCCGGCGCGACCGAACGAGAGTTTCATCACGGTGGCACCGCCTGTCGGTGTCGGCACCGGCGTGAACTTTTCCATCAACACCTCGCGCGGCGTCTCGACGTGGAGGTTGTGCCGCCACGCGACGGACTGCACGCGCTTGAATTCCTCCAGCCCGCGCTTGTCCTTCGGCAGCAGGCCGGCGAACTGCGCCTCCGCCTCGCGCGTTCTCGCCCGGATGAACTGCTCCTCGTTCACCGCGCCGGGCGGAAATTTTCCGTCCGGGAACACGCGCGCGACCTCGTCCTTGAGTGGGGTGTGCGGAAGTTCCGCAACCTTGTCGGTGGATTTCGAGCCGAGCAGCCAGACGTTGAGCCACGCATAGACCGACTCGCGCGAGGTCTGGTTGTAGTTGTGCGGGAAGTCGTGGATTTCGTAGTGGAGGTTTTCCTTCGCTTTCGTGAAACGGTAGGCCGTCGCGACGCCCGGACCCTCGATCGTCATTGTGCTCTTCGTCCAGTCGCCCGTGGCGGCGACGAGCAACTGTCGGCGCGGCGCGGGCGCGGCGGCAATTTCCATGCTGGAATAATCCACGCGCAATCCCGGCGCGTTCTCGCACTGACACCCGCCCTGCATCGAGTGCGACACCATGCAGATGGGTGCCTGCACGGCCAACCGGCTGTCCACCGCGCCAAGCATGAACGTCTGCGTGCCGCCGCCAGACTCGCCCGTGCAGGCGATGCGTTCCCGATCCACGAACGGGAGCGATCCGAGAAAATCCAGCGCGCGGACGCTGTCCCACGTCTGCGCGCCGCCGAGGCTGATGTTCCAAAGCTGCAGCTCCGGCTGGAGAAAAAATTTCCGATGCGCGCCAAGTTGCATCGTGTCCTGGTAGCCGATCATGTCGTAGCTGAACGCGACCATGCCCATGCGTGCAAACTGAATGCACCGCGCGGGATTGCTGAAGAGTTCGTCGTCGTGCAGCCGGCCGAACTTGCCGTGCCCGTGCGGATTCAGGATCGCGGGCAGCTTCATCCCCGGCTTCACGACCGCGGGCGTGTAGAGATTGCCGGCGAGATAAAACCCGGGCCAGGTCTCGAAGAACACGCGATGGACTCTCACGCCATCGTGCAAGGTCGGCGGCGAGACGCGCGCATTGAGCGGCCCGCGCGGCGGCAAGGGCCACAACCCGCAACTGACCTGCGCGTTCTCGCGGATGTCCTGCGCGCGCTGCCGCCACTCGGACGCGGAGCGGATCTCGGGAAAAATCCACGGCGAATTGACGTCCTTCGTCACCGTGGCGCGTTGATCCTTGGCCGGCAGGGATTGCGCGGCGTCGACCGTCGCCGAAATTAGCAGCAGGGCGGTCGCAATCTTTAAGGGATTCATGGGCGGCCGATGTAACACCCTCCGTCGTCCGCGTCCAGCAAAGCCATTTTTGCTGTATCTTTGAGCTTGCGGAAGGCGTCTGAGGAAACTAATAAGAACGGCGTGCCAACGGCACTTTTGTGAGCGTTACGATACTGCATGAATAAGTTCCAACCCGCGGGGGCTGCTTGAGCCGCCCTTTCGCTCCTCGCTCGAATTCCTTCAGCTCCGGGCCGCGCATCAACGGGAAGATTCGCGCTCGCGAAGTCCGCGTCATCGGGTTCGATGGCACCCAACTCGGCGTCCTCTCCCTCGCGGACGCCATCCGTGAGGCGCAGAAGCACGCGGTGGACCTCGTCGAGATCGCCGCCACGGCCGTTCCGCCGGTGTGCCGCATCGTGGACTTCGGCAAGTTCCGCTACGAGCAGGCCAAGAAGGACAAGGAGTCCAAGAAGCACCAGCACGCGAACAAGGTGAAAGAGGTGCAGTTGAGCGCGACGATTGATCCGCATGACTTCGGGGTGAAGCTCGCGCACGCGGTGGATTTTCTCTGCGAAGACATGAAGGTGAAAATCGCGCTGCGCTTCCGCGGCCGCGAGATGGCGCACACGGAGTTCGGCTTCCAGGTGGTGCGCAAGTTCATCACTGACCTCACGCCGTGGGGGCATCCGGATTCGCCGGACGTGAAGCTCCAGGGCAAGAGCATCAACGTGATGATCAGCCCGCTGCCGCGTGCCAAGCGCGCCAAGCATCCGACGATGACGACGGAGCAGATCGCCGCGAAGAAGAAGCTCGAGCCGATCATCCACGTCGAGCCCACGCCGAGCGAGCCGGAGCCGAACCACGTCGCGCCCAAGGCGCCGCCGGCCGCGTTCAACAACAATCCCTTCGCCAAGCTCGACGTCTCCCCCCGCAAGGACGAGCCGCAGGACTGAGCGCGGATTTACTCGAAGCCGAGCAGTCGTCCGCCCTGATACGTCACGAAGGCGAGCCCCCACGCGAGCGCACCCATGTAGAGCCACTGGAAGACGGGCCACTTCCACGAGTTCGTTTCGCGTCGCACCACTGCCACGGTGCTGACGCATTGCAGCGCGAGGACGTAGAAAACCATCAACGTGATCCCGAGCAGTGTCGTGTAGAGCGGCTTGCCGTTTTCCCGCTTCTGCTCGCGCAACGTCTGGGCGAGCGTCTGCGCCGCTTCGCTCGGATCATTGGGTCGGCCGACGTTGTAGACCGTGGACATGGTGCTGACGAACACTTCACGCGCCGCGAAACTCGCGACGATGCCGATGCCGATCTTCCAATCGAAGCCGAGCGGCGCGATGGCCGGTTCGATGGCGCGCCCGAGACGGCCGGCGAAACTATGGCGCAATTTCGCGCCCGACTCCTCCTTGTCGAGTGAGTCCAGCTTGTCGACCAGCGCCGCCTCCGTGGCGTTGGTCGTGGCCTGTGGTTTGGAGAATTTTTCCCGCAGCTTCGTGATCGCCGGCCCGGCCGCTGCCGCGTCAGACACTCCCGGTCCCTTGAAGACCGCAGCCCGCTGCGCGTCGAACGCCTCGTCAATCTTTGCATCCTTCGGATACGTGGCGAGGAACCACAGGATGATGTTGATGCCGAGGATCACGGTGCCCGCGCGGCGGAGGAAAAGTTTGCTGCGGTCCCACATGTGCCGCAGCACCACGCGGAGCACAGGGCGTTTGTAGGGCGGCAACTCCATGATGAGCATCGGCGTCGCGCCCTTGAGCAAAGTTTTCTTCAGCAGCCACGCCATCGCGAGCGCGATGACGATCCCGAGCAGATACATGAAGAGCATCGTCAACCCTTGCAGCCCGAAAAACCAGGTGTGCGACGCCGGGATGCACGCCGCGATGAGCAGCGTGTAAACCGGCAGCCGCGCCGAGCAACTCATCAGCGGCGCGACGAGGATCGTCACCAGCCGGTCCTTCGGCGTCTCGATGGTGCGCGTGGCCATGATGCCGGGAATCGCGCACGCAAACGAGCTGAGCATGGGGATGAAACTTTTACCGTGCAGACCGACGCGCGACATCAGCCGATCCATGAGGAACGCGGCACGCGCCATGTAGCCCGTGTCTTCGAGCAGTCCGATGAACAGAAAAAGGAGGCAAATCTGCGGCAGAAAAACCACGACTGCGCCGACGCCCTTGATGACGCCGTTCTCGACTAGGCTTTGCAACGTGCCCGGCGGCATCGCCGCGCCCACGTGCGCGCCGATCCACTCGACGCCGGTGGAGATCCAGTCCATGGGAATCTTGGCGAACGTGAAGATGCTCTGGAACATCAGCGCCATGAGCCCGACAAAAATCAGCAGGCCCCAGACTTTGTGCGTGAGCACGCGATCGAGCCGGTCGCTCGCGGTCTCGCGATCCGCAAATCGCTCGGCCACGACTTCGGCGGTGATCTCCGCCACGCGCGCGTAACGCGCCTCGATGGCCGCACCGCGCCAGTCCACGCCCGCCGCTTCGAGCCGCGCGCGACCCGCCGCGACGGTCGCGCGCACCGCGTCGCGATGGTGCGGCGATTGCGCATCGAGCGCGTGCTCGTCGGTGAGCAACAGCAGCGCCTCGATGCGCGCGGGCGGGCCGGGATGCGTGCGCCCGACGAGATCGGCGAGGTCGGAGATTTCGCGCTCGAGCGCCACGGACCAGTCGCAGAAGCTGGCGCGCGCCTTCGAGAAACCGCCGCGCCCCAGACTCGCCATGATCTCCCGCCGCAGGTCATCCATCCCCTGCCCCGCGTTGCCGACCGTGGCGATCACGGGCACGCCGAGGATTTCCGCGAGCCGTTCCGCGTTCACGTCGTGGCCGTTTTCCTGCGCGACATCCACCATGTTCAACGCGACGAGCGTCGGATAGCCGAGTTCGATGACCTGCGTGGCGTAATAAAGATTGCGCTGAAGATTCGAGGCATCCACGACCACGACCACCAACTCGGGCGCGGGCACTTCCGCGAGCCGATGCAGCAAGACATCGCGTGCGATCTGTTCGTCCAGCGACTTGGGGCTGAGGCTGTAGGTGCCAGGAAGATCGAGCACCGTGAGCGCACGCGGCGAGTTCACACCGAGGAGCCGGCCCTCCTTGCGCTCGACGGTGACCCCGGCGTAGTTGCCGACCTTTGCGCGCAGGCCAGTGAGCGCGTTGAAGAGCGTGGTCTTGCCGCAATTCGGATTGCCCGTCAGGACGATGAAGCCGCTGCGGTTCGCCGTGGAATCAGGTGTGAAGTCAGGGGCGGCCGGCATCGCGGGAGATCATTTGCGCTGCACGAGAATCTGCTCCGCCTCGTGTTTTCGCAGCGTGAGATGGTAGCCGCGGATTTTGATTTCCACCGGGTCGCCGAGCGGCGCGAAGCGGACGAGTTCCACGGGCGTGCCGACCAGCAGCCCCATCTCCATCAGGCGCGGCTTGTCCGTGGGGGGGAGATTGATCTGCGCGACGATTCCGCCGGAACCGACTGCGAGCGACGTCAGCGGCTGAAGCGCGGCAGCCATGTCACGCGGCCTTTTTTTTGCCGGGCTTCACCGGTTCAACGAAGATGGTCTTGGCCAGCTCGGCGCTGATGCCGAGGCGGACGTTGCAAACCTGGCAGATGACGTTGGCCTGCTGGCTGACGAGCTTGATCTGCTGATCCTCACAAAAACCCATCTCGCGCAGCCGGTGCGCGACCTCGGGTGAAGCGGTGAGCTGACGGACGCGGACATCGGTGCCGGCCTTGACCTGGTTGAGGGGGCAGGCGTCCGGGTGCTGGCAGAGGCCGGCGGCGGCGCAAGGATCGTGTGGTTTGCTCACGGCGCGCGCAACGTAGGGGAGTTGAGACTGAGTTTCAAGAACCAATCACCGCCTTCGGATGTGCAAATGGAAACGGGCCGCCCGAATGCAGGCGGCCCGGATCATTCGCGGAAAAGCCTCAGGCCTTGGCTTTGGTCTTGGCCTTGGCCTCATCCTTCTTGCGTTGGATGTAACGTGCCCGGCGCTGGCGCTTTTCCACTTTGTTGTATTGCTTGCCCATAGGTGTTGCTGAATTATTTCACGCGTCGGTTTTGCGTGCGGCGGACTATGCTGACCCCATTTCATCGCTTCAACATCTATTTGCTTCCGGCACTGCTGATGCCGGCACTGCTCCTTCTCGCCGGCTGCGAAACACCGGAGGCCAAGGTCGAACGCCGGAAAAGCGAGGAGGCTGCGACGCTGCGCCTCCACCTCGAGGTCGCGGCGGATGCGACCGGCACCAGCACGGCCGTTCCGGTGTTCCGGAAACATCCGGCGCTGGTGAACGTCCAGATCACGCCCATCCTGACCGAGGGCGACATCGTCCACGCTGCGGTCACGAACACTCTCGGCGGGTTTGCCATCCGCATCGAATACAACGCCCACGGCACGCTTGTGTTCGGCGCTGTCACCGGATCCAACCCCGGCCATCGCCTCGGCGTCCACAGCCTCTGGACCGAACCGCGCTGGCTCGGCGCGCCGCTCATCGAGCACCGGATCGCCGATGGCGTGTTCACCTTCACGCCCGACGCCACGCGCGAGGAGGCCGAGCGCATCGTCCGTGGCGTGAACAACGTGGTCGCGGAAATCAAGCGGCGCGACAAACTCCTTCGCCCGTGAGCCGACTCCGCCCCGCCCTGCTCCTCTGGCTCTGCGCCGCGGCCCTGCACGCACAGCCTTTCTATTTCCCCACCGCCAACCGCTCCCTCTTCGACAAGGGCGGCGAGGAAGGGTTTTTTACCGGCACCGTCGGCAAACCGTGGATGAGCGGCACGTTCGGCTGCGTGCGCACCGATGGCCGGCAGATGCACGAGGGCCTCGACATCCGCTGCCTCCAGCACGACAAGCGTGGCGAACCCACCGATCCCGTCCTCGCCGCCGCCGATGGCACCGTTGCCTACTTCAACAAAAAGTCCGGGCTCTCCAACTACGGCAACTACCTCGTCCTCCGCCACGTCATTGACGGCCTCGAAGTCTTCACGCTCTACGCGCACCTGCGCGAGATTCGCGACGACCTCAAAGCCGGCGCCGCCGTGCGCGCCGGCGAGCGCATCGCCACCATGGGCCGCACCACCAACACCCGCGAGGGCATCTCCCGCGACCGCGCCCACGTGCATTTCGAGATCAACCTCTTCGTCAGTGAACGCTTCGACGCGTGGTATAAAAAATTTCATCCCGGCGAGCGCAACGACCACGGCATCTGGAACGGCCAGAACCTGCTCGGCTTTGATCCGTGGGAAGTCTTCCGCGAGGAGGTGCGGCTCGGGAAGAACTTCAACCTCGTCAATCACCTCCGCGCGCAGACCGAGCTGTGCCGCGTGTTCATCCGCGAATCGAAGCTCCCGCTCGCCACGCGCCTTGCCGCCCTTGTAATCCCGAACCCGCGCGCCGACGCCGAGGGCGTGGCCGGCTATGAAATCGCCCTGAATTTCAACGGCGTTCCGTTCCAACTCATCCCGCGCTCGGCCACGGAGATGAAAAGCAAGGCGCGCCTCCAACTCCTGTCCGTGAACGACGCCGAGCAATCGCGCAACGGCTGCCGCAAACTCCTCACCAAGCGCGGCACCCGCTGGGAACTCTCCAGCCACGGGCAGCAGCACGTGGAGTTGCTCGGCTACTGAACAGTTAGCCCGCCGCGAGTCACTCTCCCTTCCGTAACGCCACGCGCCTCCAACTGGAGGGGCGACATTTGTGTCGCCCTCGTTCCTCATTTTGAAAAATGGAATGACTAGGGCGACGATGATGTCGCCGCACCGTCTTCACCTTCGCCCGTCATACCACAGGCCGCAGCGCTCGCGTTCGTGCATCGTGGCCCGGGGCCGCAGCAGCGCGCGGGCGAGGAAGCGGAAGAGTTCGGCTCGCGAGTAGATCTGCGTCTTGCGCGCGGAGGTCACCAGCGGCGTGCGGAGCATCACCACCCGCCGGCCGCGTTGCCGGGCGAGGCGGTTGACGCGCAGGAAGAGTTCGATCTCCTCGCTGGCAAAAAGCTTCTCGCTGAACCCGCCGAGTTCGCGGAACGCCGCCGTCTCGCAGAAGATGAACGAGCCCGCCGGCCAGCGCTTCAGGCGGCTGACAAAATTCCAGAGGGCCGCGTAGCAATCCGCCCACCAGCACCGCTCGTCCAGTCGCACGGGCGCGCCGCCCGCGAGGCAATCCGGCCGGCGCATCGCGGTCACTGCGGCCCGGAACAATTCCGCCGAGGGAAACGAGTCGGCGTCCACGAAGATCAGCCACTCGCCCGTCGCGGCTTGCGCCCCGGTGTTGCGGGCGCGGGCGATCTGGTTCACCGGCTCGAAGACCACTCGCGCTCCGGCGGCGCGCGCGAGTTCGGCGGTGCGGTCGGTGGAGTTGTTGTCGCAAACAACGAGTTCAGTGTCGAACCCCGCGCGGGAGAACTCGGACAGCGCGTCCTGAGTGGCGCGGAGTGATTGCGCGATGAGCTTCTCCTCGTTGAACGCCGGGACAATGACGGAGATTTTCGGCACGCGGCGGGATACTGGAGCCAGTGGTCGGGATCGAACCGACGACCTACGGTTTACGAAACCGTTGCTCTGCCACTGAGCTACACTGGCCGAAAGGCGGGCGGAAATTAAGCGCGAGCCGCGGTGTGGACAAGGAATTTGTTCGCAACCCAACCGAGTCGTGCAGGGGAGAAAGGGGGCAGAGGAGAAAACCGCACGACCCGCTCCCTTTCCCCCCTTCTCCCCTGCTCTCCCTATTTCTGCCGCTTCAGCAAAAACTCCGCGAGGGCTTCGAGCGCGGTCGCCCGGCCCTTGAACACGCGCAGCGACGCGAAGGCTTTCGCGGTCAGCGCCGCCGCGATCTGCCGCGACTTCTCCATGCCGACGATGCTCGGATAGGTGGCCTTCTGCGCCTTGGTGTCCTTGCCGGCCGTCTTCCCGAGTTGCTCGCTCGTCTGCGTCACGTCGAGGATGTCGTCAATGATCTGGAACGCTGCAACGAGCCGGAGGCCTTCGCGATCTCCAGCACCACGTCGCGGTGTGAGTAACGCGACCAACCGCGGCACTGCGCGGCGATCTCGAACGCCTGCGTGAGCAATGCGTCACCCGCCAGCACAGCGATCCCCTCGCCGAAGACTTTGTGGTTCGTCGGCTTGCCCCGGCGGAAATCGTCGTTGTCCATCGCGGGCAGGTCGTCGTGGATGAGCGAGTAGGTGTGGATGCACTCGACGGCACACGCGAACGGCATGGCGTCGGCGTCGCTTCCGCCGCAGGCTGCGGCCGCCGCGAGCGTGAGCACGGGCCGCATGCGCTTGCCGCCGGCGAAGAGCGAGTAACGCATCGCCCGGTGGATGGTCGCGGGCTTCGTGGTCTCCTTCGGAAGAAAACGATCGAGTGCGCGGTTGACCAGCGCGGACTTCGCGTCGAGATACGCGTCGAGGTTGAAATTGCTTTTTGGGCGGGAAACTTTCCGCGCGGACGTGCTAGCCATGCGTGCGGTTGTAGGGAAACGCCCGCGAAGCCTCAAGCGCCAAGTTCCCGCCGCTCATTTCGGAATCCTTGCCGCGCGTTCTGTCGTTTCTGCTACGCTGCGGCCGCTGACGATGTCCAACGCCGAACCTGCCAAGCCCTCTGCCACGCCCGCGCGCCTGCGCCTGCGCGTGACGGCGGCGGCCGAGCGCAATGTCCGCGCGGGCCATCCCTGGGTATTCAGCGACAGTGTGCGCGAGCAGAACCGCGACGGCACCGCCGGCGAACTCGCGGTGATCTTCGATCGTGACGACCGCTTCTTCGCCGTCGGCCTCTTCGATCCTGACTCGCCGATCCGTGTGCGCATACTTCACGTCGGCAAGCCGCGGACGATTGATCGCGAGTGGTGCCGCGAGCGGTTGCAGCAGGCGATTGCCAAACGCGCGCCCCTCTTCGGTCCGGACACGACCGGCTACCGGCTCATCAGCGGCGAGAACGACGGCTGGCCCGGGCTCGTGCTCGACCGCTACGACACGACGCTCGTGCTCAAGCTCTACACGGCGGCGTGGCTGTCGCGCGTGCCGGAGATCGCTCCGTTGATCGGGGAGTCGCTCAAGCCGGAGCGGATCGTTCTGCGCCTGAGCCGCAACAGCCAGGTCGCCGCGCGCGCGTCCGGCTTGGACGACGGCCTAATCGCCGGGTCAGCCGACCTGACTCGCTTTGAACCGGCACCGGCAAGTTTTCCGCGCGTCATTTTTCAAGAGAACGGGTTGCGCTTTGAAGCGGACGTGGTGCGCGGGCAGAAGACCGGATTCTTTCTCGACCAACGCGAGAACCGCCGGCGCGTGGGCGAACTCGCCGCGGGCCACGAGGTGCTGAATGCCTTCAGCTTCAGCGGCGGTTTCGCGCTCAACGCCGCGCGCGGCGGCGCGAAGTCCGTGACCGATCTCGACATCAGCGCGCACGCGCTCGACAGCGCGCGGAGAAATTTCGCGCTCAACGCGGACATTCCCGCAGTGGCCGCGTGCCAGCACGAGGGCGAGCAGGCCGACGTTTTCAAGTGGCTCGCGCGGTGGCCGAGCCGGCAGTTCGGGTTGATCGTGCTCGATCCGCCGTCGCTCGCGAAACGCGAGCTCGAGCGCGAAGGCGCGATCACGGCTTACGGCAAACTCGTCGCGGATGCGCTGCCATGGCTGCGCGAGGGCGGCGTGCTGCTGGCGGCGTCGTGCTCGGCGCACGTGACGGCGGAGGAATTTTTCGGCGCCGTGCGCCACGCGGCCCGCAGCTCGGGCCGGACTTTTGCGGAGATGGAAACGACCGGGCATCCGCCCGACCATCCCGCGACTTTCACCGAGGCGAATTATCTGAAGGGAATTTATCTGCGCTTCTGAAGGCGCGCCGCTCATTGCTCCAACGAGACGCGGATGATCTCCTCGTCGTTGCGCGTGATGAGGTGGCGGTTGGCATAGGCGGGATGGACCCAGTTGACCTTGCCGAGTTCGCGCCGGCCGCCGCAGGCCGAGGTGGGCGCGATGAGATGGGTGCGGCTGATTTCCTCGTAACCCTTGGGCGAGAGTTTCGCGATGATGAGTTCGCCGCGGTCGTTGTTGATGAAGTAGCGGTCGCCGTTGTGCACGAGGAACGCGGTGGCCCAACGTGCTTTCTCTTTGGTCACGGCCTGCGTTTCCCAAAGGCGCTCGCCGGTCTGCGCGTCGAGGCAGCGGAACTGCCCGTAGCTGCACACGCCGTAAAGATTTTTGCCATCGAAGACGGGCGTGGGGATAAGGCAGTGCAGGCCGTCGGTGAGTTGCTCGCTGTTGCTCTTGCCGCGCCACAGGATGCTCGCGGCGGGGCGCTTTGCGTCGAGCTTGAGCATCATGGGGCCGCTGTAAAACGCGGTGACGAAGAGGAGATTGTCGCGCAGCACCGGCGTGGCGATGCTGAGGCCGGAGCGGATTTGAAACGGTTCCTCCCACAGCACCTTGCCCGTCTCGGGCACGAGCGAACTGACGGCGCGCGGGTGCCACATGATGAGCTGCCGCGTGCCGCCGGCGTTGAAGATAATCGGCTGCCCGTAGCCGGGCTCGGAATCCTCGGAAGAGAGCGCACGCCAGATTTCCTTGCCGGTGAGTTTGTCGAGCGCGACGACTTTCGCATCGGGCTGACCGCCGGCGAGGCAGATGAGGCGCGGGCCGTCCACGAGCGGCGAGCCGGCCATGCCCCAGATCGGAACGTGCGTGCCGTATTCTTTCACGAAGTCGCGCTCCCATTTCACCGCGCCGCTTTTCACGTCGAGGCAGGCGAGGTGGCCCTTCGCGCCATAAACATAAACGCGGTCGCCATCCACGGTGGGCGTGGCGCGCGGGCCGAAGGCGTATTGGCGGGCGAGCCCGGCGTAATCGGCGGGCCACTCGCGCGTCCACAGAAGCTTGCCGGATTTTTCATCTAGGCACACCGCGCGCTCCGTGCCGCCCTGCCCTTCCCCGCGGAGGAAGTCGGTGACGAAAACTTTCCCGTCGGCGACCGCGGGGCCGGTGAAGCCGCCTCGAATGGGCACGCGCCAGCTTGCCTTGAGTCCGCTCGCGGGAAATTTTTCCACAATGCCCGTCTCGGTCCATTCACCGCGACGCCCGGCGCCGCGCCACTCGGGCCAGTCGGTGGCGGAGGCGGTCAGCGAAGTGACACCGAGCAGGAGGAGGATGGAACGCATGGGCGGTTGGACTCGGCGCGCGGCCGGTTGTTCAAGTGGGTTGCGCGGGCGGCGGATCGGAAGCCAGCGTCCGCAGAAACGGCTCGCAAAAATTTCGCGCCGCGGACTGAGGGCCGTGGGTGCGGCGCGAATTTTTCACCAATCCCAGCGAAGCTGCCAGTCGTCCACGAAGCCGTGGCGCAGGATGCGGCTGAAGCGGTCGTGCCCGTGAAGGTAGCGTTGCTCATAGATTTCCAGGGCCGCGAGGATTTCCTGATGCGAGTCGCGATTCTCCATGAGCAGATCGGGCACGCGCTCGGCGATGCGCAACAGGGCGGAGAGTTGGGGTTTGTTTTCGAAAACCTGCGCGCGCACTTCGACGAGCACCTCGTGCAGCAGGGCGAGGTAACGCTCGGCACCGGGAGTGTCGGCGACTGGAGCCTGGGTGAGAGCAATCATGGGCAGAACGGGGTTAAGGGCTGGAAACAGAGATTGGCGCGAACTTGCTCCCGCGCCCGCGGCGAGTAAAGCGATTTTCTATCGCTGAGTTTGTCCGCCGACACCCTCAAGGGGAAGGCGGTTTCGAGGTCGATCCCGGGCCTCGGCGAAACCACTCCAGCGCCTGCTCCCCAACCGTCCGGTCGGTGCCCACCTTGCCGTAGAAATGCCGCACCACGCCGCCCTTGTCATCGACCTCGACCCACAGTCCCCAACTGCGGCGCGCGACCTCCTGGCTCAGCGTGTAGCCGGTGTTCGCTGTTTCCGACGTGATGAAATTCTTCTCCCACACGTAGCCGAGCAGGCGTCCGTCCTCCAACTCGAACAGCGGCCGGCCGAGTTCCGCCGTGACCTCCGCGCGCGGCATGCCGGGGCGCAGCAATTCGTTCAGGGAATTATTCGGCAACGGCCGGCTCGAGATGAACGGGTCGCGCAGGCTCGGTGTGTTCACGCAGCCGCCGCCCGCCGCCGCGACCACGAGGCAGCCGATGAAAACGGAAACGCCCGGGCAAAGATTCATGCGGCGACACGATGCGACGGCGCGGGCGAAGCTCAAAGCTCAAAGAAGGTCCCAAAATCCAACCGCGCCGAACTCGCCCGACACATGGTTTCACGCCGCACCGCTTTTCTCCTTCCCCCGCCCCGCTGTTTGGTTATCGTCGCCGCTCAACTTGAATTGAATTTGATCATGGAACCTCAAGGCGATATCGCACTCATCGGCCTGGCCGTCATGGGCCAGAACCTCATCCTCAACATGAACGACCACGGCTTCACCGTCGTGGCCTACAACCGCACCGTCGAGAAGGTGGACCACTTCCTCGCGAACGAAGCGAAGGGCACCAAGGTGATCGGTGCGCATTCCATCGAGGAAATGGTGAAGCTGCTCAAGCGCCCGCGCCGCGTGATGATGCTCGTCAAGGCCGGCAAGGCCGTGGACGAATTCATCGAGCAACTCCTCCCGCACCTCGAACCCGGCGACATCATCATTGACGGCGGCAACTCCCTTTTCGACGACACCAACCGGCGCGTAAAGTATTGCGAGAGCAAGGGCCTGCTCTACGTCGGCACCGGCGTCTCCGGCGGCGAGGAAGGTGCGCGGCGCGGCCCCAGCATCATGCCCGGCGGCAGCCCGGCCGCGTGGGAACACGTGAAAAATATTTTCCAATCCGTCTCCGCCAAGGTGGACAACGGCGCGCCGTGCTGCGACTGGGTGGGCGAAGGCGGCGCGGGCCATTACGTGAAGATGGTCCACAACGGCATCGAGTATGGCGACATGCAACTCATCTGCGAGGCCTACAACATCATGAAGCACGGCCTCGGGCTGAGTGCCGACGAGATGCACGAGGTGCTCAAGGAATGGAACACGGGCGATCTCGACAGCTACCTCATCGAGATCAGCCGCGACATTCTCGCCAAGAAGGACGAGGACGGCTCGCCGCTGGTGGACAGGATTCTCGACACCGCCGGCCAGAAGGGCACGGGCAAGTGGACGGTCATCAATTCGCAGGATCTCGGCATTCCCATCACGCTGATGGCCGAGGCGGTTTACTCCCGGTGCGTCTCGGCGCTCAAGGACGAGCGCGTGAAGGCGGCGAGGAAACTCAAGGGCCCCCGCCCCTTCCTCACGAGCATCGCGGGGAATCCGGAGCGGAAGAAAGCGTTCATCGAAGACATCAAGAGCGCGCTCTACGCCTCGAAGATCGTCAGCTACGCGCAGGGCTACATGCTCATGCGCGCCGCGGCGAAGGAATACGGCTGGCACTTGAACTACGGCGGTATCGCGCTGATGTGGCGCGGCGGCTGCATCATCCGCTCGCGTTTCCTCGGCAAGATCAAGGAGGCTTACGACAACAATCCGAAGCTCTCGAACCTGATGCTCGACGATTATTTCCGCGGCGAGATCAAGAAATCCCAGAAGGGCTGGCGCAACATTGTCGCCACGGCCGCCAAGAAAGGCATCCCGGTCCCGGCGTTCAGCACGGCGCTTTCGTTCTTCGACCAGTATCGTAGCGCCGTCCTCCCGGCGAACCTGCTCCAGGCGCAGCGCGACTACTTCGGCGCGCACACCTACGAGCGGGTGGACAAGCCGCGCGGCGAATTCTTCCACACCAACTGGACCGGCCGCGGCGGCACCACGTCGTCGAGCACCTACAACGTGTAGGCTCGCACCTCCTGTTTTTTCGAGACGGCCGGCCCCCGCCGGCCGTTTTTCTTTGTGTTTATGCGGCCCGCGGCTGTAGCGGAATCCGCTACAACATTATCCTGCTTTCCCGGATTGAGGCGTGGCCGCCCGGGGAGTAAAAAGGCCGCTCCACGAATCTGAGACAGCGACTGACAATCAAACCGAAGCGTGGAATGACGATTTCCTGAATCGGTTTCAAACCCGATGCAGGGGTGTAAAGGCAAAGGAGGGTCTGTTGTCTGAGTGGACGGGGGGCGGGTCGCGACTTCCGCGGTTCGCCCCCCGAATTATTTTCCGGCGTGGGGACCAACCACGAATGGACTCGAATCAACACGCATGAGAGGCGGCGGCTGAATCTGAAATCACTTCAGCGGCCGCCCGTCCAAAACGCCGAGGCCGGGTCACAGAAACTTTCCTGGATTCAGCAGGCCGCGCGGATCGAGCGCGCGCTTGACGGCGGCGTGCAACGCCCGCACTTCCGGAGCGGCGGCCTGCGGCCACCAGCGCTTCTTCGCCAAACCGATGCCGTGCTCGCCGGTCACCACGCCGTCCATCGCCAGAATGCCGTGGAACAATTCATCCAACGCCGCGTCCGCGCGCCGCTGCGCGCCCGGTTGCGTGTAATCCACCATCACGTTGACGTGGATGTTGCCGTCGCCGGCGTGCCCGAAACAGGCAACCGGCAGGCCGTGCCGGCGTTGCAGCCGCGCCGCGAAGCGAAACAATTCCTCCAGCCGCCCACGCGGCACGACGATGTCCTCGTTCAGTTTCGTCAACCCCGTGTCGCGGAGCGAATAGGAAAACTCCCGGCGCAGGCCCCATAATTTTTCCACGGCGGCGGCACCCAGCGCGCGCCGGACGAACACGGGGCGTTGGCCACGCAGCAACTTCTCCACGTCGCGCAACTCGCCGCGGACGCTCCGCTCCTGGCCGTCGAGCTCCACGAGCAGGATCGAGCGGCAGCCCTCGAGTTCGCGGCTGCCCGTGCGCTTGCGCGCGGCGGCGAGCGTGAATTCATCCGCGATCTCCAGCGCGCACGGCAGGAAACCGGCGGCAAAAATCGCATCGAGCGCACGGATGGCGGCTCGCGTCGTGTCAAAGCCCGCGCCGAGCAGCGCGCGATATGGCGGCAGCGGCAGCAGCTTGAGCGTGGCCTCGGTGACGACCCCGAGCATCCCCTCGGAGCCGACGAAGAGCCGGTGCAGATCGAAGCCCGTCTTGTTTTTGTGGCAGCGCGAGCCGAGCCGGAGCAGCGTGCCGTCGGCAAGCGCGACC
>JACQFS010000046.1 GCA_016199935.1 Verrucomicrobiota bacterium
CGGTTGCCGAGCGCGCGCGGGCCCCACTCCAGCCGGCCCTGAAACCACCCGACCACTTTTCCCTCGCTGATCGTCTGCGCGGTCAACTCGCACAGCTTCGCCTCGTCGGTCACGCGCTCGACGGTGCAGCCGGCCTGCGCGATCTCGGCGGCCTTCGCGTCGAGGAGCGTTTTGATTTCCGCGTCGGAAAATTCCGGCCCCCAGTAGGCGTGGCTCATGTGGTCGCGCTTCGGCGCGGGCGCGAGCCGTTGCGCGACGACCATCGCCGCGCCAATCGCGCCGCCGGCGTCGCCCGCGGCGGACTGGATGTAGAGGCGCTTGAACGGCGTGTGGCGATAGACCTTGCCGTTGGCGACGGAGTTCATCGCGCAACCGCCGGAGAGCGTGAGGCAGTCGCCGCCGTATTTTTTGTGCAGCGCGGTGACGAGGTGGAAGAACGCCTCCTCATACATGGCCTGCGCGGAGCGGGCGAGGTCCTTGTGCTTCTGTTCGAGCGGGTCGGATTTTTTGCGCGCGGGGCCGAGGAGTTTTTCCAGCTCGGGCGTGAAGAGCGTGCCGATCTCGGGCGAGCAATCGTTCCACGTGTAGTGGACATTCTCGCGGTGGTGGCGAAAATATTTCAGGCCCAGTTCGAAAGTGCCGTCCGCTTTGCACCGGACCATTTCGCGCATCTCCTTCATGAACTCCGGCCGGCCGTAGGGCGCGAGGCCCATGACTTTGTATTCGTCACCGAAATGCGGGAAGCCGAGATACTGCGTGACCGCCGAGTAGAAAATACCGAGCGAGTGCGGAAAGAACACGCGGCCGTCCACCGTCAACTCCTGTTCCCTTCCCCGTCCCCAGGCGGCGCTGGCGAAATCGCCGAAGCCGTCCACCGAGACATTCACCGCCTCGGGAAACGGCGAGCAGAGAAACGGCGACGCCATGTGCGCGAGGTGATGCTCGACGTTGTGAATCTGCGCGCGCATCGGCTCGCCCGGAAACGCGGCGCGCACGCCCTCTTCGAGCGAGCGGGTCTTGCCGAGCTTCTTGAGGCGGCTGAGGACGAGTTGGAGATCGGGCCGGCGCGTGAGCAGGTAGAACGCGCGGCGGAAATTGTTCACGCGCGGGTTGAGATTGATGGCGAGATGTTCGAGGTCGCCAAATTTCACGCCCGCCACGTCGAGGCAGTAGCGCATCGCCTCCGTTGGCAATCCGGCCAAGTGCTTGATGCGGCGGAAGCGCTCCTCCTCGACGGCGGCAATGACCCTGCCATCGCGGACGATGGCCGCGGACGAGTCGCCGTGGTAGGCGTTGATGCCGAGGACGAGGCTCATGGATTCAGTGAAACGAAAACGCGGTCCGCCTCACGCGCGCTGCCGCGAGGCGTCGTGGATTTCGCGGAAGATGTCGTCGAGCGACTTGGTGAGATCCCACGACGGGAAATGCGCGCGCATCTTCGCGAGGTCGCTGATGTAGCAGATGTGGTCGCCCTCGCGGTTCTTGTCCACGTATTCGAAGCTCATCTTCTGCCCGCTCAACGCCGCAGCGCGCTCGAAGGCTTCGAGGATGGAGCAACTGTTCCCGCGCCCGCCGCCGATGTTGTAAACCTCGCCGCAGCGGGGATTTTCGACGAACGCGTGGATGAAACGCGCCACGTCGAGCGAGTGGATGTTGTCGCGGACCTGCTTGCCTTTGTAGCCGTAAACTTTGTAAGTGCGGCCTTCGAGATTGCACTTGATGAGGTAGCTTAGGAAGCCGTGCAGTTCGACGCCGCTGTGGTTCGGGCCGGTGAGGCAGCCGCCGCGCAACGCGCAACATTTCAGCCCGAAGTAGCGCCCATACTCCTGCACCATCACGTCCGCGGCGACCTTCGACGCGCCGAAGAGGCTGTGCTTGCTCTGGTCAATCGGGAAGTCCTCGCGGATGCCGCTCGCGTAGGCCGCGTCGTCGTAATCCCAGCGCGTCGCGAGTTCCTTCAGCCGGATCGAGTTCGGCCGGTCGCCATAGACCTTGTTCGTGCTCATGTGAACGAAGACGGCCTCCGGCGCGTGGCGGCGCGTCGCCTCGAGCAGGTTCAACGTCCCGCCCGCGTTCACATCGAAGTCGTCGAACGGCCGCGACGCCGCGAGGTCGTGGCTCGGTTGCGCCGCCGTGTGCACCACCGCGCCGGGCCGGAGCGACTCGAGACATTTGAGCACGTCGGCGCGGTTTCGGATGTCGAGCTCGTGGTGGGTGAAGTTTTTGTGAATGCCCTGGAGCCGGCGCTGGTTCCAGCGCGTGTCGCCGCCGGGGCCGAAGAAGTCGGCGCGCAAATTATTGTCCACGCCGTGGACCTCCCAGCCGTCGCGGCAGAAATAATCCACCACCTCCGAGCCGATGAGTCCGGACGAACCGGTGACGAGAATTTTTTTGCTCATGCGCATTCGTGATCGCTTTACCTCACCGGCGCCGCACGACGCGAAGCTGCCGCACCCGGTCGTTGAGGAAACAGCGCCAGTCCATAAGATGATGAAAGCTCCGCCGCGATTGAACCAAGGCTCAGTCCGGTGGAGCGGATGGGCAAACCTAGCAAGAAGCTCGGAGCCAATGCCAACCTAATTGCGGGCCGAACGGCTTGGGGGCCGCAGGTTTGCGAAGGGGTGGACCCGCGCGCGATTCGGACGGAAGGATCGGGAGTTTGTCCTTTACCGGCCCTCGTGTGGCGATAGCGTTCGGCCGTCACCCGAAGCCCAGTCATGGCCAACGCCTTTGTCCATCCCACCGGCAGACCGCGCTCGCGTCGCGCGGCGATTCAGGCCGGTGCCATCGGCCTGCTCGGCCTCGGGATGAATCACCTCGCGCCCTTGCGCGCCGCCTCGGCTGCGGGCGCGCAACGCGAACCGCGCGCCAAGTCCGTCATTTATATTTTCCTCTCCGGCGGGCTTTCCCAACTCGCGCACGCCGGGCATTGAAATCTGCGAACACCTGCCGGAACTCGCGAAGCGCAGCCGGCACTGGGCTTTGTGCCGCTCGCTCACGCACGGCTCGAACGACCACTCCGCCAGCCATCACATCATGCTCACCGGCCGCGCCGACCTGCCGCTGGGCTTCGATCCAACCACGCCCAAGGAAACGGACTGGCCCGCCATCGCCGCACTCGCCAACACGCTGCTGCCGCCCCGCCACAATCTTCCGCCCGCCATCGTGCTGCCGGAAAAACTCGTGCATCGCACGGGGCGCACACTGGCCGGACAGTTCGGCGGCGTGCTCGGCAAACGCCGCGACCCGTGGTTCCTCGACGCGTCGCCTTACAATCCGGCCAACTACGGCGCTTATCCCGAATTTTTGTTTCACCATGAGAAGGGCGCGATGACCCAAGACGACCTGGTCTTCCACTCGCCGAATCTTTCGCTCCCCGAATGGCTCGCCAACGGCCGCCTCCAAGACCGGCTCGCGCTGCACGGCCAACTCGACACCCAGCGCGCCGGACTCGAGCACGTCGCCGAGGTCCAGTCCTTCGACCGCTACTGGCAGATGGCCGTCTCGCTGCTCACGGATCAAAAGGTCGGCGGTGCCTTCGACGTGACGCGCGCCGACCCGAAGTTGCAGGAAAAATACGGCCGCAACTCCTTCGGTTGGTCCCTGCTCACCGCCGCGCGCCTCGTCGAGGCCGGCGTCGGCCTCGTGCAGGTCAACCTCGGCAACAACGAGTCGTGGGACACGCACCAGGCGGCATTTCCGAACCTGAAAAATTTCCTCCTGCCACCGATGGACCGCTCCGTGTCCGCGCTAATTGACGACCTTCACGACCGCGGGCTGCTGGAAAGCACGCTCATCGTGATGGCCAGCGAGTTCGGCCGCACGCCGCGCATCAGCAAGATCGCCGGGGCCACGCTGCCGGGGCGCGATCACTGGGGCTCGGTGCAGACGGTGTTCTTCGCCGGCGGCGGCGTGCGCGGCGGCACGGTCATCGGCTCCTCCGACAAGCAGGGCGGCCATCCCGCGAGCGATCCGCAAAAACCCGAGAACCTCGCCGCCACGATCTACAGCGCGCTCGGCCTGCCTGCGACGACGGAATGGAAGGATGAACAAGGCCGGCCCTACCAACTCTACAACGGCCAGCCGATTCCGGGACTGATGGGGTGATGGAGCGCCGGCTTCCAGCACGGCGCATCGGGGAATTCAAGGAACGCGCCGTGCTGGAAGCCGGCGCTCCGCTCCACGTTCACTTCCCACATTCACTTCGCAACATCCGCGCCGCCTCGGACTGGTTGCAGAGCTTGCGATACGCCTCGTCCATGCTCACCACCGCGCCGGAGCCGGGGGCGAAACCGCAGTCGGGATTCAGCGTGATGCGTTCGGGCGCGAGATGTTTCAACGCCTGACGCACGCGGGCGGCAATCGTCTCCGCGGAATCAATCCGCCCGGGCGTCACGTCCACACAGCCGAGGCCGATTTCCAAGTCGTCGCGCAGTTCGCGGAACACCGCCATGTCGCCGGCCGAGGGTGTGGTGAATTCCATCGTGAGGTGGTGGACCTTGAGGCGGTTCAGGTGCTTGATGATCGGGCCGTAGCCGCCGCCGTGCGCGACTTCGCCCCGTGCGCGCCCACCAGCGCGACGGCAGAGATGCACGGCAATCTTGATGCCACTCACGCCGCTGACGACCTCGTTGATCATGTCCACGGCAAACGCCGCCGCCGCGTCCGGGTCGGCGTAGAGAGCGCGCACCGCGGGGTCCACAAAGAGGCAAAGATGCGGGTCGTCAATCTGCGCGATGTCAGCGCCGGCGTCGCGCACCAGTTCGAGTTCGCGGCGCAGGACCGGCACGCACGCGCGCACGAAATCGTCGCGCTGCGAATAAGCTTTCGCAGACTTTGAGGCGCTCCACATCCGCTCACCGAGCAACGCGGGCGAGGGCAGCGTGGACTTGATGAGGCGCGTGGTGAGCGTCTTGAGAAAAGTCACTTCGCGCGCGATGAAGCCGGGCGTCTTGGGCGCGAGCTTGTCCACGACGAGCGTGAAGGGCCGTCCATCGGGCAGCGCGCCGAGTTCAAAGCCATGCGCCAACTCGGCAATGACGCCGATGTAGGATTTGCGCCACCACTCGCCGTCCGTCACCACATCCAGCCCGGACTGCTCCTGCATCGCGACGGCGAATCGCACGGCGGCCTGCATCCGGCGCTCGTAATCGGCGGGCGGCAGCGGCGGGCGGTCGTTGATGAGATCGAGCACGAACGCAGGCCGCGGCAGTGAGCCGACGACGGAGGTGGGGAAGATAGTTTTCATTTGGACGAAAAGATTTTGACCACGGATGGACACGGATGGACACGGATCAACAAAGCAAGTGGGCGGGGGAGAAAGGGGGAAAGGGAGAATCTCCCCCGCTCCCTTTCACCCTTTCTCCCATGCAATTGGCTATCCGTGTTCA
>JACQFS010000020.1 GCA_016199935.1 Verrucomicrobiota bacterium
CCCAACTCCGCCGCTTCGTGCAGATCGCCGACGCCCTGCGCGAGACCAACCCGTGGACGAACAACGAGTGGCTCTGCCGCCCCGACGTCGTCGCCGCGGACAAGTTGCTGCTCGTGCGCGCGAACATGGACCCGCAGCACTGCCATCCGTTTCACTACCACCCGCACCGCGAGGAGATCATCTACGTCCTTTACGGCCGCGCCGAGCAATGGGTCGGAAAGGAGCACCGCATCCTCAGCGCGGGCGAGCTGGCGCACATCCCGCCGGGCACGATTCACGCGACCTACAATCCGCATCAGGAGCCACTCGTTTTTCTTGCCATCCTCTCGCCGGCGAATCTCCCCGCCGCGCAGTCAGCCGAACCGGATCCGATGGATGTGTCCGCGCAGGAACCGTGGGCCTCGCTGCGTAAGGGCTTTACGCCCTGCCGCACGCTGGGCTGATTCCCGGCAACCTCCCGCTCCGTTTCCGCGTCTGGACGTTTGCCTCTCGCCGCCTGTTCGGGAGTGAACGCAAAGCCGCGCGCCGTCCTGAAATGAAAACCACGAAGCTCCTCTCGCTGGCCCTGGCTGGCTTTGCGTTGGCCGCCGCCCTCACCGGCGCCGCGCAGAAAAATCCGAGCCCGCAGACCAAGAAGGCCAAGGATCAACTCGACCAGGCCCAGGAAAAACTCAAGGACGCCCGCAAGCAGTTGGACAAGGCGCAGAGCGAGTTCAATGACGCGCAGCGCGACCAACAGGCCGCCGCCACCGGACTCCAACACGCCCGCCGCACCGCCATCGACCGCGTGGGCCCGAAGTTCGGACTGCCGGCGGCGCAGGCGGCCGCGGACACGGCGCGCCAGGAGGTCGCCTCCGGAAGAGACAAAGTGCTCGCCCGGCTCAAGGCCCGTTCCGATTATCAGTCCGCCGTGAGCGCCGCGGACGAGGCGCGCGAAAAATTTTCCAAGCTCAACGGCGATGCCTCCATTCCCGACGAGCAGCGCGCCAAGCTCCTCGCGGACGCAAC
Source organism: Verrucomicrobiota bacterium (assembly GCA_016199935.1). GTDB lineage: Bacteria > Verrucomicrobiota > Verrucomicrobiia > Limisphaerales > JACQFS01 > JACQFS01. The sequence goes on from JACQFS010000020.1 coordinate 1,009, forward strand.
CGCCGTCGTGCGGGCACCGGCGGAAATGCAAAAAGCCGCCGAGGATGCCGACCCGCCGCTGCAATCCGCCCAGCGCGCCTCGCACTCGGCCACGGAACAGGCCGCGGCGATCACCGCCCAGGTGGAGAAGGAAATCGCGGATGACCCGCCGTTGAAGGCCGCACTGGCGAAATCCAAGGACGCGGCCGCCCGGCTGGCCAAGGCCCGCGACGCCCTGGCCCGGGAGCAAAAACAGTTCGATGCCGCGCAGGCGGCCGCCAACCGCGAGCAACAGCAGTATCAGCAAGCGCAGGCGGCGGACAAAAAGAAGGCCAAGAAGAAGTGACGTGTGGAGCGGCCACATTTTTGTCGCCGTCGTTGTCCTCATTTAAGGCCACGCTGCCGAAGCGTCGCGGCCCGGGTGTTTCCCGAATGGGCAAGGTTGGCATTTCTCCGCTGGAATGTTGGCGCGCTTGGCCCTTTAATCCCGTCCGCTTCTCCCGTGCGACCGGTGTCGCGACGCGAGACGCCCGCAAAAATGAAAAACCGAATCGTTTCCCTGCTCGTCCTCAGCCTCTTCGCGTGGACGCTCACCGCCTCCGCCGCCGAACCGCTGCGCGTGTTCATCCGCGGTGGAAAAAAATCCCACGGGCCGGGGCAGCACGAGCACGAGCAGTTTCTCCGCGACTGGAACACGCTGCTGACCGAGCGCGGCTGCAAGGTCGAGGGCGCAATGGATTTTCCCACCGCCGAGCAACTCGCCAAGTCAGACGTGCTCATCCTCCACTCACAAGAGGGCGGCGAAATTCCGGCGGCGAGTCGCCCGTCGCTCGAAGCATTCCTCAAGCGCGGCGGCGGCATCGTGGTGATTCACGCGGCGAATGTGCCGGCGAAAAATTCCCCCGACGGCGCGGCGTATCTCAAGTCCGTCATCGGCGGCACGTGGGTGTGGGGAACGACTAAATGGCTCGAAGGTCCGATGTCGCTCTACTACGTGGACCGCACGCATCCCATCACGAGCGAGGCGGGCAATTACGACATCAGCGATGAAATTTATTACGACATGGATGTGTCGCCCGACGTGCACGTGCTCGCGGCGGCCTACACGCCGAATATTTCCTCGGCGAAAAAGAACGACACGCGCGGTCAGCCGCAGAAGGGCAAGATCACCGTCTATGACATCCAGCCGCAGATGTGGACCTACGAGAAGGACAACTACCGCGCCTTCGCCCACATCCACGGCCATCTCTACGAAAATTTTTCCAAGCCCCACTACCGCGCCGTGTTGCTCCGCGGCATCGCGTGGGCCGGCAAGCGCGCGAATGTGGACGAGCTTTGCACGAAGGCCGAACTCGCCTCACTGCGTTATCCCGAAGGCGGCACGCCGTCGCCGAAGGATTTGCCCGGCACGCTCGCGGTGCATCCCGAGTTCAAGGTCTCGCTCGTCGCCAGCGAGCCGCTCATCAACAAGGTGATGAACATTGACTGGGACGCGCAGGGCCGGCTGTGGGTTTGCGAGACGCCCGAGTATCCCGACGGCCGCTCGATCAATCCAGGCACCGATTACGTCCAGCGCTGGCAGAAGGACAACAAGCTCACCGACGACGGGAAAAATTACGACCGCCCCGCCTACGACCGCATCAGCATCCTCACCTCGTCGAAGGGCGACGGCGTGATGGACAAGAAACAAATCTTCGCTGACTTCGCGCACGGCGTGCCCGGTGGCCTCGAACGCGTCACGAGTTTCGTTCACTACAAGGACGGCGTTATTGCGAGCGCGGCGCCGCACGTCTGGCTCCTGCGCGACACGAATGGCGACGGCGTGTGCGACAAGGCCGAGTTGCTCTACACCAACCTCGGCGACCGCGACACGCACGCCGTCATCAACAACCTCCGCTGGGGTTTCGACGGCTGGATTTACGCGACGCACGGCTACAGCAGCAGCCCGCACGTCACGAGCGGCGATGGCAAACGTGATTTCGGCACCATCGGCTCCGGCGTCGTGCGCTTCAAGCCCGACGGCTCCGCGTTCGAGCAATTTTCCTCCAAGGGCGGCAACACGTGGGGCCTCCAGATTTCCTGGGACAACGAAGTTTTCTGGACGCAGCCCACGAGCGGCGACCTGCTCATGCACACCGTGATGAGCGAGAACCAGCTCGCGCGCGCCGGCGTGCGCGGCCTCACCAGCTTCCGCGTCGTGAGCAAGAGCCTCGACGTGTTCCCCGCGATGTCGCACGACCAGTTGCCTTACGTGCAGATTGACTGGGTCGGCAAATTCACCGCCGCCGCCGGCTGCGCGATTTACGACGGCGGCACGTGGCCCGCGAAATGGAACTACGCCTACTTCTGCACCGAGCCGACCATCAACATCGTCCACCACCAGCTCGTGAATGCCGACGGCGTCTCCTACGCCGCGCATCGCGAGGCCGGGCGCGAGACGGCCGAGTTCATCGGCGGGAAAAACATCTGGTTCCGTCCCATCGAGACGCGCATCGGCCCGGACGGCGCGCTCTACGTCGTGGACTTCTGCAACCAGGCCGTCATCCACAACGACACGCGCGGTCCGAAACACGGCCCGCACAACGCCGCCATCCGCCCCGACCGCGACCATTACTACGGCCGCATCTGGCGCGTGGACCACAAGGACGCGAAGAAAATCGAAGTGCCGAATCTGGCGAAGGCGTCGGCGTCGGATTTGGTGAAAGCGCTCGAACATCCGAACCAGCACGTGCGGATGAACGCAACAAGACTGCTGATTGAGTCAAAGGACGATTCCGCAACCAAAGCCCTCAAATCGCTCGTTGATTCCGAGACCGCTACACCAGCTTCACGGATACACGCGCTCTGGATTCTGGCCCAAACCAGTCGGCTAGAGGAAAACGTCGTGAACAGCGCGCTGCAAAGCAAACAGCCTTCGCTTCGCAGAAATCTCAACCTTGCCTTCGTGGAGATTTTCCGTGCGCCAACGAATTCCGCCTTTGGAGCACAACGCAATTTCGCCCCCATGTCGGCGTTGTATCCTTTGAGCGAGCCCGACCCAAAAGCTCGACTGGCCGCGCTGCTGTTGGCCTCTGAACTAGGCATGGGAGAAGAATTGCTGAAATCAGACCACATGACCGAGCGGCTATGTCTGGGATTACTTGGCGGGTATGGCCACCTCGACGACGAATGGTCCCGCGCAGCGCTGATGGGCGTTTACAATCAATACCCGCTGGCCTTCTTGCGAATCGCACTTGTTGTCGACCCAGAGTTGATGAAGGACAAGAACGACCTCCGACCTGTTCTTCCGCTAATCGCACGTCAGCTTGCCCTCAAAGGCGATGCGAAACTCGTTGCGCTATTGGTCCTGTATTGTTCTTGGTCGCACGAGGACTCGTATGACGTGAAGCGCGTCATGCTTCAAAGTCTCGCAGCCGAGCTGAACTCGTCAGTCGTTCCGCAGTGGGACACCGAATTGAAAGAAGCGCTCAAAAAGCTTCTCTCGTCTTCTCACGCCGAACTCGCCGCAGCGGTTCTCCCTTTGGTTGCGCGTTGGGACAAACAAGGCGAGTTGGCGAGAGAGGCCAAGCCGCAGTTGGAACACCTGATTTCAAAACTTTCTGACGAGAGTATTGCAGAGGACAAGCGCGGACAAATCGTCGAAAATCTTTTGGGCGCGCGGCAAATGAATCCAGAGATTGTTCCCTCAGTTGCAAAGATTCTCTCGTCTTCAGCTTCTACCACGATGAAGACGCGCGTCGTCACCGCGCTCGGCGCGTTGCCCGATGACAATCTCGGCGTCGCGCTCGTGAAGGCGTTGCCACAGTTGCCCGGCGAACCGCAGTCCGTTGCGCTCGACCAGTTGCTCAAGCGCGCCTCGTGGAGTTCCGCGTTGCTCGATGCGCTCGACAGCGGCGCCGTTCCGCCGACGTTGCTCGGCCCCGCGAACGTCCACCGCCTCCGCCTGCACCCGAACGCCACCGTCGCCCAGCGCGCGAACGGCATCATGGACAAGTTGCGCGGGCCCGAAGCGAAGGAGAAGGCGGCGCTCATCGCGAAGTTCACGCCCGAGGTCGAGAAGCCCGGCAACGTCGCGAAGGGCAAGGAGCTTTACACCGCGAACTGCGCCACGTGCCATCAGCTCGGCACGCTCGGAAATTTGGTCGGCCCGCCGCTCACCGGCATGGGCGCGCACGGTCCGGCGGAGTTGCTCGTCCACATTCTCGACCCGAACAAGGAGGTGGAGTTCAGCTACGTCGCGTGGAGCATCGAGACGAAGGACGGCGAAATTCTCGACGGCGTCATCGCGCGCGAAAATCCCTCGATGGTCGCGCTGCGCAACGCCGCGGGCGAAAAGGAAATCCTCAAGAGCACGATCACCTCGCGCCGCAACACCGGCCGCTCGCTCATGCCCGAGGGCCTCGAAGCGCTCGGCGCGGAGGCGTTGCGCGACATCCTCGCGTTCATCTGCGCCGACTACGCGCGCTTCCGCATCGTGGACCTCGCGGCGGCGTTCACCGCCGACTCGCGCGGCGGACTCTATGCGGGACCGGACGCGGGCCAGGGTTCGTTGCCGCTGGCGAAATACGGCATCGTCAGCGCGTTTGGCGTGCCATTCAAAATCGTGGACGCGGCGAAATCGCCGAGCACAAAAAACCTGATGGTGCTCAAGGGCGGCCCGGACAATTCGTATGCGAAGAAAACTTTTCCGAAGTCCGTCGAAGCGCACGTCGGCGTCGCGGCGAAACAGATTCACGTGCTCGGCAACGTCGGCGGCTGGGCGTTTCCGTTCGGCGGCGGTGAGGGCGTTCCCGTGCTCAAGGTCACGGCGCACTACGTCGGCGGCGCGACGGAGGAAATCATTTTCAAAAACGGCGCGGAGTTCGCCGACTACATCCGCGAAGTGGACGTGCCCGGATCGAAGCTCGCGAAGGGCATCGCCGAGCGCGGCCAGGTGCGCTTCGCAAGCCGCAAGCTCACGGGCACCGGCGTGGTGGAAAAGCTGACCTTCGAGAGCTATGACAATGTCGTCGCGCCCACGACCGTCGCGGTGACGGTGGACTTGAGCAGCGATCCGTTGCCCGCCGGCGCTCCGGCTGTGTCGGGCGGCGTGCCCGCGTCCAACAATCCCGCTCCGAAGAAGGCGGGCAAGAAGGGCGACGGGAAGAAGAAGAACGCCCCGACTCAGGTCGCCTCCGCCGCGCCCGCCGCGCCGGAAAAAATTCCGTCCGTCGGCCCGATGAAGTGGGGCCGGGGCACGAAGGTGCTGCTCGTGGGCGGCGGCAGCGCGCATGACTTCGAGAAATTTTTCCACCAGTCTGACACCGCCACGCTCACCGCCGCGCGCTATAGCGTGAACTACACCGAAAGCCCCGAGGACACCGTGCGCGAGCTGAAGAAGGCGGACGTGGCGGTGCTGAGCGTGAACCGCGCCGCGTGGGCGACGCCGGAATTGCGGCAGGCGCTCTTCGATTTCGCCAACAAGGGCAAGGGCATCGTGCTCGAGCACGCGGGCATCTGGTATAACTTCAAGGACTGGCCGGAGTTCAACGCGCAGATCGTCGGCGGCGGTTCACGCGGCCACGACAAGCTGGGCGAGTTCAAGGTGAACGTGCTCAAGGACCACCCGATCACGAAGGGCGTGACAAAGAGTTTCGCCGTGACCGACGAGCTTTATTACATGACGCCGGACGAGACGGCCACGCCCATCGAGGTGCTCGCCGAGACCTCGCCCAGCCTCAAGTGGGAGAAGCCGCATCCGAGCGTGTTCATCGTGAAGCATCCGAAGGCGCGCATCGCGGCGATCGCGCTCGGGCACGACGAGAAGACGCATGACCTGCCGGAGTTCAAGCAACTGCTCGGCAACGCGGTGAAGTGGGCGGCGAAGAAGTGAACGCGCCAAGAGCTTGCTCTTGGCTAATTTCCTCTGGCGCCGCTTCGTGGCGGGACGCGGCCAGCCGTAACAATCAAATACCAGCAAACAGCTTGTGCGGCCAAGTAAAGGGCCGACAGGATGGAAACCATTCCGGGCAGTGATTGAATGGCTTTCCGAAAGCCGTCGAGCGAGTAGCCGTCATCAACCCAAATCAACGAAGAGATAAATCCCACGTAGGAAATGATAACGAGAACCGCGGCAACCCGGGCCGCAAATTTCGAACCTCGCCACCCCAAGAGAAAGCCGATACATGGCCAGAGAATCAATCCAGCTCCAAGCGGCGCGATAGGGAGCAGCAGGAACCACGATGTGCCGTGCCCCGCGCCAGTCATTGCTGTGCCGAAGAAGGCACTCACAAAACACCACGCTCCGGCAACCAGCGCACCCGCGAGGCATTTGCAGAAAGTTTCCAGGTTCACGTTGCCACGAGGTTATTTTTTTGCCTTCCCGAAATGCCTGTCCGCGAAGTTCAGATACTGCTCCCAGTCGAATTCCGTGATGTCGTGCTTGCCGGTGCGGAGGTGGTAGCCGATGAAATTGCCGACCGGATGATCCGCCGCCGGCTGGTCCGCGACACCAAGGCCGGCCTTCTTGAAGAGCGCATAGACCGGCTCCGCATTTTTTCCTGACAGGAATTCCCCGCGCGGGTCGGCCCACTGGTCCTCGGTCGCGCTGGCGATGTAAACGGGCCGCGGCGCCATGAGCGCGATGAGTTCATGCTGGTCCACGGGCAGCGTGGGGGCGTTGCTCGCGTAGGTCGCGTAGCGCGGGCAGAACCAGTGCGGGAACGCCTTGGTGATGATGGCGGTGGTCTCGCCGAAGTCGCGCCGCGTGAGCGCCGCGCCGCCTTCGCCGGAGTCGTTGGAGATGACGATGGCGAAACGCTCGTCGCTCGCACCGGCCCAGAGCGAAGTCTTGCCGAGGCGCGAGTGGCCGTGCACGGCGACCTGCTTCGCGTTGATGTCCTTGTCGGTCTCCAAATAATCGAGCGCACGGCTCAGGCCCCAGGCCCACGCGCCGATGGCGCCCCAGTCGTCGGGCTTCCATAATGTGTTCGCGCCGTCCTTGCTGAGTGCGGCGCGCAGGCCGGTCTTCCAGCCGTCGGCGTGGTCCGGTTCGAGGTCGCCGTAGTAAATCGTCGCCGTCGCGTAGCCGCGCCTGACGACTTTTTCGATCTGCCAGCGCGAGGTCTGGAAGCCGCGCGATTTGTCCGTTGCGCGGCCGTTGACCACGCCGGCGTCCTTGTTGTCGCGCATCCACGCGGTCGAGAGCGTGATGCCCGGATCGGAATCCACGGTGTGATTGCCGTAAAAATTGAGGCCGAGAAATGCCGGCACGGGCTTCTTCGCGCCGTTCGGCACGTAGAGCAGGATGGTCATCTTCGGACCGTCCTTTTTGCCGGTGAACCAAACGGTGATCTCCTTGCGCGTGGCGAGGCCGTCGAGCGCGAGGTGGTCGAGGCCGGTGATTTCAAATTTCATCCCCTTCGGTTTGCCGGGACTGCGGCCATACACATTCGCCTGAAACAGCTCCAGCACCTCGGGTCGGCGCTGCTTCGTCCACGCGCGCGAACTGGTCACGGGCTTGCCGCTGTTGAGCACGAGCGGGTCGGGCAGCGGCGCCATGTTGACCTTGGCCTCGTCGTAGTTCACGTCGCGGCGTTCGGCGGCGTGAACGGGCGCGGCGCTCAGAAGTGCGGTTGAGCAAAACAGAATGCGGAGCGGCAAGCGGGAATTCATGGCGCGAGCGTAGCGTCCCGCGCCGCCGGGGCAAGACTGCGTGCGGGCGACTGTTTACATGAGCACACACACCGAATCCGACTCCCACCTGCCCACCATCATCCTCCGGCCCGGCGATTCCGAACGCCTCATCGCCGGCCATCCGTGGCTTTACGGCACCTCGATCATGCGCTTCACCAAGCCCGCCACCGACGGCGAACTGGTGCAGGTGAAGGATCACCGCCAGCGCTTCGTCGGCTCGGGCTTTTACAACTCGAAATCAAAAATCGCGGTGCGCCTCCTCTCCCCCGAGCGCATCGAAGTGAACGAGGCGTTCTTCGAGCAACGCATCCGCGCCGCGCTCGCCGTGCGCCAGCGGCACCTGCCGGGGGTGACGTCGTTCCGCGTCGTGAATGCGGAGAGCGATTTCCTCAGCGGCCTGATCGTGGACAAATACGAGGACGTGCTCGTGGTGCAGATTTCCTCGCTCGGCATGGACCAGCGCACGCCGCAAATCCTCGCGGTGCTGCAGAAAATTTTCTCGCCGCGCGCGATCCTCGAGCGCAACGACATTGCGTCGCGCAAGTTCGAGGGCCTGGCCGAGCGGCAGGGCCTGCTCGCCGGCGAGTTGAAGGGCGCGATGGACATCCAGCTCAACGGCCTCAAGTTCACCGTCGATTTGCTCGGGGGCCACAAGACCGGCCTCTATCTCGATCAGCAGGTCAACTACGCCGCGGTCGCGAAGCTCATCGCGCCCGGCGCGCAGGTGCTCGACTGCTTCAGCTTTCTCGGCGGCTTCGCGCTGCACGCGGCGCGCGCGGGCGCGGCCAGCGTCCACGGCGTGGACCAGAGCGCGGAGGCGGTGGCGGCGGCGGTGCAGAACGCGAAGGCCAACGGACTCGCGGAGAAATGCACGTTCGAGACCGGCAACGTCTTCGACTGGCTCAAGACGCACACGCTGACCAACCCGCACGAGAAGCTCGTGCCGAAGTTCGACGCGATCGTGCTCGACCCGCCGTCCTTCACGCGCAACCGCGACTCGGTCCCGAACGCGCTGCGCGGCTACAAGGAAATCCACGTGCGCGCGCTCAAGCTGCTGCGGCCGGGCGGCGTGCTCGCGACCTTCACGTGCTCGCATCACGTGGACGCGAAGATGTTCCAGGACGTGATCCTCTCGGCGGCGTTCGACACGCGGCGCGTGCTGCGGCGCGTGGCGACCTTCTCGCAATCACCCGATCATCCGGTGATCCCGGTGATTCCGGAGACAGAGTATTTGAAGGGCTGCGCCTTCGAGGTGGTGAGGTAAAAAGCACCAAGCTCCAAGCTCCAAAAAAAACTCCAAGTGTGCCGTGCGGCGCTTGGAGCTTTGATTTTTGAAACTGAAGCTTCTCTGGAGCTTGGCGCTTTTTAAACGTCCGCCCGTCACTTCTTCTTCGGCGCCGGCTTCGCGCCGGGCGGCGGCTTGGGCGCCTCGGCAATCGCGCGGATGCGCACCGAGCGCAGGCTCAGCCCCGCGGCGGGCTGGAAGGCGATCCAGCCCTCGGACGTCTTGCCGAAGAGCGGGCGCTCCCGGTATTCCGACTTGGGGATCGAATCCTTGAACGACTTCGCGGCGAGATCGAACTCGGTGCACTTCACGCCGTTGATCCAGACCTCGGCGCGGTTGTTGAACACGGCGACGCGCGCGGAATTATACTGACCCACGGGCTTGGGCGTGGCGCCACTCGGGGCGATCAGGCCGTAGAGCGCGCCGCTCTGCTTCTTGATCGTCGTCTCCGCCGCATCATCGGCGAGCACGATGCGGTAGGCGTTCTGGGACGCCTCATACGGCAGGGATTGCAGGCCGAAAATCACGGCGGTCTTCACGCCCTTATCCACCTTCCAGTCGAAGGTCAGCTCGAAATCCACGTAGCGCTCGCGGGTCACGAGCATCGGCGCGCGGTCGCCGCCCAGCGCGGTGATGAAGCCGCTCTCGAACTTCCACGAACTCGCGGGCGGCGGGCTCTGGCCGTTCCACGCGCGCCAGAGTTTGATCGAGTTCGTGTCGGACAATGAGGTGAACGTCGGGCTCGTGACTTCCGGACGCGGGATGAGGTTGAGCCGGATCGAGGGGACCGGGAGATCGGTGGGCCATTTCTCCGGCACGCGCACGCGCACGTTGCGCAACGCGACGCCGCGCGGCGCCTCGAAGCCGAGACGGCCGGGGACGGCCTTGCCGTAATTCGGGCGCGATTTCATTTCGCTCTCGGCGAGAGCCGTGGCGAGCGGCTCGCCGCCGAGGTTGAAGCCGACGGCGCGCCGGCCGTTGATCCAGAACTCGGCGCGGTTGGTCAGCACCACGAGGCGGCTGATGTTGAAATCCTTCGGGTCGCGCACCGTGGCGTTCGTCGCCGCGGCGATGACTCCGGCGAGCGAACCGGCCGACTGCGCGCCGGCGTTGGTCTGCGCGCGGAGGACGAACTTGAACGCGTCGTCCATCGCGCCCGCGCCCCGGCCGAGCGCGAAGGCCACGGCCCCGGGCGGCGCGTCCTTCGCCGCCTTCCACTCGAAACTTAAATCGAAATCGGTGAACTCGTGAATCGTGGCGAGCCCGCCCAGTCCGCCGCCATCGAAGCGGACTTCGTTGTTCGTGAACTGCCAGCCCGTGCTCAGCGGCCGGCCGTTGGGACTCGCGAAACGCGTGGCGAGCTCGCTGACGGACAGCGTGAGCCACTCGCCCGGCGCGGGCAGCGGCGCGGGCGGCGGGACTGCGACGGCCGGCACGTCATTGGTGGTCGCCGATCGCGCGGCCGGATCCCCCGACGAGTGGTTCATGAAAAACCACACACCGCCGGCCATCGCGGCCAGCCCCACGACCATGACGGCGATCAACGCAAATTTATTCCGGTCGCCCACCGCCTCGGGATCCACCCGCACGGGCCGGGCCACGGGTTTGCCGACGGGGACCGGGGCCGTCTTCTTCGGCGCCGGGGCGAGGCCTTTCGTCGTGCGGGCCTTCGCGCCGCCGGGGGCGTTCTGCTCGGCGAGCTGGCCGACGAGCACCTGGCTGCGCGCGGCGGTGAACGCCATCACGAGCTCCTCGTAGCTCGCGAAGCGCTCCTTCGGTTTCTTGGCGAGCGACTTGAGGAGGGCGTCGCTCGTGGCCGGGGAAATCTCCGGCACCAGTTCGAGGGGCGGCTTGGGCGGCGTGTCCAAATGGCCGCGCACCATCTCCTCGACCGAGGGCCCGGCGAACGGCAGCTTGCCGGTGAGCGCCTGGTAAAGCGTGCAGCCGAGCGAATACATGTCCGACTTGAAGGTCTCGCTCTCGCGCTTGAATTTTTCCGGCGCCGAATACTCCGGCGTGCCCCAGACTTCCGCGCCGTATTCGTCCTCCTTGTCGGCTTCGCGGGCCAGGCCGAAGTCCACGAGCTTCGGCTCGTTGTCGGCGTTGAACAAAATGTTCGCCGGCTTGATGTCGCGGTGCAGGAGGTTCTGTTTGTAGGCGGCATCCAGCGCGGCGCCGATCTTCACGCCCACGTCGAGCACCTCCAACTCGGAGACGCGCCCGTCGTTTTTCAACGCGCGGCTCTCGAGGCTGCCGCGGTCGGCGAGTTCCATGGCGATGAAATTTTCGCCGTCCATTTCGCCGAAGTTGAAAACCTGGATGATGTTCGGGTGGTTCAGCGCCGCGATCATGCGCGCCTCGCGGTAGAACTCGTCGAGCATCTTCGCGTCGCGCCCGAGTTCCTTCTTCATCAGCTTCACGGCCACCTCGCGCTTGAGGATCGTGTCGAACGCGCGATAGACCGTGCCCATGCCGCCCGAGGCGATGACCTGGCGGATTTCAAAATTCCGCAGCAGGTAGGGGATCATGATTTCCTTGCCGCACTTGTTGCACGGCATGGTGGTCATCGGCGGAAGGTCCGGCGACACGAAGTTGCTCGCGCTACAGAAGTAGCAATGAATGGGTCGGAGCGCGTTCGGATTTTTCGCGAAATCAGCCACGGGCGGGAAACTAATGGTTCGCGGCGGGCGTGACAACCATTCCCTCGTTCCCTCGTTACGATCAGCGCGCCGCCGATTTTTTGGCCTTGGCCGGCGCCGCGCCCTGAAGTTCCGCGGGCATCTGCGTGAGGCCGCGGATGCGGAGGTTGCGCACCGTGACGCCGGCCGGAAGCTGGAAGACCAGATGACCCGCCGTGGTTTTGCCGAACTCGGCGTTGTCCCGCTGCGGGCTGGCGGCGACCTTCTTGGCGAACTCCTCGGTGCCGAGCGTGAAGCCCGCGGTGCGCACGCCGTTGAGCCAGACTTCCACGCGCTCGCCGAACACGGCCACGCGCATCGCGTTGAACTCGCCCGGCGGTTTGAGCGTTTTCTCCTTCGGCGCCGCGATGACGCCAGCGAGCGCGCCGACGGCGTTTTTGGCAGTGCCCTTCTCTGGCTCGTCGCCAATTCGGATGCGGAGGGCGTTGGTGAACGCGCTGCCCGTCTGCACGCCGAAGATCAGCATGCCGCCCGCGCCCGCGTCGAATTTCCATTCGAGGAGGAGATCGAAATCCTTGAACGCCTGCCGGCTCATGAGCAGCGTGGAACGCGCGGCGGTGTTGCTCAACTCGCCGTTCTCCAGCGTCCACGCTCCCTTCTTGGCGAGGTCGCGGCCATCCTCGCGCATCCAGTTCTTGTTGAGATCGGTGCCGAGGAGCGGAGTGAGGGTCGCCGCGGGCCGCACGGGCGCGACGGCGTCGGCGGTCGGGACGGCGGCCTTGGCTGCCTTCTTCGCGGCCTTTGCTTCGGCGGCGGGTTCCGTGGTCGGCGCGGGCGTCGGCGTGGCTGGTGCGGCGGCCTGCTTTACTTCCGGCGCGTCCTTCTTTGCGTTCTTGAAAAACATCACGCCGCCGATGACGAGCGCAATCACCACGGCGAGCGCGCCCATCAGGAGAAACTTCTTCGAGTCGCCCGCCGCTTCGGCGGCGACAGGGGCCGGACGTGGCGCGGGCTTCGCGGGCGCAGCGGCGGCCTTGTTCGAAGTGCTGCCGAGATTTTTTGTCGTGCGCGCCGGACGGCCGGCGGGGGCGTTCTGCTCGGCGAGCTGGCCGACGAGCACCTGGCTGCGCGCGGCGGTCAACGCCATCACGAATTCCTCGTAGCTCGCGAAACGGTCGCGCGGTTTCTTCGCCAGCGCCTTCACGATGGCCTCGCTGGTGGCCGGGGAAATTTCCGCGACGATTTCGTGCGGCGGCGTCACCGGCGTTTCCACATGACCGCGCACCATCTCCTCGACCGACGGACCCTCGAACGGGAGCCGCCCCGTGAGCGCCTGATACAGCGCGCAGCCCAGCGAATACATGTCTGACTTGAAGGTCTCGCTCTCGCGCTTGAATTTTTCCGGCGCGGAATACTCCGGCGTGCCCCAGACCTGCTCGCCGTATTCCGTTTCCTTGTCCGCCTCGCGCGCCAGACCGAAGTCCACGAGCTTTGGCTCGTTGTCCGCGTTGAAGAGAATGTTCGCCGGCTTGATGTCGCGGTGCAGGAGGTTCTGCTTGTAGGCCGCATCCAGCGCGCCGGCGATCTTCACGCCCACATCGAGCACCTCCAGTTCGGAAATGCGCCCGCCGTTTTTCAACGCGCGGCTTTCCACGCTGCCGCGGTCGGCGAGTTCCATGGCGATGAAATTTTCGCCGTCCATTTCGCCGAAGTTGAAAACCTGGATGATGTTCGGGTGGTTCAACGCGGCGATCATCCGCGCCTCCTTGTAAAACTCGTCGAGCATCTTCTGGTCGCGGCCGAGTTCGCGCTTCATCAGCTTCACGGCCACCTCGCGCTTGAGGATCGTGTCGAACGCGCGATAGACCGTGCCCATGCCGCCGGACGCGATGGCCTGCCGGATCTCGAAATGGCGGAGGAGGTAGGGGATGAGGATGCTCTTGCCGCACTTGTTGCACGGCATCTCCGTCTGCGGCGGCAGGCCGGGCGCGACGAAGTTGGTCGCGCCGCAGAGGTAGCAGTGGATCGGCCGGAGCGCGTCGGCGCTGCGGGTCAAGGGGCCGGTTGCTGTGGGCGTAGCCATAACCGCTCGGTTGTTTTGCAAAGCACGGTGCCGCCGGATGCGCCGGCGACCGCTTGGGAACCAACTCAACCCAGCAAGCCTATTGCCGGATTGAGAAATCCACCGTGCTTCGGTGGAAACTTTACTCCCGACCCCGATTCTGACACAAGAGGCGTATGTTCCCAACGTTCATCCGCCGCGCGCGCCTCGCCATTGTCCTAATCCTGTTCGCTGTCCCGCTGATTGTCTCCGCCGCCGCGCCCGCCGACCTCGGCACGCGCTGGGAACTTTTCGTGGACGACTTCCTCCTCGCCACGAAAAGCAATGCGACTCTGAAACTCGCCGAGCCGCGCCGCGCCGAGGTCGTCCTCACCACCGACCAGCCGTGGGAAGGGCCGACCAGCGCCTACTTCAGCGTCGTGCAGGACGGCGAACTCATCCGCATTTACTACCGCGGCTCCGTCGGAGGTTCGGACCAATCGGATGCGCAGGTCACGTGCGTCATCGAGAGCCGTGATGGGATTCATTTCACGCGGCCCAAGCTCGGACTCATCGAGGCTGGCGGCACCAAGGACAACAACGTCATCTGGCGCGGCATCGAGTCGCACAACTTCGCCCCCTTCCTCGACCGCAACCCCGCGTGCAAACCCGACGAGCGCTTCAAGGCCCTCGGCGGACTCAAGGCTCCCGGCAAGAACTGGCAGGAAGGTGCCACCGCCGGCGGCCTCTACGCCTTCTCCTCGCCCGATGGATTGCATTGGAAGAAAATGAGTCACGACCCCGCGATGACCAAGGGCGCGTTCGACTCGCTCAACCTCGCCTTCTGGGATGTCGCGCGCGGACGCTACGCCTGCTACAGCCGCATCTTCTCCAACAACACCCGCGCCGTGCAGAGCGCGCACTCGGCGGACTTCCTTGCGTGGAGCGCCGGCACGCCCAACCGCTACGCCACCGACGCGCCCTACGAACATTTCTACACCAGCGCCACCGTGCCGTGCCCCGGCGCGGAGCATCTGCTGCTCGCGTTCCCCAAGCGCTTCGTGCCCGACCGCAAGAAGGTTCCCGCGCACCCCATCGCCGGCGTGTCGGACGCGGTGTTCATGACCAGCCGCGACGGCGTGAAATGGGACCGCGCCTTCCTCGATGCGTGGGTGCGGCCGGGGCCGGACGAGAAAAACTGGACCGAGCGCAGCAACATGCCCGCGTGGGGCCTCGCCGAATCCGCGCCCGGCGAATGGTCGCTCTACATCACCGAGCATTACCGCTGGCCCGACAACCGCCTCCGCCGCCTCGTGCTCCCGCGCCACCGCCTCGCGTCCCTGCACGCGGACGCGCGCGGCGGCGAGGCCATCACGCGGGCCGTGACCTTCACCGGGAAAAACCTCGCGCTCAACTACGCCACCTCCGCCGCCGGCTCCGTGCGGGTGGAGTTGCAGGATGAAGCGGGCGCGCCGCTGCCCGGCTTCGCGCTCGCGGACATGCCGCCGCTCTACGGCGACGAACCGGGGGCCGTGGTGAAATGGAAGACCGGCGGCGACCTCTCCGCGCTCCGGGGCAAACCCGTGCGCCTGCGCTTCGTGCTCAAGGACGCGGATGTGTTTGCGATGCGGTTTGCGGAGTGAGGTGAGGTGGGGAACAGGAGAAGAGCAAAACGTTCAGCCAGTTCCTAGCGAACCTGCGGACAACCTGTCGAGACTCGACAGTTAGGCGGCAACTCTAGTCTCATAACTCGCCCTCAACTCCTGACGGGCCGACTGCAAACGGTCTGACAGCTCTGGCCAGCGAACCGCTCCATCTCGCTTCAGACTACGGCCATCAATCCCAAAGTTGCTGCGCTCGGCGAACAGAGCACGCACCTCTGAAACAGCGGACTCGACCAGCGTGATGCGCGAAGTATCGCCGCCCGGCACGCGGGCCAGCAGCGTGAGCATCTGGGAAAGGTCATCCAAATCTGCAAGCCGTGAACTCCTGCTGCCATCATGCAAGTTGAAGGCCCAACTCCGTTCGACTGCCAAAAGAATCCTCAACGCCTCGTCGTGGCGACTCTCCTCAATCGCCTGTGCGGCCTGGGAGCAGAGGCGACGAACCCGCTTGCGACGACGAAGCGAGAAAACGCCGATGCCGACGCCCAGCGCTGCCAAAATTACGAGAACAATAAGTAACGGACTTTCAAACATGTTGGTGCGCGATACCGCCTAACATTGAGATTAACCGCGCTCTGCGGTGTCACTCAGTTGGCGGTGGGCAGAATAATTTCCCGGTGCCCCGTTGTCGAGCCGGGCGGCGCGTCACGGCATCGTCATTTCTTCACTGCATCATTTATCTTGGTTGCGAGCTCGATTGCTTCCCGAAGAGAAAACCTGCCGGTGATACGCACGCGGCCACCCGCAATCTCCATCTCGATTCTGGGCGCCACCAACAGCTTGCCGTCAACCACAATGGCCAGACGCCGGCCGACACTCTGGCGCGTAAGGTCCGCAAACAACTTCTGGCCATTCTCCGTAAGGACGATCTCGACCTCCGGGGCACTCGGCGGACCCTCGCCCTTGACGCTGGCCGACCGAACCGCGGTCTCGTCGAGCAGCACCTTTTTCTGGACGTTGAGCGTTTCAGTGGTCGTGTCGTTGGTGTAAGTCAGCGAATGAAAGATGGTCAACTGCTCGGTATCAGTGATCAAAGCATCCTGCACCAAACGCATCTGAAACACGCTTGCACTCGGAGGTTGCTTGCGACCGCAGGATATGACGAGCAAGCCGCAGACAAAAAGTGTGATGATTGTGGAACCGCGCATACGATGCCGAACATGGTTATTAACCGCTGTCAGCGATGTCATTCAGTTGGCGGTGGGCAGAGTAATTATCCGGTGCCCCGTTGTCGAGCCGGGCGGCGCGGCGGCAGGGTCTTCCTTCGCCTCCGCTGCATTCCCCGGCGAATCCCTCCGCATCCTCCGCGTTTGATTTTGACGCTGGGGGGGCACAGAGGTCTCCGCGGAGGACGCGAAGCTGGGCACCGGCGGATTGCTGAAGTCGCCGCCGCCAAGACTCCATCAATTGCTCAGAGCGACGACGGTTTGTCCGACGCCCGAAGGTGCCGGCGGCAGCGGAGGATGATGGCCCTCTTGAAATTTCCGGGATCAGGCCTGGGTGCCGGCAGAGAGTCGTAGAGCCGGGCGGTTTCCTGCTCGAAGAGCATTTCAGCCTGGTCCCGCTCCGGCGCAAACGGATCCAGGGCGTTCGCGAAGCGGTCGTAGAGGACGGCCAACTGGGCAATGCTCGCGGCGGGAACCGCGCCTAGCTGTGCATCTTCTGAAGGCGAAGGCATTTGCTGCGCAGTTCCAGAACCCGGTCGTAGTATTGTTCCGCGCCGCAAACCGGATGCGCCTGCACCAGCCGGCTCAACCGCGCCGCGAACCCATCGCAGACCTGGACCAAGGTTGCCCACCACTTGCTCACGCGTTCCAAGTCCTCCTCGCGCTTGGTGCAGAGAACCACCACGCGGTAAACCGTGAGCAACTCCGTTTCAAGCTGGCGCGCCTCGTCATGGAACGGCGCGCAGAGGTCGCCGGGGATGGCCGCGACGCGCTGCTCAAACGAGGCGAGCGACCCGTTCGACAGTTCCAGAAGGTCCGAGTCGGTCAGGCATTCTTTCATGGGCGTGAACCTACAACGCGAACCCAGCCAAACCAAGGATGAAGATTCCGGCGAGTCCCGCCTGAATCCGGCATTGCCCGGCGGCGTCAGCCCCGGCAACCTCGCGCCGTTCCATGAAAAACTTTTCCCTCGCCCTCGCCGCCGCGCTTTGCGCCCCGGCCATTTCCGTCCACGCCTTCGCCGCCTCCGCGCAGCCCTCGGCCTTGCAGAAAAAGGACATCGCGCTCGCGCCGCCCAAGGGGCTCAAGACCAAGCTGCCACCGGCTTACACCATTCCCACCATTGACCTCGCCGGCGAGAAGCAGCGGCAGGTCATCGTGGACCGCGAGCCGGGCCAGTATCTCGGCCATCCGACCACGGTGTTGCTGGAGGATAACAAGACCATGCTCATCGTTTATCCCAAAGGCCACGGGCGCGGCGCGATAGTTTACAAGCGCAGCACCGACGCCGGCCGGACGTGGAGCGAGCGCCTGCCCACACCGGCCAACTGGGTCACGTCGCTCGAAGTGCCCACGCTGCATCGCACGGTGGATGCGGCGGGGAAGAAGCGCATCATCATGTTCAGCGGGCTGTATCCCATCCGCATGGCGGTCACGGAGGACGACGGCGCGAACTGGAGCGAGCTGAAATCCATCGGCGATTTCGGCGGCGTGGTGACGATGGCGACGGTCATCGGCCTCAAGACGCCGGGGCAGTATCTCGCGTTCTTCCATGACGACGGGCGGTTCATCCGCGGCGGCAGCGAGGAGAAGTTTCGCGTGAAGACGCCGCACAGCGATTACACCTCGGCGACGGCCAAGCCGTGGCGCTTCTGGGTTTACACCACGCTCTCGAAGGACGGCGGGCTGACGTGGAGCGTGCCCGCGCCCATCGCAATGCTGCCGGACGCGAGCCTCTGCGAGCCGGGCGTGCTGCGTTCGCCCGATGGCAAACAAATCGCCGTGCTGCTGCGGGAGAACAGCCGCAAATACAATTCGTTCGTCATCTTCAGCAACGACGAGGGTCTCACCTGGACCGAGCCGCGGGAGTTGCCCGCCGCGCTCACCGGCGACCGGCACGTGGCGAAGTATTCGCAGGACGGGAGGCTCTTCATTTCCTTCCGCGACACCACGCACGTCAGCCAGACGAAGGGCGACTGGGTCGCGTGGGTCGGCACCTACGACGACATCGTGAAAGGCAACGAGGGCCAATATCGCGTCCGGCTCATGCAGAATCACAAGGGCGCGGACTGCACGTATCCGGGAGTCGAGCTGCTGCCGGACGGGACGATCGTCACGACGACTTACGGGCATTGGACCGAGGGCGAACTGGCCTACATCGTCAGCGTGCGGCTGAAACTTTCCGAGCTCGACGAGAAGGCCAGGCGCGGCGAGGTGATGGCGGTGAAGGCGAAGTGACGGGCGTGATTTCAAACGGCGATCGGGGGCGAACATCTCCTCTCATTAGCACCGGGCTTTAGCCCGGTGAACGAGGGTCACGATCGGAATCAGCCGCTTCAGCGGCTTCTCGTTGCGTGGCGAAAGCCGTTAAAACGGCTGGGGGGTTCATCGCACACCGAACCACCGGGCTAAAGCCCGGTGCTAATGAGAGGAAGGAATGCGGAACCCGACTTTGAAGTCCCACAGTTTAACTTCAAAAGCGGAAGCCCACGAAGCCGCGGTTGTGGTGTCCGCCGAAACCGATCCCGACGGAAACGCCGGGGCCGTAGTATCCACCGCGCGGCCAGTAGTAGGAGTTGTAGCGGTAGGCGGAATACACCGGCGCGCAATACGGCTGGTAATAGGAGTAGCTGGGCACGCCGTAGTCGTAGGTGTAAACCACGCTGGGCTGTTGCTGCACCACGTAAACGGGCTGCGATTGCTGGACGTAAACCGTCGCGGGCTGCTGCGGTGCGACGGCGACCGGCGTGGGCGCGGTCGGAACCGGCGGAGTGTAAGCCGGCGCGGGCGTGTAAGCCGGCGCGGCCAGAAGCATCGTGGTGATCACCTTCTCCGACACGCCGCTCTCGCGAAGGTAGATGATGTCATCGGCCTTCGAGAGGCGCACGGGGCCGTTGCGCTCCGCGTAAGCCTGCAACACAGACTCGCCCACGCCGGCCTGATGGAGCTTGACGATCTGCTCGGCGGCGTAGTCCACGGTGGGCTTGGGTTTCGCGGCGTCCTGCGCGCGGGCGGGGGTGAGAAGGGTGAAGCTCAACACGGCCGCCGCGGTGACGGCCATTGACCAGTGGGGAAACAGGTTCGTTTTCATAAGCACACTCTAGGGTTCCAACACCGCGAATTTACGCCGGTTGCGCCCGGCGTCAACTTACCAGCGGACGCGCCAGCCCGCGCCGGTCATCAAACTCTCCTTGCCGCTCCCTCGGCTCCGCGCGATGTTCGCCCCGTCACCGCCCGCGAATCCCAAAATCCATTCGTCGCATGAATCCGCTCACGAACCGCCGGACCTTCCTCCACTCCACCGCCGTGACCGGCGCGTTGCTCGGCCTCGGCGAGCTTTCCTTCCTCGCGCAGCTCCCGCGCGTCTCCGCCGCCGAGGCCAAGCCCGACCACGGCGCCGTGCGCTTCGGCCCGGACATCGAGCCGCTCGTGCGCCTGCTCGAAGACACGTCGCGCGGCAAGCTGCTCGAAGAGGTGGCGACGCGCGTGAAGGGCGGGCTGCCGTATCGCGAACTGCTCGCGGCGCTGTTGCTCGCCGGCGTGCGCAACATCCAGCCGCGTCCCGTTGGCTTCAAATTTCACGCCGTGCTCGTGGTGAACTCCGCGCACCTCGCGAGCCTCAACTCGCCCGACTCCGACCGCTGGCTGCCAATCTTCTGGGCGCTCGACCAGTTCAAGAACTCGCAGGCGCGCAACCAGCAGGAGGGCGGCTGGACGCTCGCGCCCGTGGACGAATCCGCCGTGCCCGCATCGGACAAGGCGAAGGAGATGTTTCAAGCCGCGATGGACAATTGGGACGAAGCGCCCGCCGATGCCGCCGTCGCCGGACTCGCCCGCAACGCAAGCGCGCAGGAGTGCTTCGAGATTTTTGCCCGGCTCGGCGCGCGCGATTTCCGCGACATCGGGCACAAGGCGATCTACGTGGCGAACAGTTGGCGCACGTTGCAAACCATCGGCTGGCCGCACGCCGAGCCGGTGCTGCGCTCGCTCGCCTACGCGCTGCTCGAACGCGGCGGCCGCGGCAATCCCGCGAAGGAGGACCTGACCCCCGACCGTCCGTGGCGGCGCAACGCGGAGCTCGCGAAAAAGATCCGTGCCGAATGGCGGGGCGGCAAAGCAGACGCAACCGCGACGGCGGAAATGTTGAAGACGTTGCGCGAAGGCTCCGATGCCGACGCGAGCCAGAAAGTCGTGGAGTTGCTCAACCGCGGCGTCGCGGTGACGTCGCTGCACGATGCGTTCTTCCAATTCGCCAACGAGCTGGTGATGAAGAAGCCCGGCATCGTGGCACTGCACGCCGTCACCTCGACCAACGCGCTGCACTACACTTTTCAGCACACGGCCAGCGACGACACGCGCCGGATGCTGCTGCTGCAAAACGCCGCGTTCCTCGCGCTGTTCCGCACCGCCGCGCTCGGTGACAAGGCGAAGGCGGAGCCGTTGATTGAGAAGTTTGAAGCCGAGGCTCCGGCCGCGAAAGGCGAGGAAGCCATCGCGGAAATTTTCGCCGACGCGAGCCGCGACCGGATGCTCGCGACGCGCAAGGCGCTCGCGTATTTGCAGTCGGGCGGCGGGGCGCAACCGTTCATCGCCGCCGCGCAACGGCTCATCTACCTCAAGGGCGCGGACTCGCACGACTACAAGTTCAGCTCGGCGGTGCTGGAGGATTACCGGCACACTTCGCCTGCGCAACGCGACCGTTGCCTCGCCGCAAGCCTCTTCTACCTGCGCGGATCCGGCAGTCCCGACAACAGCCTGGTGAAACGCACACGCGAGGCGTTCAAAGCGTGAGGAGCGGCGACACTCTTGTCGCCCCGTCCATCATTTCCTTCCGACGAAGATAGAAGAACGCAGGGCGACAAGAGTGTCGCCCCTCCGCCGCGCTTCACCGCAGCGCGCGGATGGCGTGGAGGATCACGTCGGGCTGGGGAAACTCATCCGACTCGGCCTTCGAGTGGATCTTCTTCCCGTTGACGATGACTTCGAAGAGCCGGCCGTCCTTCGGCACCAGCGTGAGCGAGGCGAGGTCGAGCTTGAGCTTCATCAGCTTCGCGGCGAGTTCGAGGGCGTGCGGCTCGTAGTGGCACGGCGCGCAGTATTCGATGGTGATGTGGAGCGCCATCGGACTCAGCGGAATTTGCCGGATGAATTCTCCGCCGCATCCCGACAGCCGTCCGCCACGGCGGCGAGGTCTTCGAGAAATTGTTCGCGACGGTTTTCGGGCAGCGAGGCGAGCACGACGGACTGCAATTCAATTGCGAGCGCGCGGAGCTCCTCGTATTTCCTTTTGCCCGCGGGCTTGAGCCGGATGCGGTAGGCGCGTTTGTCGCTTTCGTGCTCGCGCCGCTCAACCCAGCCGGCCTTTTCCATGCGCTCGAGCAGCGAGGCGATGGTGTTCGGGTCGCTGCTCATCGCCTCGGTGAGCTGGCGCTGCGTGATGCCGTCCCCGTGGCCTTCGAGCAGCGAGCGCAGGGCGGTGAACTGGTCGGGGGTCGCGCCGGTGTGCGCGATGCGGCGCCGGAAGGTCTGATTGAGTCCATACCACGCGCGGCGCAGGAGCGGCGGAAGCCGGCGGCGGTCGGGGGCGTCAATGGGGCCGGAGGCCGCACCGGATTTTTCCGTCGCGCCGGGGTTTGAATTCTTTTTGAGCGCCATAAGTCTGCTGAGTGATTAAATCATACGTGTAAGTATTATTTCAT
>JACQFS010000042.1 GCA_016199935.1 Verrucomicrobiota bacterium
ACGGACGGTTTGCCGCGCGATGACAAAATCGCCGACGCGCGACGACGCGTGAACTGGCGCAATTTGGATTCGCGTGCCGGACCGCCCGCGCTGCGCAAGCTCGACCCCTTGCTGACCGCCGACTTCAGCGGCATCGCGAAAGGTTTTGCGTCGGACGATCTCAGCGCCCTGCTCGCTGCGCTCGGCGCGACGAATCATTTCGTGCAACTCGGCGGCGAGGTGAAGGCGCGCGGCCACGCGGCGGACTCCCGCGTGTGGCGCGCGGGCATTGAGCAGCCGCTCGACGGCGCGCGCGCAGTCGAATGTGTCGTCGCGCTCGCGGGCCGCGCGCTCTCGACTTCCGGCGACTACCGGCAATTTTTCATCGCCGATGGCCGCCGCCATTCGCACCTCATTGACCCGCGCACCGGCCGGCCTGTCGCGGGCGCGCTCGCGTCAGTGAGCGTGGTGCATGAGTCGGGCGCAACGGCGGACGCGCTGGCGACGGGATTGTTCGTGCTCGGTGCGGAGGAAGGTTTCCGCGTCGCGACGAGCAACGGGCTCGCGTGCCTGTTTCTCATCCGCGACGGCGGCGGGACGATTCGCAAGATGACCCCGGAGTTTGAGCGATTGCTCGCGCGGTGAGACGCGGACGGAGCGCCGGCTTCCAGCACGGCGCGAACGGACAGGTGATTTTCAACGCGCCGTGCTGGAAGCCGGCGCTCCGATTCAGGGGCCTCACTGCTCCACGCGGAAGTAGCGGCGGGGCAGCGTGAGCATCGCGGGCGGAATCTGGATCGTCTGCTCGTAGCCCGTGGCGGTGACGGTCTGCCAGTCGGTCCACGCGGCGAGATCGTCGGAGTAGCGGACGCGGTAGAGGACGCCGGCGCTGCCGGTGAAGGTGAGGACGCGATTGGTCGGAGAGAGCGTGGCGGTCGCGAGCCGCAGGTCGGTGCTGTTGGTCGGCAGGACGGCGAGGCGGATGGTCTGCGTCATCGAATCGCCGGCGGCGTCGGTCACGGTGAAGTTGTAGCCGGCGAGGCCGGTGAAGTTCGTCGGCGGAGTGAAGCGCGCGGTGTGGCCGTCGGCGAGCAGCAGCACGGTGCCGTTGGTCGCGTTGGTGACGGCGAAGGCGGGGGCGTCGGTGTAGCCGGTGGTCAGGCGTGCGAGTTCGACTTCGACCCTCGCGTTTCGCACGCACTCGACGTGCGACGCGGCGAGCCAGTTCAGATAATCTTCGAGCCGCGTGTAGCCATCGCCGTCGGGGTCGGCGTTGGCGTCGCTGAAATCGCCGGGGGCGGAGTTGGGGTTGAGGCCGAGGAGATTTTCCCACCAGTCGGGCAGGCCGTCGTGATCGCTGTCCCAGTTCGCGGCGCGGGTCATGGCCGGATAATTTTCCCAGCCGCCGACATCCGCCTGCGAGTCCGGCAATCCGTGGAAGCCCGAGACGCTGCCGTTGTAGGTGTAATTGCTGTCGCGCGTCTCGGCGATGACACGCGCGTCATGATCGTCGAGCCACGGTTGGTTGCAGCCAGTGTCGGAGAGCACGCGCTTGTAGGCGGCGGTGGCGCTTTGCGTATCCACGTAGCTGTCGGTGAAGAACGGCACGGTCAGGAAATTCGAGTAGCCAGGCAGGCTCCCGCCGTTCGCAGCGTTCTGGGTGTAGGCGACGCCGAGCGTGTTCTGCCCTTCGGTGAAACGGCCGGGCATCACATTGCCGGCGATGTAGTAGCGTTGCGTGCCGGGGAAGTTGTCGTATTGGGCGTTGAGCGCGAAGAAATAGGCGGAGGCCGCGCCGGGCTTGTAGAAATTGTTGACGAAGTTCACCTCCATCGCGCCGCCATCGGTCGTGCGATGGCCCCAGTTGTAAACGACGTTGTTCCGGATATCGAGCCGGCCCGCGAAATATCCAAACGCATCAAGTCCGCCGCCGAGCGACCAGTTCCGGCCCTCGCAATGTGCGAGCAGGTTGTGGTGAAAGCTCGCGATGTCGCCGCCGATCGTGGCCGCGTAACCATGCTCGGTGCCGGGCGGATAATTCTGGTGGCCGGCGACATTCAGCGCCTCGGAGATGAGCGAGCGTTGCAGCGTGATGTTTTTCGCGGTGCGCGAGCTGAACGCCTCGTCAATGGACCAACTGATCGAGCAATGATCCATGATGCTGTGGTCGCTGCCCGCGAGGCCGCCGCCGTCAATGGTCGCGCCGCTGAGATTGCCGGGGCGGTTGCGGAGGTGGCGCACGATGGCGTCCTTTGCGCCGCTGAGGCCGAGCGGCCATTGCGCGAGGCAGATGCCTTTGCCCGGCGCCGTCTGGCCCGCGACCGTGACGTAAGGCGAGGCGAGCGTGAGCCGCTCGCGCACGGTGATGAGGCCGGACACGGTGAAGACGATGGTGCGCGGTCCGGTGAGCTGCTGGATTGCGTAGCGCAGCGTGCCGGGGATCGGCGTCTCGCTCGTGATGTAATCCGCGAGCGAGTTGACCTCCACGACCACGCCGCCGCGACCGCCGCGCGCGAAGCGCCCGTAGCCTTCCGCATCGGGAAACGCGAGATGGCGCGGGCGGAAATACCAGACCGTGCCCTTCGTCACATTGCCCACGCCATCCACCGCATCCACGCGCCAGTAGTAAGTGAGGTGGCTCAACAATCCGCTCACGGCACGGCTCAGTCCGGCTTGGCTTCCCAGAAATTCCGGTGACGCCGTCGTCGCATTGCGCACCGGGGTGCTGTTGGTGCCGAAGTAAACATTGTAGGAAACCGCATTGCCCGCCGTGGGCGCGGACCACGACAACGTGGTGCCGCCCGCGTCCGCGTTCACGTGCTCGTCGCCGTCCGCCGGCACGGGCGACTGCGGGATGCGCGTCGAGTTGGGCGTGTCAATTTCGAAGCCGTTGATCATCACGTTCTGGATCGTGACCGGGGCGACCGTGTTCGTCTCGGCGGCGAACAGGACCGTCGTCACCGTCGCCGGGCCCGCGACATCGAATTCGAGATACGCCACCGGCGCGGCGCTGTTCGACGCGGCGCGGATGGTGGGTTGCAAATTGTCCACGACCTGCGCGCCGTTCACGAAAATGTCCATCGGCCCGAGCGAGCCGGCGGTGAGCGCGTCCCAGGCGTTGTGATACGTGAGCAGCGTGTGATGGCCATTGGTAAGGCCGGTGATCGTCATCCGCATCTGGCCGCCGGTGCCGAGGTTCGCGGGCGCGACGGTGAGGCCGTCGGAGACGAGCTTCGCCACCGCCCCCTGCGCGCCGGCCTGATACCAGTTGCTCAACAGCCCCGTGCCGCCGTTCGTCCCCGACTCCGCGGTCTGCGCAAAAGTGACGGTGATGATTTCGCCGACGGCGTTGGTGAAAGTCTTGGAGACTTGATTGGTTCCTGTGCTCGCGCCGCCCGTGGTGTCCTGGCTCCACTTGGTGTAGCCGACTTCCGTTTCGGTGGCGGAGTTTTTCGAGTCGCGATTGATGTCAATCTTCAGCTCGCCCGCGCTGGCGAAGGAAGCCGGGGCGAGCAGGGCGGCGGTGAGCGCGATGAAAGTGTGCGGGTTCATCCGGTCTGAGCGTCTGCCTGCATTAAAGCCGCGCCGTCGCTTGGTGGCAACACCCGGCCGGCAAAAAGCGGCCACTTGGATCGGACCGCGAGCCGTCCCGGCTCGCGGTCCGATGCAAGCACCCCGGTCCCACCGCTGGCGGACGCGCGGTTTGCTTTCCGCCGCCGCGTGCCGTATTTGTTTCGCCCTATGTCAGCGGCCAGCGTGGTGGTGACGCGCAACCTCACCAAGATTTTCCGGCAGGGCGAAATCAACGTCACCGCGCTGCACAACCTCTCGCTCGAAATCCGCACGGGCGAGTTCCTCGTGCTCATGGGCCCGAGCGGCTCGGGCAAGTCCACGCTGCTGCACATCATCGCGGGCATTGACCGGCCCACGAGCGGCGAGGTGCGCGTGCAGGACATTGATCTCGCGCGGCTCAACGAGTCCGCACTGGCCGACTGGCGCAACCAGAACGTCGGGTTCGTCTTCCAGACCTTCAACCTCATCCCGGTGCTGACGGCGTTTGAAAATGTCGAGTTGCCGCTGCTGCTCACGCAGCTCGGCGCGCGCGAGCGGCGCAAGCAGGTCGAGACCGCGCTTGACCTCGTCGGCCTCGGCGACCGCATGAAACACCTGCCGCGCCAGCTCTCCGGCGGGCAGGAGCAGCGCGTCGCCATCGCCCGCTCGTTCGTTACGGACCCGAAGCTCGTGGTGGCCGATGAGCCGACGGGAAATCTTGATTCACAGTCCGCGAACGACGTGCTCGGCATCCTGCAATCGCTCAGCCGCGTGGCGGGCAAGACCGTCATCATGGTCACGCACGATCCAAAGGCGGCCGCGTTCGGCTCGCGCACGGTTCATCTGGAGAAGGGAGAGCTGGCGGAATGATCGTGGATGCGGAGATTCCCCTCCCCCTGCCCCTCTCCCCTCCGAGGGGAGAGGGGAAAGCACCCGCACGCGCCGCGATGTTTCCATGTGCGTTGGTTTCACGAGTATCTGCCGAACGCTTCCCCCTCTCCCATCGGATGGGAGAGGGCCGGGGTGAGGGTGGAGTGGCAAACAATCTTAATGGTCATTTGTCAACCGAGTGAATGCGGCCACCTACATCGTGAAGAACGCCCTGCGCAACAAGCGCCGCGCCGCGCTGTCCATTCTCAGCGTGGCCGTGAGTCTTTTTTTGTTCGTCACGCTTCAGGTGGCGCTGCGCGAAATGACGGTGCCGCCGGAGGACATCGGTTCGTCGCTGCGCGTCATCGTGCGCAACAAGGTTTCGCTTGCCGCGACGCTGCCGGCCAAGCAGCTCGCCATCATCGAGCGCATCCCCGGCGTCGCGGCGGTCACGCCGTTTACCTTTTACGGCGGCAACTACAAGGGCGACGAGAAGTTCACGAGCTTCGCGCAGTTCGCGGTGGATCCGCAGCGCATGATGAAGGTGGTGGTGGATGCGAAATCGCCCGCCGAGCAGGTCGCCGCGTGGCAGGCCGACCGCACCTCGTGCCTCGTCGGCGCGGACACGGCGAAGCGTTACGACATCAAGCTCGGCGACCGCATGAAGTTCACCGGCACCTTTTGGCCGTGCGACCTCGACCTCAAGGTCGCCGGCTTTTACGCGGGCACGGCGGATGACCGCACGGTTTTCTTCCACCACAAGTATCTCGATGAACTGCTCGGCGACCCCGGCATCGTCGGCACGTGGTGGTTGCGCGCGGCATCGGTCGAGGAGGCGCCGAAGGTCGTGGAGCGCATCAACAAGGCGTTCGCCAACTCCGCCGCCGAGGTGCGCGCGGAGACGGAGCGGGCGTTCCAGCTCGGCTTCGTCTCGATGTGGGGCAACATCAAAATCCTCATCGGCTCCATCTGCACCGTGGTCGTCTTCATGCTGCTGCTGGTGACGGTGAGCACGATGAGCATGGCCATCCGCGAGCGCTTCCGCGAACTGGCGGTGCTCAAGGCGCTGGGGTTCCGGCGCGAGCTGTTCGGCTTCATCCTCGCGGAAAGTTTCGGCCTCGCGATGGCGGGCGCGCTGCTCGGCGGGGGCGGGGCTTGGCTGTTGTTCAACCACGGCATCAACATTCAGAAAGTCACGAACGGCATCTTCCTCACGTTCGAGGTGACGCACCGGCACCTGGGCCTGGCGTTCGGCATCGCGGCTTTGCTCGGCGTGGTCTCCGCGCTCGTGCCGGCGCTGGCCGTGGCGCGCACGAGCGTGGTGGACGGGCTGAAAACTTTGGACTAAAAAATTCCAACCACGAATGAACACGAATCAACACGAATGGAGCAAAGAGCAGTGCGCGCGACGTGGCGAAGTCCCGCAGGGACGGCCGACAATAGCCCAGCGATTTATCGCTGGGTATGCGGCCCGGTGCGACGAGTCCCGTCAGGGACGGCAGAACATTTCTTTCGTCCCTGACGGGACTCGTCTGGATTTGGCCACGAGACCCAGCACTAAAGTGCTGGGCTATTCTCGCCCGTCCCTGCGGGACTTCATGGCGGCTGCGCTTGCGGTCGTGGTTTTCGGCTCGATGCAAACAATCGCGGCGCCGGCTCCGGCCTCGCTCGATTCATTGCTCGAACCCATCCGCGCGGAGAAAAAACTTCCGGCCCTCGCCGCCGCCGTCGTGCGTGGCGGCGAGACAGTTGCCATTGGTGCGGTGGGTTTTCGCAAGGACGGCGGCACCGACAAAGTCACCGTGCTCGACAAATGGCACATCGGTTCCTGCACGAAGTCCATGACGGCTTCGTTGACGGCGATGCTCGTCGAGGAGGGGAAGTTTCGCTGGGACACGACGCTGGCCGAGGCCTTTCCCGAACTCGCGGCGAAGATGAAACCCGAGTGGCGGCCCGTCACCTTTGAGCAACTGCTCTTGCACACGGGCGGCGCGCCGCCGAATCTGGACGCGGACGGTTTGTGGGGCCGCCTCTGCCAGCGCGCGGACAAACCACCGCTGGAACAGCGCGCGTATGCCGTCAGCGAACTGCTCACGAAGCACAAGCCCATCGCGAAGCCCGGCGCGAAGTATGAGTATTCCAACGCCGGCTTCATGCTCGTCGGGCACGCCATCGAGACGAAGCTGGGCAAGCCGTGGGAGGAAATCATGCGCGAGCGGCTTTTCAAACCGCTCGGCATGGACTCGGCCGGCTTCGGCCCGGCCGCGAGCGTCGGCAAAGTGGACCAGCCGTGGGGCCACACGAAGAAACTGCTTGGCGGTTTGAAGTCGGTCCCGCCCGGCGTCCAGGCGGACAATCCCGCGGCCATCGGTCCGGCGGGCATCGTGCATTGCAGCATCGGCGACCTCGCGAAATATGTCGCGTGGCACACGCGCGGTGAACGCGGCGGCGACAGGCTGCTCAAGGCGGAGAGTTTCAAGAAGCTGCACACGCTCGTGAGCAAGGAAGGCGAATATGCGCTCGGCTGGGTGGTGTTGAAACGCGGCTGGGGCGGCGGCGAGGTGCTGATGCACAACGGCTCGAACACGATGAACTACACCGTCCTCTGGCTCGCGCCGAAGAGGGATTTCGCCGTGGTGGTCTGCACGAACTTCGGCGGCGCGGGCGCTGCCGAGGCGGCGGACCAGGTGGTGGGCGAGTTGATTCAGAAATTTTTGCAGCAGAAATGACGCGATGGCCCTGCCGTTGAAATATAATTTCAAGAACGTCCTCATCCGCTGGCGGGCGACGGCGGCGACGATTCTCGGCATCGCGCTGACGGTGTGCGTGTTCGTGCTCGTGCAGTCGCTCGCGGCGGGCATCGAGAAATCCAGCGCGGCCACCGGCGACCCGCGCAATGTGCTCGTCGTGCGCAAAGGCCCCACCGCCGAGTCGTCCAGCCTCGTCACGCGCGCGCAGTTGCGGACCATCCAGTATTTCGACGAGGTCGCGCGCAACGAGCGCGGCGAGCCGGTCATCTCCGCCGACATCCTCGTGCTCGTGAATCTGCCGCGCAAAGAAACCGCCGACGGCGAGGCGAACGTGCTGCTGCGCGGCGTCACGGCGCGCGGGATGGAGTTGCGTCCGCAGGTCAAACTTGTGCCGGGCCGTGACGCTGATGGAAACGAAGTGGAGAGCCGGTGGTTCACGCCGGGCAAACGCGAGGTGGTAGTGAGCGCGCGGCTTGCGCGGCGGTTCGCCAACTTTGCCATTGGGCAGACGTTCAAGTCCGGCCCCGCGCGGCTCACGGTCGTGGGCTGGCTCGACGGCGGCGGCAGCGCCTACGATTCGGAGTGCTGGCTCGACGCGGACGAGACGCGCTCGCTGTTCGACCGCGACATGTATTCGAGCTTCCTCATCCGCCCGAAGGACGACGCGGCGCGCGCGAGCCTCATTTCGAAATTGGAAAACGACAAGCGGCTGCAACTGCGCGCCGAGTCGGAGACGGACTACTACAAGAAGCAGACGATGACGGCGACGCCCATCAAATGGCTCGGCGGCTTCCTCGCAATCACGATGAGCGTGGGCGCGGTGTTCGCGGCGATGAACACGATGTATGCGGCGGTCGGCGCGCGCACGCGTGAGGTCGGGACGCTGCGCGTGCTGGGCTTCCGGCGGCGCACGGTGATGGCGAGCTTCCTCATCGAGGGCGCGTTCCTCGCGTTTCTCGGCGGCGTGCTCGGCGTGGCGCTGGCGCTGCCGATGCACGGCTACACGACGGCGACGGTGAGCTTCGAGACGTTCAGCGAGACCGTGTTCGCGTTCACCATCACGCCCAGGCTGATGGCGGAGGGGCTGGCGTTCGCGGTGGCGGTGGGGCTGCTCGGAACTTTTCTCCCGGCATTGCGCGCGTCGCGTTTGCCGGTAATCTCGGCGCTCAAGTCGTTATGAACGAAGACAAGCTCTCGCAACTGCGCATCGGCTCGGAACAGAAACGGCGGCCCGCGCGGTCGCTGTGGCTGATATTTCTCGGAGTGCTCGCGGTCGTGGCGGTGGCGGCGTGGTTCGCGTGGCCGCGCGTGTCGGACAGCATCCGCGTGCACGTCGGAAAAAATGAAAAGGACGGCGTGAAGCTGGTCGCCTCGGCTGACAAGGGCGCGGGCGCGGCAAATTCCGGGAAGGCCGTTGAGCAAAGTGGCGGGGCTGGCTCGAACGGCGCGGCCGGCGGCGCGGCGGCGAAGAGCGACGATGCGGTGCTGACCACGAGCGGTTACATCGTGAACCGCGAGCGCATCGAACTCAGCCCGCGCTTCCTCGGCGTGGTGAAGTGGATCGGCGTGCGCAAGGGCGACGCGGTGACCAACGGCCAGGTGGTCGTGCTGCTCGATGACGCGGAATACCGCGCGCGGCTGGCGGAATCGGAGGGGCAGTTGGACGTGGCGAAGGTCGGCGTGGCAAAGGCGGAACTGGATTTTCGCCGCGCAAAGGAGCTCGTCGAAAAGAAGGTCGAGATGCAGAAAATTTTGGACGACGCGGAGCTGCAAGTGCAGTCGGCCAAGGCGCAGGTGAAACAAATCGAAGGCGCGCAGCAACTCGTCAAGACCTACCTCGACTGGTGCATCATCCGCTCGCCGATCAACGGCATCGTGCTGGAGAAACTGGTGGACCCGAACGAACTGGTGGTGCCGCAAAGTTTCGGCGGCACACGCGGGCCGAGCACGGCGCTCATCTCCGTGGCCGACCCGAAGGATTTGCAGGTGGAGATTGATTTGAACGAGGCGGACCTCGCGAAGGTTTCGCTCAGACAGAAGTGCCGCGTCAGCCCCGAGGCTTATCCGGACAAAGTGTTCGAGGGCTTCGTGGCCGAGATCGCGCCGGAGGCCAACCGCGCGAAGGGGACGCTCCAGCTCAAGGTGCAGATCAAGAACCCG
>JACQFS010000044.1 GCA_016199935.1 Verrucomicrobiota bacterium
GCGCAATTCGCCGCGCCCGCCGCGCTGGCGAAAGCCGGCGTGCTCACGGCCGTCATGCAGGGCGGCGCGCGGATGCAGGGCGCGGCGTGGAGCGTGCGCAACCTCCCTTACACCGCGGCGCAGGCGATGGCCTTCGGCCTGCCGGAAGCCGACGCGCTCAAGTCCATCACGCTGAACCCGGCGCAAATGCTCGGCGTCGGCGACCGCCTCGGCTCGCTGGAGAAGGGCAAGGAGGCGACATTCATCGCGGTGGACGGAAACATTTTGGACATCCGCGCGAACGTGAAGCGGATGTGGATCGCGGGAAAAGAAGTGAGCCTCGACAGCCGGCACACCCGGCTCTACGAAAAGTTCAAGGCGCGGCCGAAGCCGTGAGGCGGATGGTAGGGACGGATTTCACTCCGTCCCGCGAAACCGGCGAAGCCGGTGCGAGCGCAGCGAGTGTCTCGGGAGAAAATGGGGACGCGGTGAAACGCGTCCCGACCGCTAACTTCGCCGGCACGAGCTTCCACACTTTCCCCGTCGTCCCGGTGACAATGTTGCGCCCGCTCGTGAGCACGTAGAGTTCACCGTGTTCGTCCTCGCCCATCGCGGGGATGAAGCCCTGCACCTCGCCGCGTTGCGAGCCTTGCACGTCGAGCCGCTCCAGCGTCCACGCGCCGTCGCCGGACTTCGGCCGCGTGGCGACGAGCATCATGCCCACGGGCACGCCCCAGCTTTTCGACCAGTCGGCGAAGACGTAGCGGCCCTTGAGTTCCGGCAGCGCTTTGCCGCGATATATGTAGCCGCCGGTGATGCTCGTGCCCTTGATGCCCTCGACGCCGGGAAAACCCTTCGCGTTCATGTAGGTGATGATCGGCTCGACGAACGGCGTGCCGTCGGGCGCGTGCCGCGGCGTGACCTCCGGCGGGCGCAGCGGATTCGCGGGATCGAACCCGACCGGCCCTTCGCGCAGCCGCCAGCCGTGATTGCCGCCTCGCTTCACGAGGTTCACTTCCTCCCACATATTCTCGCCCACCTCGGCCTCGATCAGTTCGTGCTTGCCGCCGCGGTCAAACGACAGGCCCCACGGATTGCGATGACCGTAGGAAAAAATTTCCGCCCGCCCACCGCCGTGCGCGAACGGGTTGTCCTTCGGAATCGCGTATTCGCGTCCGCTGTGCCGGCGGTCCACGTCGAGGCGCAGAATTTTTCCGAGCAGCACGTCCTTGTTCTGGCCGTTGCCGATGGGGCCGTGGTTCGGGTCGCTGTCGCGCTGGCCGCCGCCGTCGCCGACGGAGATGTAGAGGAAACCATCCGGCCCGAAGGCGAGCCGGCCGCTGTTGTGGTTGAACTGCGGCTCGTCAATCTGGAGCAGCACGCGCTCGCTCGCCGGGTCCGCCGCGCGCGCGCCGGGCGGCACGCGATACTCGGCGATGTGGCTCGTGTGATCCCAATCCTTCGGTCCGCCCGCGCACAGCGGCGCGCTGTAATACACGTAGAGCTTCCCGTTCGCCTTGAACTTCGGGTGCAGCGCGAGGCCGAGCAACCCGCGCTCGTCGAAGTTGCTGCGCAACGTCGTGAGCCGCGCCTTGAGGTCGAGGAACGGCTCCGCGCGACGCTCGCCTGCCTTGGTCACGACGTGGATCACGCCCACCTGATCGCCGACGAGGAAATCGCCGGAGCCTCCGGGCAGCGACGCAAAGTTCAGCGGCGAGACAAAACCTTCCGCCAGCGGCTGGAGCGCGACGGCGGCGCGCGCGTGCGGCTCGGCGAGCCACGCGGTGAATGCAATGAGGGCGAAACGAAGGACGGTCGCGGGTTTCATGGTGCGGCGAGTATGAGCCGGCCCGATGGGAAAGCCAAGCAAACCCAACGGAAACAGAATGGACCCGGGATGGATTTGCGCCGCGCGTGGAACGTGGCGGGGAGCGCATTCTGTTTGTGGTGGGTTTGCGTGAAGGCTGGACGCGTTGCCCGTCGCGGCGCTTTTCGGCTTCCGCGGGGCGGCGTTCCTACCCACACTCCGCGCGCATGTCGGGCATTCTGAAACATCCGCTGCGGTTCGTCGGGCGCTTCGCGCAGTTCCTCTGGCTGCTCGTCGGCGCCGGGGGCAGTTTCTTTTTCTGCTACTGGCTCACGGGGCGCGCGAAAACTTTCCGCGGCCGGTGCGAGTGGCTGCAACGCTGGTCACGTTTCGCCGTGCGCATTTTTGGAACGACCGTCGAGTTGCGCGGCGTGCCCCCGCCGGCCGGGCTCATCGTGGGCAATCACCTCGGCTACCACGATGTCCTGGTGCTCGCGACGCTGCAGCCGACGGTCTTCGTCGCGCGGGCGGACGTGGCCGGCTGGCCGGTCTTCGGCTGGTTCGTAAAAAGTTCCGGGGCGCTGTTCCTCGATCGCGACCGGCGCGGCGACGTGGCCCGCTTCAGCGAACAGTTCCAAGCCCCGCTGGCCGAGCAGCTCGCGGTGGTGATGTTCCTCGAAGGCACGAGCACGGGCGGCGACCGCGTGCTGCCGTTCCGGCCGTCGCTGCTCGAGCCGGCCACGGTCAATGACTGGCCCGTGACGCCGGTCTGGATCGGCTACTCGATGCGCGAAGGTTCCGTGGCCGACGAGGTCGCCTACTGGCGCGACATGACGATCCTCCCGCACATGATGAATCTGCTGACGAAGACGGACATCACGGCGCACGTGGCGTTCGGCGAGCCGATCAAGGCCGGCGACCGCAAGGAACTCGCGCGCCGGCTGCACGCGCGCACGTGCGAGCTGGCGGGATTGTTCGGGAGAAAAATTTCGAGTGAGGCACCGGCGGAATCATCATCCACGCCCACGGACTGACGCGCTCACGTCTGGATGAAGTAACTCAAATTCTCCAGCTCGATGGCGAGGTTCACGCTGTTCACGGTCACGTCCTCGGGCACGTGCAGGACGATGGGCGCGAAGTTGAGGATGCCGGTGACGCCCGCGGCGACGAGTTGGTTGGCGACCGCCTGTGCCGCGGCGGCGGGCACGGTGATGATCGCCATTTTCACGCGCGCCGCGCGGATGATCTCGAAGAGTTTTTCCATGCCGTGGAGCGGCGGGCCACCGCGGCCGCGTTTCACCTTGGCCGGCTCGAGGTCGAACGCGCCGATAATGCCAAAACCCTCCTGCTCGAAGCCGCGATAGGAGAGCAGTGCGGAGCCGAGATTGCCGACGCCGACGAGGATCACGGGTTGGAGGCTGTTGGTGCCGAGCGTGTCGGTGATCATCTGCGCGAGTTGCTCGACGTCGTAGCCGAGGCCGCGCGTGCCGAACTGCCCGAAGTAGGTGAGGTCCTTGCGAAGCTGGGTGGACTTGACGCCGGCCGCGCGCGCAAGCGCCTCGCTCGACACGGTGCGCAGGCCGTTCTGCTTCAGCCGTTGCAGGCAGCGAAGATAAACGGAGAGCCGATAGACGGCCTTGCGCGGGATTTCGGAACGTGGCGACTTCTTCAAGCGCGCTCAGGATACGCGGCCGGGCAGGGCGGGGCAAGGGGCGTCACTGCGCGTCACTCGGCGGAAGCAAACTGCGGATGGCTTGCGCCGCGCGGGCGCTCGCGCCGGGACCGCCGAGCGTCGCCACGATCTGCGCGAGTTTTGTTTTCACCGCGGTGCGGCGGGCGGGATCGTCCAGCAGTTCCAACGCGGCGCTCGCGAGATTCTCCGCCGAAGCGTCGCCTTGCACGAACTCGGGAAACAGCCGCTCGTCGGCCAGCAGGTTCGGCATTGCGAGATATTTCACCTGCACGATGCGCTTGCCGATCTGGTAGGTGAGCCACGAAGTCTTGTAGAGCGCGACCGTGGGCACGCCGAAGAACGCGCACTCCAGCGTGACCGTGCCGGTCGAGGCAATGGCAATGGTGCTGCGCTGAAGCGCCTCGGTGAGGCCGCCGATCTGGATTTCGATTCCGGCCGTGTCGCCGATCAGGCCCAGCGCGAGTTGCTTCAAATCTTCATTCGGCAAAACCATCCGCGCCGTGGCGTCCGTCCGCGCGGCGGAAATTTTTTCCCACGCCGGCAGCATCACAGGCAGGTGTCGCTTCAACTCACCCACGCGGCTGCCCGGCAGCAGCAGCACCAGCGGCTTCGCTGATTCCGCGCTTCGCACTCCGCTCTCCACACGCCCGTGCCGCTCGACGATCGGATGCCCGACGAACTCCACGCGCAGCTCCGGCGCGTGCTTGGCATACCACGCCTGCTCGAACGGCAGGATCGCGAGCAGCAGATCGTAGTCGTGTGCCATCGCGTTCGCGCGGCCGGGGCGCGAGGCCCAGACTTGCGGCGAGACGTATTGCACGATCTTCGGCCGCCACGCGTCGCCGGTCCGGCGGATACGCGCGCGCACGGCGTGGGCGAAGCGGCGGTTGAAGCCGGAAAAATCCACGCACACGATGCAGTCGGGCTTCCGCTCGAAGGCGAGGTCGAGCAGTTGAAAGAACAGCCGGCGGAACTTGAAATAATTCTTCAGCACCTCCCACAGCCCGATGACCGAGTGTTGCGTGAGGTCGAATGCCAACTCCACACCCGCCTCCGCCATCTTCGGCCCGCCGGCACCGATGAAACGCGGGGCGGCCGGTGACGCCGCGGCGAGCGCCTTCACCAACTCGGCCGCGAGCATGTCGCCGCTGGTCTCGCCCGCGATCAGCATGAAAGTGGTCGGATTCATTTCGCCACCCCGACGCGGTCGAGCGATTCCGCCATTGCGTTACCCGCGAGCCAGCCGGTGGTCCATGCGGCTTGGAAGTTGAAGCCGCCGGTGATGCCGTCCACGTCAAGCAGTTCGCCCGCAAAAAAAACGCCAGGGCACACGCGGCTCTCCATCGTCGTGAAATCCACCTCGGGCAGGCGCACGCCGCCGCACGTCACGAACTCATCCTTGTTCAGGCTCTTGCCCGTGACGGTGAACTCGCACTCGATGAGCTGCCGCGCCAGCGCGTGATGCTGCTCGCGCGAGACGTTGGACCATTGGGTGATTTGCGCGATGCCCGCGGCGGCGACGAGCCGTTCCCAGAAACGGTTCGGAATCGGAAACGGGTTCGCGTTCACCACGCGCTTCGCGCCGTCCGTGTCGCGCTTGGCGCGGAGCAGGGGGCCGACGCTCTCGAAATTTTTTCCCGGCAGCCAGTTCACGCGCAGGCGGAATTCGTAATTCAATCCGTGCAACTCTCTCGCGCCCCACGCCGAGAGCCGCAGGATGCCCGGCCCGCTCAGGCCCCAGTGCGTCACGAGCACCGGGCCATTCTCGCGCAGCTTCGCGTCCGGCACGCTCACCTCCGCGTGCTCCACGGCGAGGCCGGCGAGTCCCTCGATGCGTGGATCCTTGACGTGAAAGGTGAAAAGCGACGGAACCGGCTCCGCGAGCGTGTGGCCGAGCGTGACGGCAAGTTCGCCCGCCGCCGCCGCGCGGCAACCGCCGGTGGCGAGGAGCACGCGCTCGCATTCGATGGCCTCGCCTTTCGTTGTGGTGACGCGGAAACCGCCGTCCGCGCGTCGATCGATGCGCTCGACGCCGCAGTTAAGGCGCAACTCCACGCCCGCGTCGCGCGCGGAGCGCACGAGGCAATCAATCACCGTCTGCGAATTGTCCGTGATCGGGAACATGCGGCCGTCCGACTCGGTCTTGAGCGTCACGCCGCGCGACTCGAACCACTTCACCGTGTCGGCCGGCTGAAATTTGTGGAACGCGCCGATGAGCGCCCGCGCGCCGCGCGGATACCGCTGAGAGAGCGGGCGCGGCTCGAAGCAGGAGTGCGTGACGTTACAGCGTCCGCCGCCGGAGATTTTGACCTTTTGCAGAAAGTTTGGCCCGCGTTCCAGGAGCGTCACGCGGCCAGGCCCGAGGCGCTCGGCGCAGGTGATCGCACCGAAA
This sequence comes from Verrucomicrobiota bacterium, assembly GCA_016199935.1. GTDB lineage: Bacteria > Verrucomicrobiota > Verrucomicrobiia > Limisphaerales > JACQFS01 > JACQFS01. The sequence goes on from JACQFS010000044.1 coordinate 5,872, forward strand.
AAACCGGCCGCGCCGCCACCGATGGCGACCACCTTACAGTAAAGGTGAGACGCCATGTGTTACTGAATTGTGAAGACGCGCGGGATCGGAGTCATCTTGCTTGAATCAATCCGTTCAGCGGGCGGCACTTTCCGCCACGATGAATCATGGCGTGGCAATTTGCGCAAACGACTGCGAGGTCGTCGAGCTTGGTCTGACTTGGAGCCGTTCTGTCACCGAGTGGTTTGAGGTGATGCACCTGTGTGTAATCTTGTCCAACTTCTCCGTAGACCGCCTCAAAATCAAAACCGCAGCCGGGGACTTCGCACTTGAGTCGGTAGTTTCCCCGGCGCTTTGTTTCAGTAATTTTGGCCTCTCGAAGCGAAGCCTCGCGTTGCCGGTGAACTCGCAAGGCCGTTGTCTCCGCGCCTTCGAGGGCGGAGGATTCATCATCAATACTCTTAGCGTGACTCGTAGCAATTCCCGCCAAGTGCTTTGACCATAGCTGTTCGAGTCTCTCCGCTACTTTAACCGGAATCTCGATGCCCGAACATTGGGGTGTCCAATTGAATTCGCTCAAGCCGACTTCGTGGAGCGTCTCGACCAATAGCGGAGAGTAAACTTCAGGACTGACGATTTTGTCGAATTCGCATTGGACTTTTAGGCCCATTTCGCCAGCAATCCTTTTGCTGTGATCGAAGTGCGGAGCAGAGGAAGGAATCGAAACGGTTCGACCAGCAGCGACGATCCCTTTCGGTGCTTTGGCCAATCTCACAAGAAAAACTCTTGAACCCTTTTCCATTTTCTTTCGGTTTCCGGCGCTCCACGATTGTTGATATCTCCCACCAGCCAGCGTGTTTGACGTTTGCTCGAAAGAAGTTTGGGTGAATCGCTCGTCTTTGTTTGGATTCCAAACCAGCAAATAGGTTTTCATATCCGTGTCTCCGTGTCTCCCCGGTTCACCTGCCGCGTGATTTCAAACGCCACGTCCAGCGCGAGCTTCGCGGACTCGCCGCTCACGAGCGGCGTCTGCTGCGCCTGCACGCACTCGACGAAATGCTCGAGCTCGAGTTTGAGCGGTTCGTCCTTCGTGATCGGCACGGGCTCGCGCGTGATGCGTTTGCCGGCGAACTCGCTCACGATGTTCGAGTCCTTGCCGACGCCGAGTTTCGCGGCCATGACTTTTTTCAAAAGCGAACTCTCCGGCTCGTCCGCGCGCGCGAGGCGGTAGAGGAAACCCTCCTGCGCGCGGTAGTCGAGCGACACATAGACGGGCGGCGACTTGCCGCCGCTGAACACGCGAATCTTCCTCATGCGCTCGGGGCTGATGCGGCTGGCGGTGAGGTTGGCGATGCAGCCGTTGGCAAATTTCAGCCGCGCATTCGCGATGTCCTCGGACTTGCTCAAGACGGGAATGCCGACGGCGCTCACGTCCACGATGGGCGAATTTACGAAGGCCATCACCACGTCGAGATCGTGGATCATCAGGTCGAGCACCACGCCAATGTCCGTGCTGCGCGCGGGGAACGGCGAGAGGCGATGCACCTCGATGAAGCGCGGGTCGGGCGCGGCCTGCTGGAGAAATTTGAAGACGGGATTGAACCGCTCGACGTGCCCGACTTGCAGCACGCACCGGTGCCGCTTCGCGAGTTCGCAAAGCTCCGCGGCCTGCGCGGCGTTCTCGGTCATCGGCTTTTCGACGAGCAGGTGCTTGCCGAGCGCGAGCAGTTCTTTCGCGATGGCGAAATGCGTCGTGGTCGGCGTGACGATGCTGAGTGCGTCGGCGTTCGCGGCGGCCTCGGCGATGGTGGTGAAGGCGCGCGTGTGATGCTTCGTCGCGATGGCGCGGGCGGTCTCGGCGTTCGCGTCGAACACGCCGACGAATTTCGCGAGGCCCGCGGCGGCCAGTTGCGCGTAAAGGCGTGCGTGTTCCTTGCCGAGCGAACCGGTGCCGATGACGGCGACTTTGAGGTTGGAAGCCACGGAGCGTGTATAGGGTTCGGGGTTCAAGGTTCAAAGTTCAAAGTTCAAGGTTGGCAATCCGGGCGTGCTTCTGTTTTCCTCGCCCCGAACCTCCAGCTTGTATGACTCGCCGCACTTTTCTCCAAGCCGCCAGCGCGACTGCGCTCGTTGCGGCGTCCGCGCACGCCGCCGAACCAAAACGCAAAATCAAAATCGGATTCCTCGGCGTCGCCCACTCGCACGCGGGCGGGAAGATCAAGGCGGTGCGTGACTCGGACGACTGGGAACTGGTCGGCGTCGCGGAGGAGAGCGCGAAGCTGCGGGAGAGCATTCGGCAGAGCGGCGTGCGCGTCCTGGCGACGGAGGAGCTTCTGCGCGAGTGCGAGGTGATCGCCGTCGAGTCGGCGGTGCGTGACCATTTCCGTCAGGCGAAGCTCGCGCTTGCTGCCGGTCGGCACGTCCACGTGGAGAAGCCGCCCACGACGAAGCTCGCGGAGTTTCACGAGTTGCTCGACCTCGCGCGCGAGCGGAAGCGGCTGCTCCAGATGGGCTATATGTGGCGCTACAACCCGGGCTTCGCGAAAATCTTCGAGGCGGTGCGCAACGGCTGGCTCGGCGAAATCTCGCTCGTGCGCGCGACGATGAACTCGCTCTACGACGCCTCGAAGCCGGACGGCCGGCGCGAGCTCGCCGAGTTTCGCGGTGGCGGAATGCTGGAGCTGGGCTGCCACGTCATTGACCAGCTCGTCCGTCTGCTCGGCGCGCCGCAGAAAGTTTCCACCACGCTCCGCACGCACGGCGGCGCGGACACGCTGGCCGACAACTCGGTGGCGGTGTTCGATTTTCCGAAGGCGCTCGGCCTCGTCCACATCAACCTGCTTCAGCCCGTCGCGCACCCGCACCGTTGCTTCGAGGTGCTCGGCTCGAACGGCTCGGCACGACTCCAGCCGATCGAGGCACCGGCGCTGACGATTGAACTCGCGAAGGCCGCCGGGCCTTACCACAAAGGTTCGCAGGACGTCGCGCTGCCGAAGTATCAACGCTACGTGCCGGAACTCGCGGACCTCGCGGACGCGGTGCGCACGGGCCGCGCGCTCGCGGTGACGCCGGCGGAGGATCTGCTCGTGCAGGAGTGGGTGCTCAAGGCGTGCGAGATGTGAGCGAGGAACGCCTCGCGCATTCTGCGTTTTGTCTCTTGCTCCGCCCGCGTGCGCTTGCCTAAATCGCCGCGTGGAAATTCTGGCTTACGTTTGCACCGCGCTCGGCGCGTATCTGCTCGGCTCGATTCCCACCGGCTTCCTCGTGGCGAAGGCGCGCGGGGTGGACATCACCAAGGCGGGCAGCGGGAACATCGGCGCGACGAACGCCTTCCGCGTGCTCGGCAAGACGGCGGGCACGCTCGTGCTGCTGGTGGATGCTCTCAAGGGTTTCCTCGCCGTGTTCCTCGCCGAGCGGTTCGGACATGAGCTGTCGAATTTGCCGACGGATCAGGCGGTGCTCTTCGCCATCGCCGGCGGCTTCGGTGCGATCCTCGGCCACAACTACCCGTGCTGGCTCAAGTTCAAAGGCGGCAAGGGCGTCGCGACCACGGCCGTCGTGCTCCTCGCGCTCATGCCTTGGACGCTCGCGGTGGCGCTGGGCGTTTGGCTGGTGCTGCTCGCGCTGACCCGCTACGTCTCGGTCGCGTCCATCGCGGGGGCGGCGGCTTTGCCCGTGGCGGCTTTCATTTTTCCATATCCAATCGAGAAGCGGATCGTGGCGTGCCTGATGGCCGCGCTCGCCATTTACAAACACAAGACAAACATTCAGCGGCTGCTCAGCGGCACCGAGAACCGTTTCGGCGCGAAGAAGACGGACGACACGAAAGGAGGTTCGGCGTGAAGGTCACCGTCATCGGCGCGGGCGCGTGGGGGACGGCGCTGGCGAAATTGCTCGCCGGCAACGGTCACGCCATCACGCTTTGGGGGCACACCGCGGAGCACCTCGCCGAAATGCAGGGCACGGCGCGCAACGAAAAATATCTGCCGGGCGTCGAGCTGCCGCCCGATTGGCACTACGAGGCCGACGCCGCGAAGGCGGCCAGCGGCGCCGAGTTCGTGGTCATGGCCGTGCCGTCGAAGGCGTTTCGCGAAGTGGGCGGCGCGCTCGAAAATTTTTCCGGCCCGGTGGTGAGCGTGACCAAGGGCATCGAGTTTGAAACCGGCCTGACCATGAGCGGCGTGCTCGCGCAGGTCGCGCCGCGGGCGAAGATCGCCGCGCTCTCCGGGCCTACGCTCGCCGCAGAGGTTGCGCGCGGCGCGCCGACGGCCTGCGTGGTGGCGAGCCGCGACGAGGCGGTGGCCCGGCTCGCGCAATCGCTCTTCCACGGAATCACCTGCCGCGTTTACACGAGCACGGACCTCATCGGCGTGGAGTTGGGTGGCGCGCTGAAGAACGTGATCGCGCTGGCCGCGGGCGTGAGCGACGGGCTGCGTTTCGGCGACAGCTCGAAGGCGAGCCTGGTGACGCGCGGCATCGTGGAAATGCGCCGGCTGGGCGTGGCGTGCGGCGCGGAGCCGGAGACGTTCGCGGGCCTGAGCGGACTCGGCGACCTGACCGTGACTTGTTTTTCCAAACACAGCCGCAACCGCGGGCTGGGCGAGCGTTTCGGTCGCGGGGAAAAACTCGCGGACATCCTCGCGAGCATGGTGGCCGTGGCCGAGGGTGTGCCCACCGCGCGCTCCGCATTTCAGCTCGCGCAACGGCTCAAGGTGCAGACACCGATCATCGCCGAGGTCCACGCGGCGCTCTACGAGGGCAAGTCGCCGAAGCAGGCGGTGATGGATTTGATGGGGCGGGAGTCGAGGGCGGAGGCGTGAGGACGGATGCAAACGAAGATGATTTCCGGCTTACGGCGGTGAGCAGATGACGGAGGAATCCGCACGCCGGCCGCGACTTCCGCCTCACGGACATCAATTCCCACTTCGCCGGTTCGGCCCGTTCAAGGCTCCTTTGGTTTCGGCTTTGAATTGGCGTCGTCTCGTTTGTCCTGTTTGGGGCTAAACCAAAAATAATCCCAGTTTTTCCCGGAGAATAAGGGGGCGCCTTTGTTCGGACCGGGGTTAATCAATTGTTTACCAGAGAGAAGACACAGAGTGTTGGTGGTGACCGCCGCCACCAGTCCGTTTCTCCAATCCATGTCCATTATTCTAGGCTCCTCCTTCATCTTGGCAGTGAAAAAGAAAGAGCTGGCCTTTTGCTCGGACCATACCATTTCTTGCCCGGCAAAATCCGGCAAATACTTCGCCGCGGCGGCCGTGACGATGGATGCAAGCTCCTTGGCGCTCCTCTCGTGGATACCGGGCCGGGCAAGCATCAAAAGCCAACGTCCACCGGTTTGCCGAATCACGATTTCCTCGTCTTTCAGCCGATACCGAAATTCTAACCCGTCACAGTCATTCGTCGGGTTCTGGCTGTTGTGAATCGCGACCTCGCCACCGAACAGGTTGGTTAGCAGAACGGGTTTCGACCAGGCATGCGTTGCCCCGCCGAGAAACCGGTGATTCCACTCGGTGGCGCTGTCAATGGCTCGCCGAATTTCGTCATCGTTCTGCAGCGTTACCGTGTCTAGCCGGTTGGTGAACGAAGCCGAGAGCAGGAAGGTGCCCTCAAACCCCAAAGGGCGGAGGGACCATTCGCGCACGAGTTGAGGGGGAGGGGTAAAAGTGATCGGCTCAATGCCACGAACCGAGGCGCTTGTCAAAAGCACGATGCTAAACGCAATGGAGTTATGAATTAGAGTTTTCACGTCATTTCAAGGCCCTAGAGGCCAGATTTCAATGTCTCCTACAGGGAGAGTTGCGTTGGTTCCGTTATACAATACTTCTACACCCCAAAATGTTTTTTTACATATGCTTGTCATGCAATTGAGCGGACTGGTGAATATGCGCGATCCGCCAGCGTAATACCTGCTGATGCCGTCTGCAGTTAGTTTGAAACAGCCTTCAAAATTATTGCCTATTCCATTTGTGTCTAAAAACATCATGTAAGCTGTAACGACGTTGGTTGACGGAGGAGAAGGAATAGTTAGTAAGAAGTTAGTCGTCAGTTGGCTACCGTTCGGAAAATTCGTAGCTGCTTCATTCCACGCCGCTTCGATTGCGTTTGTTTGGAAACGGGGGAACACGCCAATGACATCGCCTCCGGGCCATCCCAAGAGAGTGTGCTGCACTTTTTGCAGACGAGCGTAATCAATGCACTGCCAGCTAGGGTTCGCGCAAACCATCTCCCAAATGTTGTTTGGGTGAGGTCTGCTCGCATCATAGCCAATTTGCTGCGCGTGGAGGTTTGTGGCGCAGGATTGCGCGTTACTATTTCCATCGCAAACGGTGGTTACCTTATTGATACGGAATTCCGTCGGAGTGCCGTTCACGTCAACAGGGGTTCCCGCAGTCACGTAAATTTTGTGTGGCCCGGTGGCGGTTGAGAATGTGCTCGGCCAGCCCGAGGGCACGAAACTGGGGTCCAAGGCGAGGTTCCACGAGATCGAGCCGCCCGCGTTGGCCTTCACCATGTTCGGCAACGGAGTGGGGGCCGTCATGGTGATGGACTTGCCGCCAGAACTGATCGTGCCGCTGTTCGAGAACGAAAGGTGGGCCGCCGGTCCCGTGCCGGTCAGCACATACGGTGCGTTCACCACCCCCGGGCCGATGACCAAGTCTAGCTTGACGGTGACCGGGGTGTTCTTGGTCTGGCTGATGGGCGCATTGGGGTGCGGAGTGCGGCCCGGCAGCCACTCCGGCTTTAGGTAACGGTTTCCATTTGCGGAGCAGTCGTTGGTGTTGTCGAGCAGCAGCTTGTGATCGGTGGTGAACTCCAGGCCCGCGATATTCGCCCCGCCCACGAAAATCCGGGCGATGTTGGTCGAGATGCCGGCGGTCGCCGTGACCGTGTAAACGCCGGCGGTGGAAGCGTTGATGATGAGGTTGGTCGGATTGACGTTGGTGACCAGTGAATCTCCGACGACGGACCAGCAGGCCGGCAGCCACTCGGCGTTAAGCGGCGGATCCGGGGTGACGATCACCGTGAGATTGGTGGGGCCCGGCTCCGGGAAGAAGAAATCGTGGATGTTGGGATTGGTGTCGCCCGTGCTGAACGGCGTGGCGCCGACGGGCACCACCGACCCCACCGCAACGAAGGCGAAATCGCGGGAGACGGAGTTGGTAGGGGGGGTCGCGGCGACGCATGGGGTGTTGGTGGGGCTGAGGTAAGGATCTCCGAGATAGAAGGTGAACGTGCCGGCGGTTCCGTTGGTGGAGGTGAACGTGGCGTTCGCTCCGACATCCCCGGCCAGCAAGTCGGCTCCAATCTTCGCACTCCAGGAAAAATCATTGCTCACGACCGAGACGACGTTGGTTTGGCCGGTGGGGATGAGCAGGCCGCCGAGAATGACGTAAAACTCACATCCGACGCCTTCGCGCAGGACGACGGCGCCCGCGCCGCTGGCGGTGATCGGATTGCCCACGCAGGTGATTGCGGCATACCCCGAATTGGTGGCCGTTGGGGCGGGGCTGAGGGTCATGCCGGTGCCGATCGTGACCAGCGGCTGCACGCAACATTCCCACACCGTGGGAGGCGTGTTCTCCGCGCCCCGCGTGCCGAGGCCGGAAAGGAACATGAGGCTCACAGTCACGGCGAACAATATGGAGCGTTTTGCGTTCATGCCAAGGGTTCAGTTGCGCGAGGGAGCCGGGGCGTCCGGACTGGCGAGGCGTTGGCGCAAAGTGGCGAGGGCCGTTCGGGCGGCGGGTTGCAGCCGCGCGTTGGTCCCGCCGGCCAGTTCGGTGAGCGCGGGCAGATCACGGGCGGAGCCGAGGCGGCCCAGCGCCGCGATGGCGGAGATTTGCAGCGGCACCGTGGGCGCACCGCCGGCCAGCGCGGTGGCCGAGGGCAGCGCCTCCGCCAGCCCGCGACCGGCGCAGACCTGCAAGGCGGTGATCCGCGCCAACTCGCCCGCGCTCTCGTCCCGCGCCAGCGCCACGGCGTCCTCGCCGAGCCGGGTAGTGTCGAGTTGCGCGCCACCCAAGGCGAGGTTGTGCAAACCGAGCAGCGCCGTCCCGGCGATGCTCGAATCCTTCTCGGCGAGCGCCTCCCACAACACGAGCTCGATCTTTTCCCGCTCCGCGCTATTGGCGGCGGGCAGGCGCTCGTGGAGCACGATCAAATGCTGGATGGCGTAATCGCGCATCACCGCGTCCTGCTCACGGTCGTGGTGGAGGGCGATCAGCACGTCCGTCAGGCCGTCCAGGGGGCGGACGCCGAGCACGAGCCGGTTGAGCACCTCGTTCTTGACCGCCGCCTCGACCATCAACTCGCCGGGCGTGCCGGGCGCCTTGTTCAGGAGAAATCCGAGCAGCGCCTTGACCTCGGCCGGCGACAACTCGCGCCCGCTGATTTTCTTGACGGCGGCAAGACGCTCGATGAAGTGCAACTGGTCCGCAACGATGGGCCGGATGGCGGCGGGGACGGGAGCGGGCCGCATCGGCGGCTGGGCGGCGACTGCGGGATTCGTCGCGGCAGGCTTCAACACCGCTGGCGGCGCGACCGTGGACGGAACGCCGTTGGAAACCGCGACGACCGCTCCCCCCGCCGGGCGCGGCTCGCGGTGGTCAGCGGCCCGCCAGACCAGGACGCCCGCCAGCAGGAGGGCGACGAGCAAAGTCGAAATGACAACCTTTGCCCTCATAGACCGTCCTCGTCGGTGGACCAGAATTCGCCGAGGAACATATCGCCCTGCCACGCGGTGATGCGATGGCAGACGCTGGTCTTGGCGCTCTTGGGCTTGAGCAAACGCACCGACGCCTGCCCGAGTTCGTCAAAATCCGGCGCGCGCAAATCCTTCGTCACCGTGCCGTCGTCGAACGTCACGCCGCCGACGTGAACGCCCACCCGCACAACCACGTTGGGAAGGATCGGGTGAACCACGAGGCCCATCTCGATCAGCTCGCTGCCGTCGGGATACGTTTTCATGAGGCGGAGATAAACCCGCGAGCTGGCGTGGATCTGGAAGCCGTCGGCAGACGTGGCGGTGGCGATGGGGCCGTTGGTGCCCGCGCGCGCCACGAGGCCGCGCGGTTCCGGCGCGTCCACGGTGAGTCTCCATTGCGCCGCGTCCGCAGTCGCGTCCGCCATCGGCTCCAAGGTCGCGCGCGGGTCCGCTTCAATGACCGCGCTGGAGGGAACATCCGGCGTGCCCCACAACCGCGATTTGCCCGCCCATGCCGCCGGGGCCGCGCCGAAGGACGCCTCGATCACTTTCACGGTGATGCTCCGGCTGGTCGTAGAGCCGTCTGAAGAAAAGAAGGACGCACTCACCGCGAAGTCGCCCGTTTGATCGAACTGATGCGGAACCGGCTCGCCGCCCGCGACCTCCTGAGAGCCGGACCCCGCGATTTCGATGCGCGCTTTGCCTTTCGCCTCGGTTTGCGGCGCGGCGGTGAAGAGCAGCGCGTCGCCTTTGCGAATCACGAGATCGCCCGCGTTGAGCAGGTTGACCGGACGCCAGACGACGCGGTTGGTCAGAATCAATCCTCCATTCTGGAACGAGCAGACTACGGTGCTTTCCTGTCCGGCTTTTAAGGGCGCGGCGGCGAACCAGCGCGAGCCTGCTCCCGCCTGCGGAACGAGGCCGTCTGAAATCCCCATCATGCTCAGGTAGCCGCCGCGCCCTTCGAGGCACGCGGGCGAAACCAGACTGGCGACGGTTCCCTTTTCATTCGCGTCCACGGAGCAGAGGTATCGCAGCCGCTTCTCGACCCACTCGCTCACGCCGCTGGCGTTCACGCGAATGCCCTTGATGGATTGCAGGCGAATGGCCGCGAGTTCGAGCGAGCGATAGGAGGCGACGTTGTTCCAATAGATGCGGACGCGATGCTCGCCGGCCCGCAGCCACGGGGTGTAAGTGTTCACCTCGCCGACGCCCTCCGGCGGCGCGGTCAAAATCGAGCGGGCCAAATATTCGCCATCCACGGAAACCAAAAGCTGGAAGTCGCGGTTGGCATCGCGCCGAATGAAAGAGCCGCCCGTGATTTGCAGCCGGAACATGTCCGCCTCCGGCACATTGAGCAGATACTCCACCGCGCCGCGCCGGTCCTCGGCGTGAATGGTTTCGCCCTCCGCCTTCCACCGGCCCAGCGTCGAAATGGTTTTTGCGCCGCTGACTTCCGCCACCGTCTTGACGCCCAGCGTGTCGCGCGTCAACGGGTCGCTGCCCATTTCGCGAACCTCAAGGTAATCGGAAAGCCCGTCCCCATCGGAGTCGGGATTGCGCGGATCGGTGCCGGCGAGATATTCCTCCAAGTTGGTCAGGCCGTCGTGGTCGAAGTCTTTCCGGGCATCCGTCGGGTCGAGCGGATTCAAGCCGTGCTTGACCTCCCAGCCATCCGGCAACCCGTCGCCATCGGTGTCCGGGTTATGCGGGTCGGTGCCGGCGAGATACTCCTCAAGATTCGTCAAGCCGTCACCGTCCGGATCGGCCTTGGCGTCGCTGGCGTCGAAGGGATTCAGTCCGTGCGCCACCTCCCACGCGTCGGGGATGCCGTCGTGGTCCTTGTCTTCGAGGTCGGTGAAGTTTTTATGGCTCGGTGAGTAAAGCTGCGATTGCGGGATGGGCTGCAACGGCGTGTGCGGCCCGCTCCACAGCAGGCGCAGTTGGGCGGCGGCACCCGCGTGGTATTCGACTTGCAGCGCGTAGCGATGACCCTCCAACAGGTTGACGCGCGCCTTCTTCTCCCGCAGCGAGTGCGCCTTCCACTCGTCAATCACCAACTTCCCATCGAACCACACGCGCGCCCCGCCCGCGCTGAGGAGGTGGAAATCGTATTCCTCGCTGTGCTGCGCTTCTACCCAGACGACGACGCCGACGAGCACCTCCGGCGGGATCGGCACGCTCAACTTCCCGCGCCAGTTCCAGTTCGTCCCGTCGGGCGAGGAATACGCGGTGAAGTTCGGCCCGCGCCGGAGCAGGCGCACCCACGGGTCGCTCGTGGAAATTTTTTGCCCGATGTCCACCGGCGACGAGGCCGTGCGGCGATGCTCAAAGCGCACGCCGCCGCTGATGCTCACCGTGAGCGAGACGAAGGGCGCGTCCGCCGCGAGGCCTTCCCGGATCATCACGCCCGCGCGGCCCAGCGGGCTGTCCACGGCGTCCTGCTCGACGTGGGTGATGAGTTCCGCGTCGCCACTCCACGGCTGCCAGACGTAGCTGGCCGAGTCGGCGTTGCCGCCGACATCGAAGCCGGCGCTCTCGATCCGCAGACTGCCGCTGACACTCGCCACCGAACGCGGCGCGGCGGTTCGTCCGAGATCCGCGTGCTGCCACGGCGAGGGAAGCTTGATCGCGTCGGCTTGTTCCTTCAGCGCGGCGAGGGCGGGGTTCGGCGTCTCCGGCCGCGGCGGATAAAGTTGCGACTGCCGGACGACCTGTTTGGGAATGGAGGGGCTGCTCCACGACAACTTCACGCGCGAACCTTTGCCCTCGTCGGCGTATTCGAGCTTGATGGGATACTTTTTTCCCGCCTCGAAGTTGAACGTGGCGCGCAGTTCGCCCTCCGGCGCGGCGTCCCATTGCTCGATCACTTTGCGGTTGCCGATCCAGAGGCGGACCTTGCCGCGCGCTTCGAGATAAAGGGAATGCGTCTCCGTGAATTGCGGTTCGAGGAAGCCCGCCCAGCGCACGGAGTAGGCACCCTTGGTCAACTCCGCCAGCGGCGGCTTGGCGGACCAGTTGACATCCACGGCCGGGCTGAGGCGTTCGATCATCGTGTTTTTTGGCAGGTCGAAGTAAAACGCGCGGAGTCCCGTGCCGGTTCCCGGCGTGGCCGCCACCGTGGCTTCCGCGGGCAGGGAACTCACCTTGAGGCCGGTGAACTTGGCGGAAGTTTGCTGGTTGAAAAAATGACTGCTCGCCGCGACGCCCACGAACGCGCGGCGGGGCATTTCAATTTGCTGCGAGGTGAGCCATTTCCAATCCTTTCCGTCCGCCGAACACCACGCGCTGATGACGCCGCCTTTGCGGACGAGTTTGAGCCAATACCCCCGGCCCGCCAGATTCACCGCGGGGCTGAGGGTGGTTTCCTTCGCGCCCGCGCCCGTCCACATTCCCGACGGCTTGAGTTTCCAGACGCGGTTGGTCGAATCCATGCCGTGCGGCACGCGGAAAATTTCCGTCACGGCCGGCTCGGCGGCGCGCGCGCGCCACTGGAACGCGATCCCGTTGGTGGGTGTGACGGAGAGCGCGGCGCACGCCGAGTCGGGCTCCAGGCTCGTGCGAATCATCACCCCGGCCTTGGCGAGACCCACGGCGTCCTTGGCGAGCGTCACGCGGGCGACGACCTCTCCGTCGCCATGGAGTTGCCGGTGACTGAATGGCAGCGAGTCCTCAGTGCCAAACACACCGACGCCGGCTCCTTGGATGTCGCGCTTTGCCTTGTCGGTGGTGATGCCGGTCGCAAGCTTGACGCGGCTGACATTGGCGTTGGTCCAGAGCGATGGCGGCTTGGCCGGGTCGGTGGGCGGCAAAACCTGGGAACGGAGGGACACCGCCACCAAGCCGGCGACCACTGTGCCAACCGCCGCCGCCAATTGTATCCGCCGGTGCATGGTTCCGTGGGTGCGCCCGCCTTACATGCTCATGTGGCTCACGGCGTCGCTCCAATCGCTGTAGCCGGTGGTGCCGCCGACGGCGCGGAACTCGAAGCGATACATCGTGCCCGGCGTCAGGCCGTTGACGGGCATCGCGCGCGAGTTGGTGAAGAGGCCCGCGTTTTGCAGCGGCCCGGCCGCCCCGCCCGCGCCGAGGGCCGCGTAGCGTCCCTCGTAGCACTTCGCGTTGGGCACGGGCTTGACCTTGACGAGCAACTGGCCGGAGTTGCCGTTGTTGATTTCCGCAATCTGCGGCTTGGGCAGCGGCTGTTTCGCGCGGCTGGTGCTCACCGCCTCGAAGCCGCTGCCGAGCAGCGTGGCCAGATCGCCGCCGGACTTGTCCTGCACGTAGGCGGCGAGTTGGCGCAGCAGGGCCACGAGCGCGTCGCGTTTGTTGTTTTTATCGGCCGTCGCCGCGGTGCCGCCCTGTGCCTGCCCGGCGATGGCGTCGGTGAAGGCGGTCAGGCCCGCTTGCAAGGCGACCTTCGTCACGGGCGGGGTGGGGAAGGCGGGCTTGCCGTAGAGGTTGTCAATGACGGCGCCGGCCGTTTCCTCAAGGAAATGGTCGGGCGCGTTGACGAAGCCAAGGAGGACTCGGAGGGTGCTCATTTTTTTGTGGGGTTGAGGTTCAGGAACATTACCGCCCCAGACGAGGCCAGGATCCCCCCAGCGAAGAGGGGTGCCGTCCGGGTGGGTGCCGTTCCAAGTGAGGGGAGTGGGCATCGGTCAAGGTGGAGGGTGGAGGGTTGAAGGTTGAGCGCGGGGACCCGGGTGCGGCTGCCAGTCCCGGCCTTTCCGGGTGGGAAAAAGGCGTCCGGCCGCCGGTTGACGGGCGTTTCGCGGTGGAAAAGTTCCTTTTCCGGCCTTTTCGCGCGTTTTTGGGCCGTGGAGATAACTTTGTCCGCCTCGGACAAGGCTTTCTCCGTCTCGGAAAAGGTTTTGTCCGGGGCGAAATAACCTTGTCCGAAGCGGACAAGGTTTTGTCCGCCATGGGAAAGGTCATCTCCGGCGTGGAGAAGGTTAAGTCCGGGCTGGAGATGAGAAGGTCCGTGGCGGACCGGCTTATGTCCGTGCCGGACACGCGAATGTCCGCCGCGGATAAAACCATGTCCGTGGCGGAGAGAATTGCCCGCGAGCCGGACAAGGTCGTGGCCGGGCCGGCAAAAAGTGCGGGCCGAAGGGCGAAAACCTTCGGCGGTTGAAAGGGCCTTTTGCCGGCCGTCGCCCGGAAACAAAAAGGCTGCCGGGAAGGGCAGCCTGGGGTCGTTGCGGAAATCGATCGAGAGACTTGCGGCCATCGCCGCGCCGGCACTATTGCGCGGTTGCGCGGTTGCGCGGTTGCGCGGTTGCGCGGTTGCGCGGTTGCGCGGTTGCGCGGTTTTGAAACGCAGACAACACCTCAGTTGTCGAGAATCCTTTCATGGCTTGCGGAGGCGTTTTTGGACCTTCGCCAAAATAAGTCAAGACGGATTTTCGCCGGTGCGGGATTTTCCGGGCCGCGAGTCGCGGGCGGAGGCGTGACGGAAGGGGAAAGTATTCAGTGTTCAGTCGTCCGGGTTGGGAGGTGCGCTTTCTGAATACTGAACACTGAATACTTCGGGAAAAACTTCACCCCTTCGCCGCCGCGCGGATTTCGGCCAGCAGGTCCGGATAATTCTCCAGCGCCTTGAGTTGCGGGAAGTCGCGCTTCACGTTGTCGGGCGCGTGGAGGAGGAAGCCGACGTTCGCTTCGAGCAGCATCGAGGTGTCGTTGTAGGAATCGCCGGCGGAGATGACGAAGTAGTTCAGCGCCTTGAGCGCGGCGACGGATTTCTTTTTCTGGTCGGGCTGGCGGAGCTGGTAGTTCGTGATGCGGTCGTGCTCGACGATGAGCCGGTGGCAGAAGAGCGTGGGCCATTCGAGCTGGCGCATGAGCGGCTGGGCGAACTGCTCGAAGGTGTCGGAGAGGATGATGACCTGCCAGTTCGCGCGCAGCTCGCGCAGAAACTCCAGCGCACCCGGCAGCGGCCGCAGCGTGCCGATCACGTCTTGGATGTCGGAGAGCTTCAGCCCGTGCTGGTCGAGGATCATGAGCCGCGCCTTCATCAGCTTGTCGTAATCCGGCTCGTCGCGCGTGGTGCGGCGGAGTTCGGGAATTTTCGTCTTCTCGGCGACGGCGATCCAGATTTCGGGGACGAGCACGCCTTCCAAATCCAAGGTGACGATGGTTTGTTTCATCCGGCGGAGTGTGGGGGAAACGCAGGGCGCGGGGCAAGCCGGGAGCGCGCACACGGCTTGGCCGTAACGCCGCAGTTGGGGTGGAATTTTTTTTTAACGCAAAGGCGCAAAGACGCAAAGTCGCAATGGGGAACGGAACTCACGCTGCCTGCGTGCGGATCTCCCCTTTGATTGAGCGAGCGTTGGCGAAGCGATCCGGCCTTTCTGCACTGGCGTCTTTGCGCCTTTGCGTCTTTGCGTAAAATTTCATCACCTGATGGCGGGTGAGTCTGAAAAAAAATCCGGCGCGGACCTGTGTCCGCGCCGGTTCGTTTTCGATTCCCCTGGCTTCTGTCCTCGGCGAAGTGAGCCGTGATTATTTCTTGCCAGCCTTCTTGCCGCCGGTGAGCGGCACGGTGGCGATGGTCTGGAGGATGCGGCTGGCGATCTTGTAGGGGTCGCCCTGCGAATTGGGACGGCGGTCTTCAAGATAGCCGCGGTAGTTGTTGTTGACGTAGCTGTGGGGCACGCGGACGGAGGCACCGCGATTGCCCACGCCGTAGTTGAACTTGTCAATGGACTGCGTCTCGTGCAGGCCGGTCAGGCGCAGGTGATTGTCCGGGCCATACACGGCGATGTGCTCGTTCTTGTATTTGTCGAACGCCGCCATGAGCGCCTCGAAGTATTCCTTGCCGCCGACTTCGCGCATGTGGGTGGTCGAAAAGTTGGAGTGCATACCGGAGCCGTTCCAATCCACGTCCTTGCCCAGCGGCTTGCAATGCCAGTTGATGTCCACGCCGTATTTCTCGCAGAGGCGCATCATGAGGTAGCGCGCCACCCACATCTGGTCGGCCGCGTTCTTGGAACCTTTGCCGAAGATCTGGAACTCCCACTGGCCCTTGGCCACTTCGGAATTGATGCCTTCGTGGTTGATGCCCGCGTCGAGGCAAAGGTCGAGGTGCGTGTCCACGATTTCGCGCGCGATGCAGCCGACGTTCTTGTAGCCGACGCCGGTGTAGTATTCACCCTGCGGCGGGGGAAAGCCGCCGCCCGGCGGGAAGCCCAGCGGTGCTCCGTCCTTGTAAAGAAAGTATTCCTGCTCGTAGCCGAACCAGGCACCCGGATCATCCAGGATGCCCGCGCGGGCATTGCTCGGGTGCGGCGTCTTGCAGTCCGGCATCATGACTTCGCACATGACCAGCGCGCCGTTCTTCTTGGTCGTGTCGGGATAAACCGCGACGGGTTTGAGCATGCAATCCGAGGTGCGGCCCTCAGCCTGACGGGTCGAGCTGCCGTCGAAGCCCCACATCGGGAGTTCTTCGAGTTTGGGGAAGCTCGCAAATTCCTTCACTTGGGTTTTGCCGCGGATGTTCGCGACGGGTTCATAGCCGTCGAGCCAGAGGTATTCGAGTTTGTATTTCGCCATGTGCGTTGTGAGTTTTTGGATTAACAATTTTCACGGCGAAACTGCATCGATGAATGCAGCTCCGACCGTGTCCGCGAAGTTCAGCAGGGCCGGTGCCACCGTGCAAGAATTTTGCTCGGCCGTCGGCTCCAACGCTCACGAAAGCCGCCGCTGACAGGGCGATGATGAGTTGGGGAAAATTCCCGGCGCACCTCCGGCACCGACAATGGCTGCGCCGTTTTTTTCGCCGTGGGCAGAATTGCTCACCGCGGCCAGCGATCCGCCGCGCAAAGCCATTTTGTGTTTGAAGATTCCCGCCACCGGCGCGTCCATCGCCGCGGTGCGCGCTGCGATTTTATGCTCAAAGTGAAGGACACGCTCCGGGCGACGGTGAACCTCACCTTCGACGGGAAGGTGATCAAGGCCTACCACGGGCCCGATGCGGCGGCGCGCTTCGCCAAAGAGGTGCAGGTTCTGCGTTTCCTCGCCGCGCGCGGCTGCCCCTTCGTGCCGAAACTGATCGAGGCCAACGCGCACAAACTGCGGATCATCACGACCAACTGCGGCTCCCGCGTCCAGCACCTCGACGACGAACGCCGGCGCGCCCTCTTCGCCGAACTGGAGACCCACGGCGTGCGCCACGACGATCCCGACATCCGCAACGTCACCTACCGGCAGAGCGACGGACGCTTTTGCGTGATTGATTTCGAGTTTGCCACCATCCTCCCGGGGTTCGAGTAACCGCACG
This sequence comes from Verrucomicrobiota bacterium, assembly GCA_016199935.1. Classification (GTDB taxonomy): domain Bacteria; phylum Verrucomicrobiota; class Verrucomicrobiia; order Limisphaerales; family JACQFS01; genus JACQFS01. Next base: position 22,842 of record JACQFS010000044.1, read on the forward strand.
ACATCATGGACAAGTCCCGCAGCGCCGCCGCGCAACGCCTGAAGTGGTCCGGTCACACCGACCGCGGCAAGGTCCGGCCCAACAACGAGGACGCCTTCCTCGGCCTGCAGTTCGACGCGCGCGAGGTGCATCACCTCGGCAAAGCCGGCGAGGCCTCGATCAGTCGCTCGGATTTCGCGTTCGCCGTCAGCGACGGCATGGGCGGCGCGAAGGCCGGCGAATACGCCAGCCGGATCGCCGTGGAAAAAATCACCACGCTCCTCCCGCGCTCCTACCGGCAAAGCGCCGCCGGACTGGAGGCCGGCTTCGCCGACGTGCTCTCCGAACTTTTCCTCCAGATCCACCGCGCGCTGGTGTTCGTGGGCGACAGCTACGAGGAAACCGCCGGGATGCAGACCACGTTGAGCCTTTGCTGGTTCACGCCGGGGTGGATGTATTTCGGCCACGTCGGCGACAGCCGCATCTACTATCTGCCCGCGCGCGGCGGCATCCGCCAACTCAGCGAGGACGACACGCACGTCGGCTGGCTCTTCCGCAACGGCCAGCTCAACGAACGCGAGGCCCGCACCCATCCCCGGCGCAATGCGCTCCAGAAGGCGCTGGGCAGCGGCAACCAGTTCGTGGACCCGCAGGTTGGCGCGGTGGGTTGCGAGCCGGGCGACCGCTTCCTCCTCTGCACGGACGGCGTGATCGAAGGGCTCTACGACCGCCAGCTTGAGGAAATGCTGCGCGCTGATCCGGCGGCGGACGCTCCGGACAATCCGGCGAGGCAACTTGTGACCGTGGCGGTGGCGAACAGCGGGCGCGACAACACCACGGCGCTGGTCATCGAGGTGAGTTGAATCCGAACTCCGAAGTGGGAATTGGAGAACCACGGATGGACACGGATAAAATCAAGACCGGGCCGGGCCGATTCTCTTTCTTCCTCACCGAAACGCGGACGGCCCGGCGCGTTGCCTTTCAACTCGCAGTCATCCGTGTCTATCCGTGGTTCAACTTCGGTATTCTTGTTGGAAGAACAAAATTCGCCGTGCCAACCGCCGCTCACTGGCGGCGCTTATTGGCACGGCGAACTGAATCGCGCGAGCGCGGGGCTCGCTCAGCTGTGGTAGCCCTCTTCGCCGTGTTCGCCGAGGTCCAGACCGAGGGATTCGACTTCCTCAGTCGGGCGCAGACCGATGACGGCCTTCACGACGTAGGCGATGATCACCGTTCCCACGACCGCGAGGACGAGCGTGACGCCGATGGCCTTGACCTGTTCGACCCAGAGGCCGCCGTTGGCGACGAGCTTGGCCAGACCGTTCTTGGTCGCCGGGTTGGCGAGTTCGAGCTTGCCGCCCACGTCCGCGAGGTTGCTGACGATGTTCGAGTTGCTGCTGTTGGCCGTGGCGAGGAAGCCGGTGAGCAGCGCGCCCATGGTTCCGCCGATGGCGTGCACGCCGAACGTGTCGAGCGCGTCGTCATAGCCGAGCCAGGACTTGAGCTTCCAGCAGGCGAAGAACGGCACGAGTCCGGCGCAGATGCCGATGATCACCGAGCCGCTCACGTCCACAAACCCGCACGCGGGCGTGATGACCACCAGACCGGCGACGGCACCGGAGCAGAAACCGAGGATGCTCGGCTTGCCGCGGAACAGCCACTCGGCCATCGGCCACACGAACGACGCGACCGCGGTGGCGATGGTCGTGGTGGTGAAGGCGTTGGCGGCCACATTGTCGGCGGCGACGGCGCTGCCGGCGTTGAAACCATACCAGCCGACCCAGAGCATGCCCGTGCCGATCATGCACATCGTCATGCTGTGCGGTGACATCGATTCCTTGCCGAAGCCCATGCGCTTGCCGAGGATCAAACAGAGGATGAGCGCCGACCAGCCCGACGACATGTGCACCACGGTGCCGCCGGCGAAATCAATCGCCTTGATCTTCGCGTCCGCGTTCCACACGCCGTTCATGTAGCCGTCCACGCCCCACACCATGTGCGCGAGCGGGAAGTAAACCACGAACATCCACAGCGCGACGAACAGCAGGATCGCCGAGAACTTCATGCGCTCCGCAATCGCGCCGACGATCAGCGCCGGGGTGATGATGGCGAACATGAGCTGATACATGGAGTAAACGTTGTGGGAAACCCACGCGCCGTAGTCCGTGTTCGGATTGGAGTCCACGCCGCGCAGGAACTTCCAGTCGAAGTTGCCGAAGAACGGCGAACCGCTGTGGAAGGCCATGCTGTAGCCGCACAGCCACCACAGAATGGTGACCAGGCCGGCGATGCCAAGGCATTGCGCCATGACGGACAGCACGTTCTTCTTGCGGACGAGACCGCCGTAGAAGAGCGCGAGGCCCGGCAGGGTCATGAACAGCACCAGCGCGGCCGAGACCATCTGGAACGCGTTGTGACCGGGGCCGGGGCCGCCGATTTTGGTGGCGAGGTTGGTGTTCGCGACGTTGCCGCGCGCACCGTTGCCGACGTAGGCCTCGAGATCGGCGAGGCGTTCCTCGACGCTGGGGTCTTTCAGTTTCGGCGCGGCCGGGGCGGCCGGCGCCGCGGGGGCGGCGGGGGCGGCCGGCGGATCGGCGGCGAAGAGCGGAGTGGCGAAGCCCACCAGCGCGGTGAGCATCGAAAGGAGGAGCAGTTTTTTCATCGTGATAAGGGAGTGTGTGTTCGCGTCGAGGGTGGGTTAAACAGCGGCTTCGCCTTTTTCTTCCGTGCGGATGCGGATGACCTGCTCGACGGAGGAGACGAACACCTTGCCGTCGCCGATCTTGCCGGTCTTCGCGGCCTTGATGATCGTGGCCACGGCGTTTTCGACCTGCCCGTCAGCGAGGACGAGTTCGATCTTGATCTTGGGTAGAAAATCCACCGTGTATTCGCTGCCACGGTAGATTTCGGTGTGTCCCTTTTGCCGGCCGAAGCCTTTGACTTCGGTCACGGTCATGCCTTCGATGCCAATGTCGCCGAGGGCGTCTTTGACTTCGTCGAGCTTGAAGGGTTTGATGATGGCTTCAACTTTCTTCATGTGTTTTGCAGCAGTGCTTCCCGCGTTTAGGGGTGGATTTTTTACAGAGAGCCACACGGCTCGGCGCTCTTTAGCTACGCCCGTGCCATGCGTTGAAAGCAATTCATCCAAACAAGCAATCGCCTTTGTTTGCAGCGGGTTGGCGCCGGCGAATAAATTTTCCAGCAGTTTTCGGCTTCGGGCGGCGCTGGCGGGATTTGACCAGCGGCGGAAAAATGCACCAGCCGTCGGCGACTGCCGGAAAAATTTCCTTTCGTGGCCGGGCGGGATTTGTTCTTCTGCCGACACCGTCAGCCGCTGCAATTTCCGTCCATCAAACGTCCGACCATGAGAACCCTGCTCGCCATCCTTTGCGTGAGTGCGGGCGTCGCCTCGGCCGCCGAGTTGTCGCCGGCGACGAATGTGACGGCCAAGCCGGAACTCTACTTCCACCAATACGACCTTTCACCCGAGTCGCTCGCGAAGCTGGCGGGGCATCCCGGCGAGGCGGACCATGTCTCGACGAATCTCCGCCTGATGCGTCTGCTCTTTGCCAGGAATGGCGTGCTGCTCGAACCACCCAATGCCGCCTATTACAAGGACCGGATTGGACTGCTGCTGATCCGCGCGCCGCTGGTGGACTTGGAGAAGATCAAGACGCTTCTGGGTGACTCGCCCCCGGTGTTGTCAGTCCGGCCTGGCCCCGACGCGGTGAGAATGGAGTCCATCGTGTGGAGTGCGGACGGTTTCTCGGGGAGTTCCAACGGGCTTTCGACCAACCGGTTGTTCGGCCGGCTTTTCCGATCAGAAAAGCGCGGCCCCGGTGTCACCCTGGACTCGGCGGTCATGGACACGGAGTATTTCAACCGCAAGCTCATGGAGAGTTACCGGCAGCGCGCGGAGGAAGCCATCAAGGGCGGGTCGCCATTGATCCCCGCCTTTCATCAGCCGGTTTTGGAAAAGCGGTGAGCGCAAAACCGGCGGGCGGGCGGGTTCATGGTCGTGCCCGCAATCATCGTCATAATCTCCGGCGGCGGATAAAGATCGAGATCAAGATTACGATTACGAGACGGCACCGCTCCGCGAGCGGACCTGCGTCTGTTACGGCAAGCCTTGCGCCTGCGTCGAGGGGCGCGCGGTGACCTTTAACCCTGGCCGGTCATTGGGCGACGGCGCGGTAGAAACGTTTCGGGTAGGATGGGAAATCGTTGAGGAAAAACTCGACGATGCCGGTGGGTGCGTTCGTGGTGAACAGCGTGCTCCAGTTGGTCGGGGAGAAACTGGTGGTCGCCTCGACCCGGTAGGCGAGGCCGGGCGGTCCTTGGATTAGCACACTCCAAGTGCCGGTGGGGGTTACCAGCGGCCGCAACAGCGGCGGCAACACGAGGTTTGCCGTATCCGTCACGAAGGTGAAGGTGTCCAGGCTCTTGAAGTAATCCAGCACGTAGCCATTGCCTGCGATGCGACTGATGGTTGGCGGCAGCGAACCCAACCCGGCGGTGATCACCTTGTAGCGCGTTTCCGGCGGCGGGTTGAAGCCGTTGGCCACCTGCGCGGACAGGCGGCCGTTGAGCGGGGTCGCGGTGGCAAAGCGGACTTGCCCAAAGCCGGTGCCCACACCGACACCGCTGAGTGTAAAGCGAAGTTCGCTACTCACGGCGGAAGTGAAGCCGCCGCTGAAAATGATCAACCCCATTGCTCCATCCACCGTCCCGGTGTTGTTGAAGGCCACGGCGAGGGTGGTGGTGCCGGCCCCGGCCGACTTGCGGAAGGTGCCGCTGTTGGTGAAGACCTCGCCGTAGGCATTGTTGAGCAACTGATCGGACTGCACGTCGAACAGCGCCCCGGCCTGGTTGTCAATCACGCCCCGGTAGGTGCCGCCGTCGTTCCACACGCGCAGGGTCACGTTGGTCCAGTTGACCGTGCCGCGGTTGGTCAGCGCGTTATACAGGTTGCGCGTGCCGGCCCCGCCGATGTTCACCACCCCGTTGCTCGCCACCGTCACCGGCCCGTAAAAGTTCGTGCTGTAAAGCGACGCCCCGCCGAGGGTCAGGTTGGTGATGCTGCCGCCCTGAAAACTCGGCGCCACGTAAAGACTCCCGCCCGCCAGCGTCAGCCCGCTGATCGTGTCGGTGGTCAGCGTCAGCGAACCGCCCGTCAACTGGCACAGCCCCGGGCCGGTGAAGGTGGGCGTGCCGCTCTCCACAAAACTGCCGCCGTTCAGCAACAGGCTGGTGCCGTTCGCCGCGCTGTAGCTGCCGCCCACCGAGCCGCCGCCATTCAGGTTCAGCGTGCCGCTCTGCACCTGCACCGTCCCGGTGTTGTCGAAAGCCACGGCGATGGTGGTGGCACCGGCGCCGGCCGACTTGCGGAAGGTGCCGCTGTTGGTGAAAACCTCGGAGCCGTAAGCATTGTTGATCAGTTGATCCGATTTCACGTCGAACAGCGCGCCTACCTGGTTGTCGATCACGCCGTAGTAAGTAAGGGGATAGTTCCACACGCGCAGGGTCACGTTGGTCCAGTTGACCGTGCCGCGGTTGGTCAGCGCGTTATACAGGTTGCGCGTGCCGGCCCCGCCGATGTTCACCACCCCGTTGCTCGCCACCGTCACCGGCCCGTTAATATCCCCGCCAATCCAGTTCAGGACCGCGCCGGCATTGTTCTGGAATATGCCAGGCCCATTGAGAGTGCCGCCGGCCAGATCCAGCACGCCGTTGGCGTTGTTCGTGGAGGCACCGTTGATCGTGAGGCTGCTGGCGGAGTTGGTCAACCGCTGCTGTCCGCTGGCACCGCCGAGCGTCAGGCTGTTGACCGTGGCGGCCACGTCCAGCGTCACGGTGTAGGTGCCGCTCTGGGTGATGAGCGCGGTGTCGGAAATTCCGGGCACCTGGTTCGGATTCCAGTTGGTGGCCTGGCTCCACAGCCCGCCGTTAAGGTTCGTCCAGGTGATCGCGGTCGCGTGCGCGTCCCGGGCGCAAGCCGCGAACAGGAGCGCACCGGAGCACAGCTGTAGAAAACGGTTGAACGTGGCTTGGCTGACCTTGTGTAGATTCATAATTCGGCTTTCGCTTGGCCCGAAGAATTTCAGACAGTGTCACACTGAACCGACCCCGCAAAAATACAAGGGACGATTTTGCCAAACGGCGGTGCCGGGGCGCAGCGGACGCGAGTCATCCCCGGTTCGCTTAAGAGCAGATTGCGATTGCGAGGTCGCGCGCTTCATTGACCGCCGCCCTTCGGAAACCTACGCTCGCCCCCGTGGCTGCCGAACCGAACAAACGGTCGTTCGCGATGCGCGTCCCGCTCTGGGCGCAACCGCTCCCGCGCGCGTATCTGGATTTCGTCGGCCGCGTCCTCCTGCGCACGCTGGAGACCATCCACGGCATCGGCGCCTTTTCCCTCATCACGCTCGGCGTGGCGGTGACGAAGTTCAACCGCGCGCCGCGCGTGCTGCGCCCGATGATCCGCGAGCAGGTGTATGTCGCGGGGCTGCGGTTGCTGCCGTTCGTCACGTTCCTCGGCTTCGCGCTCGGCTTCGTCGTCATCGGCCAGACGGTCGCGCTGCTCAACCGTGTGAGCGTCGGCAACCTCGCCGGCACGGTGATGGTGACGGTGGTCGTGCGCGAACTCGGCCCGCTCTTCACCGCGCTGCTCGTGCTCGCGCGCGTGGGCACGGCGAACGTCATCGAGCTCGGCAACAGCCGCGCGCGCGGCGAGGTCGAGGCGCTCGAGGCGCTCAACATTGACCCGGTGCATTATCTCGTCGTGCCGCGCGTGTTCGGCATGGCCATCGCGATCACGTCGCTCACGGTTTATCTCATCATCACGGCGCTGCTCAGCGGCTACCTCTTCGTTTTCCTCCAGGACGTGCCGCTCTCGCCCGGCGATTATTTCGCGCAACTCGCCACTGCGCTTGTGTGGGAGGACTTCGCGCTGCTCGCCGGCAAGACGGCGATCTTCGGTTCGATCATCGCGCTCGTCACCTGCTACGAGGGGCTCTCTCGCCCGTTGCGGCTGGAGGATGTCGCGGGTGCCTCGACGCGCGCGGTGTTGTTGAGCGTCGTCGGCTGTGTGTTCGTGGACACGCTGTTCATCATCGTCTATCTGGTGATGTGAAATGAAATGAGCGCGAGCGACAGCCCATCCCTCATCGAACTGCGCGACGCGGCGATTGCCCCGCCGTCGGCGCCGGGCGTCCTCGTGCTCGAACACCTCAACTGGCGCATCGCCGCCGGCGACTTCTGGGTGATCGGCGGCCTGCAAAGCTCCGGCAAGAGCCTGCTGCTCCATTGCGCCGCGGGCCTCCTGCCGCCCGCGCAGGGCAGCCTGCGCCTCTTCGATCAGGAGATCGCGGAGCTGTCGCGCGAGGACGCCTTCCCGCTGCTGCTGCGCGTCGGGCTGGTGTTTGAAAACGATGCGCGCCTCTTCACGCGACTGACCCTCGCCGAAAATGTCGCGCTCCCGCTGCGCTATCATTTCAACGCGAACGACGCGGACGCCACCAGCCGCGTGCAGCCCGTGCTCGAGGCGACCGGTCTGCTCGACTTCGCCGGTCTGTCCGCCGGCGACGTTCCGCGCACGCTCCGCCAGCGCGTCGGGCTCGCGCGCGCGCTCGTGCTCCAGCCGGACGTGCTGCTGATTGACAACCCGCTCGCGCGCCTCGGCCGCAGCGACGCGTGGTGGTGGCGCGATTTCCTCAAGCGCCTCAACACCGGCCACGCGCTCACCGCCGGCAAGCCGGTGGCCATCGTGGTCACGACGGACGACTTGCGCGCGTGGAGTCCGACGGGCCGGCAGTTCGCGCTGCTCGACGGCCGCGGGCTGGTGTGCTTCGCTTCGCGCGACGAACTGGAAACGTCCGCGCACGCGCTGCTGCCCGAACTGTTCGCCGACGCGCGCGTGGCGGTCTGAAATTTATGGCGTTCAACGATCTCACTCCCCAACTCCGCACCCGCCTCAGCCGCGTGGAGCGCTTCGTCGGCCTCTTCGTGCTGCTCGCCACGCTGCTGATGCTCGGGGGCTTTTCCTATTACCTCTGGCACACCGCGCAGCGGAAGGGCTGGCTGCTGGAAAAATATCCCTATTACACCTACGTCAGCGCGGGCACCGGGCTGAAGGTCCACGATCCCGTGAAGCTCATGGGCTTCCCCTGCGGCGAGATCACGGTGATCAAGCCGATGCGGCCGACCTATTACCTCAACATCTACGTCGAGTTCGTCGTGCACGAGCCGTATCACGATTACATCTGGAACGACTCCGCGGTGAAGATCAACGCCTCCGACTTCCTCGGCGGGCGCTTTTTGGAAATCACCAAGGGCGGCTCCACCGGCCGCACCAACGGCCTTTCCCCGACGTATGACACCGAGGTGGTCGGCAACCGGCCGGTCGTCACCGGCATCTGGTCGCAGAAGACCGATGCTTACGGCCATCCTGATTGGACCAACAGTGGCGCCTACAAACCCTGGAAGCGCACCGGCCCGGAAAAGTATTGGCTCCCGATGGACGAAACCCCCGCGCTCACCGAGCGGCTCGATGCCGTCGTGAAAAAAGTCGAGGAGGCGCTCCCCGGCATCCTCGCCCTCACCAACCAGATCCACACCGTGCTCACCAACGTCGCCGCCATCACCTCGAATCTCCATGACCCCAACGGCTCGCTCGGCCAATGGCTCTTTCCGGTGGACACCAAGGCGAAGCTCGACGGCGTGCTCACCAACGCCAACGCCACCATCACCACCGCCCACACCACGCTCACCAACGTCACCACCACGCTTGGCACCGCGCGCACGTTCATGCAAGACACCGACACCAACCTCAGCACCACCGTCTCCAACCTGAACCTCACGCTGCTGAACCTCGCCAACATCACCAGCAACCTCCACTCGCAGATTGACCAGAACACCAACCTCGTCACCGGCATCAACAAGGCCATCCTCGACGCGGACGACCTGATGCAGGGATTGAAGAAGCACTGGCTCCTGCGCTCCGCCTTCAAGACGAACGCGGTGAAGACCAACACGCCGCCGGTGAAGGTGAAGAAGTAAACGCTGGGGCGCGCTATCCCTGCCGGTAGCAGCCGACGTGAGGAGGCTCCATTCAAATTCGGAGTGCGGGAAGGCGGAATGAGATCAGAGCTACCTTTCCATTTTCGCCCCACCGCCGCGCACCCCGACCCATCGGCTTTCCTGAACCGTCCGGGCGTGCGTCCGAACTCAGGAGGAAACGCATGAAACACGGGGAAAAGCACGCATTTCCTCCCAATTCTTCGGTCCCGCCGGGCGGCAGGAGCAACCGGGGCGTGCTGGCTGCGGCGCGTCACTGATCGGTGCGATACGGCAGGCGTTCTACCGAAGAAGCTACGAAGGCAAGCGTTGTTCCACCAGCGGCCAATGGTGCTCCAAAGGCGAGAGGTCGAAACCGGCGGTCGCTTGCATGGCGAAGTCAGCTATCGGTTCATGCGGCACGGCATCGGCAGCCGGTGCAGGAATGTTTGGGAGCAGGTCCAGCATGGGGAGCGTGGGGTCGGCGTTTTCCAAAATATCCTCCTGCTCGATGCGGCGGACAAAATCGCCCATCGGCTCCGCGCCCTTGGCGAAACGCTGAAGGATGGTGCGGATGGCCTCGGGGCTGTTGTCCACGCCAATCCAGCGGCGGCCCAGGCGATGCGCGGCTTCGAGGGTGGTGCCGGAACCGGCGAAACAATCGAGCACGAGGTCGCCGGCATTCGACGAAGCGGCGATGATGCGCTGCATGAGCGCGGGGTTCTTTTCGGTGGGATAGCCGGTGACGCGGATGTTTTGATTGTGGGCATCCCTGAAATCCATCCAGATGTCTTGCACGGGGACGCCGTGGCTTTCATCGAGGTAGATTTTGCGACGCGGGTTGCCGGTCGGCGACCAGTAGATTTCACCGCGCGCGTCCATTTCATCAAGGGTGCTGGGCAGGTATTGCCAGTGTTTGCCGGGCGGCGGGTTCATGCCCCGCCAAGGCTTTCCGGTTTCGCCGTTGCGCGTGCCGGGTGCATGGACGGGGACTTTTTTGTAGCGCCGTCCGGTGCCGGGTTCGACGTAGCTATACTCGCGTGCGGCGCGTTCGTCCGTCCATGCCTCGACGGGACGATGCCACACGTAGTCTTCGGTCTTGGAATAAAATAGGATGAAGTCGGCAACGTTGCCGTAGGTTTTGCGAGTGTAGTTTTTCGGATTGCACTTCTTGCGCGTGATCCAGTTGCGGAAGTTTGCGCGGCCGAAGATTTCGTCCATCAGCGCCTTCGCGTGGAAGGCCATGTTTTCATCGAGGTGGACATAGATGGAGCCGTCGTCTGCCAGCAACTCGCGTAGGAGAATCAGCCGCTCGCGCAGGAACTCCAAGTAGGCCGGGCCTTCGAGCAGGTCACTGTAAGCGTCTGCTTGTTTGCGCGACTGAAAGACGCTGCGCGTGGCGTAGGGCGGGTCTATGTAGATGAGACGCACTTTCCCGCGCACCGCCGTGTCGCCGAGCAGTGCGGCGAGCACGGCTAAGTTTTCACCGTAGCACAGGCGGTTGGGCGCAGGGCCATCGGCCGGCGTCCAGACAGTTTCGAGCACGGCGGGTTCGGTCTGGAGGATTTCCGCGACGGGGCGCTTGCCAGCGTAGGTCAGGGAGATTTCCCCGCCCGTAGTCGCGCTGGGCGCGCCGGCCCGTCCATTGGGATTTGGAATGCCTGTCGCCATAGTCAGGAAAGCAGCCAGATGCGTGTAAGACGATCGGGGACCATGCGGAGCGTAGCCACGAGGATGCGCCCTTTGTGGCTGCGTTCCAACGCAGCATAGTCATTCCACATCGAGCCGAGGAGCAGGCCGGGGCCGTCGTTGATGAAAACCACTTTGGTGCGTAATTTGCGCTTGCGCGCGTAGCCTAGAACTTCGTCGGCGCAATTGCGATAGCCGCCCGTGCGGTCGTCCTCCTGCGCACCACCACGGTCGGAATCGTAGCGCGCAAGCCCGACGACCAGCACGTCTCCCGTTGACGGGTCGCGGATGACGAAATCCACGGGCCGGTCGGGCTTCGGGTAATCAGGAAAGATTTCACCGAGCAGGACGTCTTTGCCCGCGCGCTCCGGGCCGGTGATGGGCAGATCAGGGAAGTGCTCGCGGAACAGCGCGAACAAACGCTCAGTCAGGTCGTAGCCTTTCTTGCCACGATCCTTGTATTCCCACAGCACCGCACACAACGCCTCATCCGGCATCGGGCGCGTTGAGAAAGCGGCCTGCACTTCGTTGATTGGGCGGAAGCCTTTGCCGAACTCTTCGCAAATCTTCGCCGCCTTCGACTTTTGCTTGAGCATCTCGACTGGCGTCTCGGGGCTGGCGTATTTCCGAAACACGCGCGCGAGTTGGACCCGCATCCAGCCGTTAGTCTGCTCTGCAATTTGCAGAAAAAGCCGCGTCGAAGATTCGGAAGCGAGGAGCAATTGCCCGAAAAGCACGAGCACTGGCTCGTAGAGTTTGCAGGCGTCCTTGAGGATGTCGGGGTAGTATTCTCCCGTCGCTAGCGTAATCCAGTTGCGCCCGTCGGGCTTGTAGTCGGCGAAACTTTTTCGCGGTGTTGGCATGGCAGCAGGCACGCAGGCTTTCTTAACGCAGCCGCTACGTGGTGACGAGGAAATGTTGGCGTGATCCTAACCGTCACCCTCGCTTCACAGCATCCCGCCCCGTTTCCTTAGCACCCACTCCACCGTCAGCAGCAGGACCACCGCGGCGAACCACCACCAGCTCTGCCACAGGATCATCTCCGTCTCCACCACCTTGCTGCGGCTGAGCGGCGCGAGCTTGTCCACCAACTGCCCGAACTCCTCCTCGCGCAGATACTCGCCGCCCGATTGCTCCGCGAGGTCGCGCAGCAGCGGCTCGTTGCACGTCAGGTCGGCCAGCTCCGCGCTGCCCTGCGGCTCCACCACGAAGCTCGCGCGCGCCTTCAGTTCCGCCTCCGGCACGCCCTCGACCTGCACGCGCACCTCGTAGCTCCCCTCCGCCAGCGGCGCGGTGCGCGTGCGGAACACGCCGGAGTCGTTGTCGTCGGAATTGAGCGCGAGGCTCGCCACCTTTTTTCCGTCGCGGAAAAGTTGCGCCTCCGCCCTGGCGCGCGTGAGCAGCTTGCCCTCGGCGTCGCGGATTTGCGCGCGGAGGTCGGCCTGTTCGCCGGGCTGGTAGCTGGCGGGGCCGGCGTCGAGCGAAACGTGCTTGTCCGCGACGGGGTAGGGCGCGTCCATGATCCAGCGCGACATCTGATTCCAAAACTTCTGGTGATGCAGGTCGGCGACCTCGAAGCGCCAGCGCCACGATTCCTCGAACGCGCTGTAGAGCACGCGCCCCGCGCCGTAGCGGCGAAAGACGAGCGCCGGCACCGTGCGCGTCCCCTGCGTCGCCGTGAGCAAAACGTCGGTGGCCGGCAGCGGAATCGTCGGGGCCATCCAGTGCGGCGCGGCGAGGCGCGCCCAGAGCGCGGAGTTGTCGGCGGCGTTCGGGAGCAGCGTGAGCGGCGTGGTGGTGGCGCCGCGCGGCGTGAGCGCGAGCTTGAGGTCCGCGCCTTCGAGCGCGCCGCCCTGCCACGCGACGGGCAGCAGCGGCGCGAGCGGGCCGCTGGTGTAGTTCGCGAGCTGCTCCTGCCGCCCGTCCACGAAGATGATGCCGCCGCCGCGTTTCTCGACGAACTCCTTGAGCCACGCGAGTTCCTCGTTCTTCAAGTAGCCCGGCGGCAGATCGCCGAACACGACGAGGTGATACGCGAAGAGCGACTGGCGGTCGGCGGGAAACTTCCCCGCGCCCGTGCCGCGCGGCCACGGCTTGGCCTCGCCGCCGCCCGCGCCCGCGAGCAGCGCGTTGACCTCCCACTGCTCGTCGCGCTCGAAGAGGTTGCGCAGGTAGCGGAACTCCCAGCGCGGCCGGCCGTCGAGCAGCAGCACCTTCGGGCGCTGCGTCACGGCGAGAAAGCGGAACGTGCCGGTGTTGTTGTTCGTCTGCCGCTCGCCGCCAAGCACCGTGAGGCTGACGTTCAACGTCACCGGCACCGCGCCGAACTTCACATCGCCGTCGGTGCTGGCAAATTTCGCGAGATCCTTCACGGGAAAATCGAACGGGATCGAACGGCGCGTGCGGCGCGTGGTCGCGAGCGTCTGCGCCCAGACGGATTTGCCGTTCACCTCGATCTTCGCGACGAAGCTAGCGTTCGCCGGCAGCTCGTCCTTCACCACCAGCTCGCCCTTGAGCCGGTCCTCGATGAAGACGGACTGCGGCGCGTTGACGCCGACGAACGCGAGGTCCTCCGGCGCGGTCTGCGGCCCGAGGCCGACGGTGTAAATGGGCAGCGTGCGCGCGCCGAAGATGCGCGCGAGCGTGAGCGGCGACTCGGGGCGGTTGTGCTGGCCGTCGGTGAGCAGCACGATGGCGCCGCGCTCGGTGGTCGGGAGCTGCTCGGCGGATTTTTTCAGCGGCGCGTTGAAGTCCGTCGTGAGTCCGGCGGGCGTGAGCGCGAGCTTCGCCGGTGGGTCGGGCCGCTCGCTGCCCTCGGCCGCGCTGCCGCGCCACAGCACGGCCTCGTCGCCGCCGAACGCGCGCAACTCGACGGAATGTTTCTCGGCGAGCCGCGCGAGCACGCGGTTGGTGAGCAGCATCACTTCGAGCCGCTGCACGCGCGTCGCGGCATCGAACTGCTTCAACGCCTCCTTCACGCCCGCGTCGCCGCCGTCGGCGATCCGCGCGAAATAATCGTCGAACGCCCGCTGCATGGACTGCTCGTAGCGGGCGATGTCGAGGTCGAGCTGCTTGAGTTGCGCGACGAGTTGTTTCGCGGCCGCCGGGGATTTCGCGGGCGAGTCGCTCACCCGCTGCGCGTGCGCAACCGGCCCGCTGCGGAAGCGGCGCTCGATGTTGTCACGCTTCGGCCACGTCGCGGACTGCACCGCATCGAGCCGGTCGGCGGCGGCGCTGAGATGCGACGCAATGGTCTTGAGCGAAGTCTTCAGCTCCTTCGCTTCCGGCGGCCGGCGGCTGGTGGCGACGATGGCGACGCGCGCCTTGCGGACGGACTCGAGCGCGAGTTCGAGCGTCGCATCGTAACTGGCGTCGTGCAGCCAGCCATTTTGCTGCGCGACGAGGAGCTTGCGGCGGATTTCCATGCCGGGGTCCGCGAGGCCCATGCTCGCCGAACTGTCCGCGATCAAAATAATCCGCGCCATTTCCCCGATGACGTCGGTGCGCCGCAGCACCGGGCCGGTGAGCGCGAGCAGCAAAAGAAAAATGGCGAGGCTGCGCAGCGTGGGCAGCAGCCAGCGCGCGGCGTCGGTGCGCGTGCGCGTCTCGCGCCAGTAAAGCCAGAACGCGAGCAGCGCCACCGCCAGCGCGATTCCCGCGCCGAGCCAGAGGGTGAAGTCGCCGATGAAACGCAGCGTGGTCATGAGGCAATTGCGTGCCGGTTAGGCCGGTGGCGCAAACTTGAGATCATGGCGGATGCACGAGGCAGCAAAGCCTCACCCCTCACCCCAACCCTCTCCCCGTTGAGGGGAGAGGGAGCGGCGCCGGACAGTTCGCGAGGTGCGCGAAGATCCGTTGCCGACAATGCACCCTGTTGCGGACTCCCTCTCCCCTCAACGGGGAGAGGGTTGGGGTGAGGGGTGAGGACCAAACAATGCGTTCGTATCATCCGCGCCTCCTTCCGAACCATTGCTGAAGCACCAACTCGCCGAGCAGCAGCGCGAGCAGTGACCACAGCAGCGGCTTCCACAGTTCGCGCCCGAAGCGGCGCGTCTGGTCCAGCTGTTTGTATTGCTCCCACGACGACACGGCGGCCGCGCCCATTTCCTTCGCCACACTTTTGAACTCATCGTCCGTGAGCAGCGCGAGGTCCGACTCGTCGCGCGGCGGGCTGGCGACGTAGTGCGTGATCGTGCCGTCCGGCGTGGTGAGCGTGTAGATGCCGGGCTGCGCCGTGTCGGCGAACTCCACCGCGCCGCGGTCGCCGCGCTTCGTGACGGTCAACTCGATGAGCTTGCCGGCGGGCGTCGTGAGCTTCGCGGTCTTGTCCGAGTCCGAGCGCGGTGTGAAGGCGAGGATCGGCTTGCCGACTTCGAGGTTGCGCGAGGGATAGACCGTCGAGGCCAGGTGCGCGACGAGGCTCTGCATCAGCGGCACGTAGAACGGCCGCGTCGGCAGGTTGCTCCAGTCCGCGTCGCACGCGGTCGCGCACGCCATGGCGAGGCCGCGGCCATACTTTCGCTCGACGAGAAATGGATCGCCGTTGTCGAGCTGCGCGGCGACGCCGACGGGATCGTTCGTGTTCACCGCCTCGCCGAACTTGAACCAGAAATGGATGTCCGCGTCGGAGAGCTTGCCGTTGCGCGGGTCGTTGAACAGTTCGAGCGCCGGGTGCGAAAAACTTTGCGCGACGATGTGCGCGGCGGGCGCGTCGTTGCTCGCCGAGCCGCCGAGGCTGCGCACCGGCAGCGGCAGCAGGCCGGCCTTGTGGAGCGCGCCGTTATACCAGTTGGTGTTCCAGCGGCTGCCGGGAAAAAAGAGCACGCCGCCGCCGTCGCGCGCGAAGGCGAGCAGGGAATTTTCCTGCCAGTCGTAGAGCTGCGCGACATTCGCGAGCACGCACACGCGGACGTTCGCGAGGTCGCCGGATTTGAATTCCTTCACATCCACCACGCGCGTGGTGATGAGGTCGGCCATGTCCACCTTGCCCGCGCCGAAAGGTTGGAGCGCGATCTCGAGAAAATCCGTCTCGCCGCGCAACGGCTCGGGGCTGGGCTCGCCGTTGATGAGCAGCACGGGAATGCGGTCCACGACGGGGATGCTGTAGGCGGCGGAGTTGTCGGCCTTGAGCGCGTCGGCGTCGGCGGAAACTTCGAGGACGTGCGAGCCGGCCTTGTCGAACGTGTGCGTGAAAAGCAACTGCCGCTGCTCGTGCGGCGCGAGCGTGATCTGCACCGCGCTGCGCTCGTGGCCGTCCACGCGGAAATAGACGCGGAGGTTTTCCCACTGGCGCTCGCCGAAATTTTTCAAGTTCGCGCGCACCTGCAACGGCTGGCCCACGCCGGCGAGCGGACGCGAGACCTGGAGCGACTCCACTGCGACGTTCTCGCGCTCCTCGGTGCCGACGCGGTAGAGGGTGAGTTGCGGCGGCAGCGGCGATTTCTGCAACGCCTCGACCGCGCGCGCGCGGGCCGCGGCCTCGGGCGCGGTCCAGTTGATGCGCTGAAAATCGCTGATGAGCACGACCTCGCGGAAACCGTTCTTCATGTTCGCGAGCCGGCCGGCGGCGGCGTCGAGCGAATCGGGGATTGAAGCCTTGCCGAAGCCCGCGGTCGTCTCGCCCACGCGCTCCTTGAGCCAGTCGAGGTCGGTGGTGCCTGTGGTCAGGCCGCCGACGGTGCCGCCGGCCATGAGATGCACGGCCGCGTCCGAGCCGCGCGCGAGGGCGGAGATTTTTTTCGTGGCGGCCTCGCGCGCGAAATCAAAGTTCGGCGCGGCACCGGGGCGCGCGTCCATCGAGTAGGAGTTGTCGAGCAGCACGGCGAGCGAACTTTTCGCCGCGCCAAACATTCCGCCCGCGCCGGTGAGCACGGGCCGCGCGAGACAGAAGGCGAGCACCGCCGGGATGGCGCAGCGCAGGAGGAGCAGCAGCAACTCTTCGAGCCGGAAGCGGCGCTGATGTTTCTTCAGCACGTCTTCGAGCAGGTGCATCGCGCCCCATTTCACGATGCGCAGCCGCCGCCGGTGCAGCAGGTGAATGATGAGCGGGATGCTCGCCGCGCCCAGGCCGCCGAGGAGGATGGCGTTGAGGAAGGTCATGCGCGGTTTCTCCTCATCTCACCGGCTTGAAAACAAGTTCGAGTGGCTGACCTTCGCCATTCTGCTCACTCCAGACGGCAATGACTTCGCGGCCAGTGAAGCTGTTCTGGAACGTCAGTTTATCTCGCTGGGGTAATTCACGTCCCACGTTCACCGAGAACAAAACTGTTCGTCCTTCGTTTCGTATGTTGGTGATTGCGACGCTCTGACCAGCGGCAAAGTCGTGTGGCCTGTTGGGGTCCAGCAGCCAGAATCTGCCGGAGACAACGTGGTCGCCGATTACTTCGAGTCTGAAACCACAGCCTGGCTTGTCGCCGTTGTCCACTGAGGCTCGCCAGGCTTGCTGCCCGTGCTCGTTTCGATTGGAGGCGCATCCACTCGCAAGCATCGCCCAACAAATCGCGAGGGGAAGGGTTATCCGAAGTTTGAAACGTGACTTCATGCCCGGTTCAGCCTCCGCGTGAGGTATTGCGCCAGCGCGTCGGCGAACGGCCGGTCAGTCGTCATCTGCACAAAGTCAATGCGGTGGCGCGCGCAGCCGTCGGCGAGTTGCTTCTGGAAGGTCGCGAGATTTTCCAGATACGCGGCGCGAATTTGCGCGGCGTCGAGTTGGCGGAACGCACCTTCGGTTTCGAGCGACTCGAAGCGCGTGAATTGGCGGAAAGGAAATTCCAACTCGTCCTTGTCCACGACCTGGAAGATGAGCACCTCGTGTTTCGCGTAGCGGAAATGCGCGAGCGCGGAGACGAGTTCGGACACGTCGCCAAAGCAATCGGAGATGATGATGAGCAGTCCGCGGCGGTGGATGCGCGGGACGAGGTCGTGAAAAACTTTCGCCAGGCTGGTCTCGCCGCCGGGCTGCGCGCCCTGAAGTTCATCGAGCAGCAGGCGCAGGTGCGGCACGCCGGAGCGCGGCGGGATGATGCGGCGCAGCGCGCGGTCGAAGGTCACGAGGCCCACGCTGTCGCGCTGCTGCAGCATGAGGTAGGCGAGCGCGGCGGTGAGGCGAAGGGCGTAGTCGTGCTTGGAGGCGCGGCCTTCGCCGGCGTAACTCATCGAGCCGCTGAGATCGAGCAGGATCGTCGAGCGGAGATTGGTTTCCTCTTCGAACTCGCGGATGTAGTAGCGGTCGGTCTTGCCAAAAACTTTCCAGTCGAGCCGGCGGATTTCATCGCCGTGGACATACTGGCGGTGCTGCGCGAACTCGACGCTGAAACCTTTGTGCGGCGACTTGTGTAGTCCGGAGAAGTAGCCCTCGACGACCAAACGCGCGACGACCTGCAGGTTGGAAATCTTCTGCAGGTCGGCGGGCTTGAGGAAGTCGGCGACGTGGGCCATAGGCTAAAAGTTTTTAAGCCACGGATGAAACACAGATTGAACACGGAGCGGCGCGCAGGATTCCGTCAGCCCGGTGTCCGTGTTCAATCCGTGGCTACATGACTTTCTCCGCCTCGCCGCGCGGCACTTCGGCCAGCAGGCGGCGGATGATTTCATCCACGCTGATGCCGTCGGCCTCGGCGTTGAAGGTGGCGACGATGCGGTGGCGCAGCACGGGATACGCGAGCGCCTCGATGTCGTCGGTCGTGACGTGGAAGCGCCCGCGCAGGATGGCGCGGACCTTGCCGCCAAGGACGAGCTGCTGGCACGCGCGCGGGCCGGGGCCCCACGCGACGAGTTCCTTCACAAAGGGCAGAGCGGTGGCTTCGTTCGGCCGGCTGCGGCGCACGAGATCGAGCACAAAGTCCATGACGTGATCGGGCACGGGCACGCGACGGACAATTTCCTGGCAGCGGAGAATGTCGTGGCCGCTGAGCACCGGCTCGAGCTTCGCGTGATACGCGCTCGTGGTGCGCTCGACCACGAGCCGCTCCTGCTCGCGCGTCGGATAATCCACCTTCACGTGAAACATGAAGCGATCCTTCTGCGCCTCGGGCAGCGGGTAGGTGCCTTCCTGCTCGAGCGGGTTCTGCGTGGCGAGGACGAAGAACGGTTCCTCCAGCCGATAGGTTTCGCCGCCGACGGTCACGGAGTGTTCCTGCATCGCTTCGAGGAGCGCGGCCTGCGTCTTCGGTGGCGAGCGGTTGATTTCGTCCGCGAGAATCATCTGCGCGAAGATCGGGCCTTTCATGAAGCTGAGCTGGCGCCGGCCGGTCTTCGGGTCTTCCTGAATGATGTCGGTGCCGGTGATGTCGGCCGGCATCAGGTCGGGCGTGAACTGCACGCGGCGGAAGCTGAGCTGCATCACATCCGCGAGGCTGCGGATCATGAACGTCTTCGCCAGCCCCGGCACGCCTTCGAGCAGGCAATGGCTGCGCGCAAAAATGGCGATCACGATCTGCTCGATCACGTCGTCCTGGCCGACGATGAGCTTGGCGATTTCAGTCGTGGCCTTCTTGAACGAATCGCACAGATGGCGCGCGAGCTGTTCATCTTCGCCGGTGGCGGCGGGGGTAGCGGCGGTGGTGGTGACGGCGGGGTGGAGGTTCGGTGGATTCACGTTTGAGGGGACGGTGACTTTGACGCCGCAAGTGGGGCACGGGACTTCCGAGCCGGCCCATGACTCGTCAACCGCGAGTTCCTGACCGCACTTGGGACAATTGAAAACGGCGTCCATAAAATTTCGCCCACCAACAGACGCGCCGGTGAGATGTTGCTTCAAGCAAAGCGGTAAACGGGCCGGGATGAAAGCTCAAAGGTCAAAGTTCAAGCCCAGGAGAAACTCCAGGGCCGCACCCTCAAATCGAAAGCCGCCGCGTCTGCCGCTCGGAGCTTGAATTTATTTCCCCGGCTCGCGCCAGAAGCGCTGCATTTCCAGAAAGGTGAACGACGCCGACCAGCCGAGCAGCACCCAGCCGTTGAGCGCCTCGGTCGCGGCGATGAACCGGATTGGGCCGACCGGCACGATGTCGCCGTAGCCGACGGTCGTGTAAGTCACGAAGGAGTAATAGACGTAGTCGAGCCAGTTGCTCTGCGTCGTGGCCGATTGAAAGTGCGCGATGCGGCCGAAGTCCGCCACGCCATCGAGCAGGCCGAAGCCGAGCGCGTAAACCCAAATCTCGACCAGATGCGTGCCGAGCAGCCCGAGGATGAGCACGAGCACGCGCGTGCGATGGAGTTGCTTGAGCCGCGCGAGCCACGTGGAAAGTTTCCGCAACACCTCGTAATGCAGCAGCACGCAGACGATCACCAGCACGACGGACAGCAGCGCGACGAGATACTGGCCGCGCGGGATGCCGGAGTCCGCGGCGGAAATTGCCGCGGCGGCGGCCAGGTGCGGGGCAGGGTGGATGTTCATGAGCGTCGTTGCCTGAATAAATTATTCGCCGTCGGAGCGTCCGACGCGCCAGAGATTGTCGGGGTCGTCGCGTTTCTTGCAACCTCGGACCGTGCCGCACGTGCCATCTCACCTCGGCCGCATCTTCACCATCGTCGCGCCCAGCCCGCCGTAGAGCGCGTTCGCGTCGGCAAACGACGCGACCAGCGCCGAGCCTTTCAGAAAAGTCTGCACCGTGCGGCGCAGTTCGCCGATGCCCTTCCCGTGGATCACGCGGACTTCGAGGATGCCCCGCTCGCGGCACGCTTCGAGATAAACCGCCACGACCCGCGACACGTCCTGCGGCCGGAACGTGTGCAGGTCGAGCACGCCATCAATCGGCAGTTCGACCGGGGCTTCGCTCTCGGGCGCGGTGTCGCTCATGTCATCGGTTGGGCGAAATGGTTTGTAGCGCATGGCCGGCGGTTGGGAAGCGAAGTTTTCGCCGAATCACTTTCTTGCCAACGCGCGGCGGCGGTGTTTGATTCACCGCGTTCACCGCGCCCAGTTGCCAAACGCACCAACCAGAATCACGCCATGAAAATCAAACTCATCCTCCTCGCCCTCGTCCTCGCCCTGCTGCCGGGCGGCGCATTCGCCGCTGGCGAGGCCAAGGCCGAGCTCGACCGGCTCGTCGCACAGATCGGCTCCAAGCTCAAGGACCAGAAACGCAGCGCCGAGGATCTCGCGCCCGAGCTGAAGCAGTTCGACGCGCTGCTCGCCAAATACAAGGACGACAAGAGCGACGACATCGCGCGCATCGCCTACATGAAGGCGACGCTCTATCTCCAGGTGCTCAAGGATGAACCCAAGGCCATCGTGCTCCTCGAAGCCCTCAAGCGCGATTTTCCCGAGACCGCCACCGGCAAGCGCATGGACGCCATGATCGCCTCCATCAAGGAAGCGCCCGCCCGCCGCGCGCGGCAGGAGGAGGCGCAGGCCAACCTCGCCGTCGGAAAAACTTTTCCCGCGTTCAGCGAGACCGATCTCGCCGGCAAGCCGCTCTCCATCGCCGGCTACAAAGGCAAGGTGCTCCTCGTGGATTTCTGGGCCACCTGGTGCGGCCCGTGCATCGGCGAACTGCCCAACGTGAAGGCGACCTACGAGAAACATCACCAGGCCGGCTTTGAAATCGTCGGCATCAGCCTCGACAGCGACAAGTCCAAGCTCACCAGCTTCATCGCGAAGAATGACATGCCGTGGAAACAATTCTTCGACGGCCAGGGCTGGCAGAACAAACTCGCGCAGCAATACGGCATCAACTCCATCCCCGCGACGTTCCTCCTCGACGGCGAAGGCAAGGTCATCGCCAAGAATCTCCGTGGCGAGGCGCTCGAGGAAGCCGTGGCCAAGGCGCTCGGAAAATCCAAGTGAGTCCATTCTGTTTGGGTTGGCTTCCGTTGGATTCGGTGGCGGCACAAACGGCTTGTGACCTGTCACGCGGCGCTTAAATTGCGCCGGACCAATGCCCGTCGCGCCCGCAACCCTCACGCTGCACGACGCCGGACGCATCCCCGCGTCCGGCGACAACTGCGCCATCGCCATCCGCCGCCTCGACGCCGGCACGCGCGTGGAGCACAACGGCCGCAGCCTCACGCTCTCGCACACCTCGATGGAGGGCCATCGCTTCGTCGTCGCGCCGATCGCGCGCGGCGAAAACCTGACCTCGTGGGGCTTGCCGTTCGGCAAGGCGACGCGCGCGATGCAGCCGGGCGATTACGTCTGCAACGCCACGATGATCGAGGCGCTCGCTTCGCGCCACGTGGACTTCGCGCTGCCGGCGGAGCCGAACTTCGAGGATTATTTCCAGCCTTATCAGCTCGACGAGCGGACCTTCGTGCCGGCTGAACAACTCGCGCTCTATCCGGCTCCGCGCACCTTCCTTGGCCATGCGCGCGGCGGCGGGCGCGGCGCGGGCACGCGCAACCACGTCGTCGTGCTCGGAACCAGTTCGCTCACCGGCACCTTCGCGCGCGTGCTCGCGTCGAAGTTCCGCGAGGCGACGGAAAATTTTCCGAACGTGGACGGCGTCGTCCCCATCGCCCACACCGAGGGCGGCGAAAGCGGCACGCCCAACAATCTCGAACTTACGCTGCGCACGCTCGCCGGCTTCGTCGTGAATCCGAACGTCGGCGCCGTGCTCGCGGTGGACTACGGCACCGAGCCGGTGAATAACGACGCGCTCCGTGACTGGCTCCGCACCCACGGCTATCCGCTCGACTCCGTGCCGCATCATTTCATCCGGCTCGGAAAAGATTTCGCCGCGAACGTGGGCGAGGGCGCACGCCTCGTCGAGGAACTGCTCGCACAGGCCAACGCCACGCCGCGCGCGCCGCAGCCGCTCCGCCATTTGAAGATCGGCCTCCAGTGCGGCGGCTCCGATGCCTTCAGCGGCGTCTCCGGCAATCCGCTCGCCGGCCTCATCACGCGCGAACTCGTCCGCCACGGCGGCGCGGCGAACCTCGCCGAGACCGACGAGCTTCACGGCGCCGAGTCCTACGTGCTCGCGAAGGTGCGCGACCTCGACACGGCGCGAAAATTTCTCCGCACACTTGATGAGTTCGAGGAACGCCTCGCGTGGCACGGCGTCACCGGGCAGACCAATCCGAGCGGCGGCAACATTTTCCGCGGCCTCTACAACATCGCCATCAAGTCCATCGGCGCCGCGCGCAAGAAGGACCCGGCGGTGCGGCTCGATTACGTCATCGGCTTCGGCGAACTCATGCGCGCGCCGGGTTTTTGTTTCATGGACAGCCCCGGCAACGACCTCGAAAGCATCGCCGGGCAGGTCGCCGCCGGCTGCAACCTGATTGTGTTCACCACCGGCAACGGCTCCGTCACGAATCATCCGTTCGTGCCGACGATCAAGCTGATGACGAACACGCCGCGCTTCAATCTCCTGAGCCGCGACATGGATTTCAACGCGGGCCGCTACCTCGACGGCGAGCCGTTGGAGCAACTCGGCGCGGAGGCCTTTGATTACACCGTGCGCGTCGCGTCGGGCATGAAGAGCGTGGGCGAAAAGGCGGGCCACTCGCAGGCCCAGCTCTGGCGCGAGTGGCGGCAGACCTCGGTGAAGTCGCTCGAGAAATTTTCCAACCGCCCGAAACCCAGCGGCGAGCCGGTGAAACTTCGGAGCGCGGAGCTCCAGCTCCGCGTGTTCACGGACTTGCTCGCGAAGCTCGACCACGCGGAGCAGGAGCTCCGCGCTCCGCACACCCGCCTCATCATCCCCACGAGCCTGTGCGCCGGGCAGGTGGGCAGGCTGATTGCGGACAAACTCAATGCCGAACGGCGCGATGAAACATTTCGCTACGTCGCGCTGCCGCACACCGAGGGCTGCGGCGTTTCCGGCGAAGCCATCGAGATTCTGGAGCAGACCATCGCGGGCTACGCCGTGCATCCGCTCGCCGAGCGCACGCTGCTGCTCGAACACGGCTGCGAGAAGACGCACAACGACGCCATCCGGAATTTTTTCACCGCGCACGATCTCGACTACTCGCGCCTGGGCTTCGCGAGCATCCAACTCGACGGCGGCATCGAGCAGGTGAGCGACAAGGTGGCGAAGTGGTTTGAAGGCGGCGGAGCGCGGAGTTCCAGCTCCGCGAGATCATCCGATGAGCGGGTTGGCGGGACACGCGAAGCTGGAGCTTCGCGCTCCGTGCGCCTCGGTCTCACCGCGCGCGGTGAAATGCCGGAGCCGGTCGCCGCGGCGTTTGGCCTGCTGGCCGGTGCGCTCGCGCGCGGGGGCGGCACGGTCGTCCTGCCGCAGAACTCGCCGCTGCTCCAGTCGCGTGCCTTCACCGCCGACTTGTTCGACTCGTTGCCCGCGCCGACGCTCGCCTACGGCGGCATCGCGCGGAAGCCCGGCTTGCACATCATGGAGTCCGCGGGCGGACATCTGGTCGAGTCGCTCACCGGGCTCGGCGCAACCGGCGTCGAGCTTTTGCTCGTGTTCGTCGGCGATGCACCGGCGCAGGGCCACCCGTTCGTGCCCACAGTGCAAGTCACCACAAACAGAATCGGCTCGGGAGTGGATTTGCTGCTCGACCAACCGGACCCCGCGGCCACGGCGCAGGCGATTGTGGAGCTGTTCGCGAAAGTGTTGCGTGGCGAACACACGCCGTGCGCGCAGGCCGCGGGCAACGTGGATTTTCAAATGAGTCGCGGCTGGCTCGGAGTCTCGACGTGAGGCCCAGGCGTCCTGCGTCAAAGTGGTGGCGGGCATTTCAAATGAGGTTCTTCTCCTGAGCGTCCGACTCTGCGTGCTCAAACTTTCCGAATCCAGTCGTGCGTCACCGCCACCTCCGTTGGGCGGACGTATTCCTTCGGCCGATGGTTTGGCATTGAGGTCTGGAATTTTCGGGTTACAACATCGCGGTTCAATGACCGCCGAAGTTTCACCCGCCCGTTGCGCGAATTTTTTCCGCCGCGCCGGCGTGCTGCTGTTGCCGTTGCTGCTCGCCGGCTGCGACGAGCCGAAGATCACCAGCTACCGCGCGCCCAAGGACGCACCGGCGCCGGTCGCAGCGTCCGCCGACGGTGCGCGCGATGCGGAGGCGATGCCCGCGCCGCCGCGCGCGCGTCCGCAACTTTCCTGGACACTGCCCGCGGGCTGGAAGGAAGCCGGGCCGGGCCGCATGAGCATCGCGAGCTTCACGATCACGGGCGAGGGCGGCAAACAGGCGCAGGTCACGATCACGCCGTTGCCGCCGCTCGGCGGACGCGAGGCGGCCGTCGTCAACATGTGGCGCGAGCAGGCGGGCCAGCCGGAACTTTCCGAGGAGGAGGCCGCGAAGCAGCTCCAGCCCGTCGAGGTCGGCGGCGAGACCGGCAAATTGTTTGAGGTCTCGACCAAGGGCGAGGGCACGAACGCGCCGATGCGCATTGTGACCGCGATGGTGCATCGCGCGGACGCGAGCTGGTTCTACAAACTCTCCGGCGACGTGGCGGTGGTCGAGGCGCAACGGCCGGCGTTCGTCGAGTTTTTGAAATCCATCCGCATCAAGGAGGCCCCGGCGGAAACGGCCGAGGCTCCGGCGGCGTCATCCAGCTTCAAGTGGAAGGTGCCCGACGGCTGGCAGTCGGTGACGCCGGGGCAGATGCAGGACGCGAAGTTTTCCGTGCCGGCGAACGGCGCGGCGAAGGCGGACGTGACGGTGAGCATTTTTCCATCGGACACCGGCGGGACGCTGGGCAACGTGACGCGCTGGCGTCGGCAGATCGGGCTCGGGGAAATTTCCGAGGCCGACCTCGCGAAGCTCGTCACGCCCCTTGACCCGGCGAACTCCGGGGCGATGCTCGTGGACATGACGAACGGCGGCAAACAACTCATCGGTGCCATCGTCCCGCGCGGTGGTCGCTGGTTTTTCTACAAGCTGCTCGGCGATGAGGCCGCCGTCGCGCCGCAGAAGGAGATGTTTGTGGCCTTCGTGAAATCGGAACCATGAGGAAATTGCAAATGACGAATGACGAATGGCGCGCGCCGCGGCCGCACGGAGCCGGCGGACCGCGAGCCGTCCCGGCTCGCAGCAGCCTCATCAACAAATCGGTGCTTGGAAAGTCCGGACGCCCTCAAGCCTCCAACGCGCTGCGGGCCGGGACGGCCCGCGGTCCGCACGCACAATGTCCGGTCGCGCCATTCGTCATTCGTCATTTGTCATTCCCCTCCCGCGCATGAACCGACTCTGGAAAATCTTCACCTCCCTCCGGCTCACCGTCGTGTTGCTGGGCTTGGGCATCGTGCTCGTGTGGGTCGGCACCGTGGCGCAGGCGGACGAAGGGCTGTATCAGGCGCAGTCACGCTATTTCAAACACTGGTATGTCTGGGGCCTCACGCTCTTCGGCCATAAGGTGCCACTGCCGCTGCCGGGCGGCTACACCATCGGCGTGCTGCTGCTGGTCAATCTTGTCTCCGCGCACATCAAGCGCTTCCAGTGGAGCGCGAAAAAATTCGGCATCCACCTCACGCACGCAGGCGTCATCCTGCTGCTCGTGGGGCAACTTTTCACCGATGTGTTTTCGCGCGAGACGCAACTGCGCTTTTTCGAGGGCCAGTCCAAGACGTGGTCCGAGAGTGCGACGGATTACGAACTCGCCTTCACCACCGACGCGGGCGGGGACGCCGAGGAGGTCGTGGTCATCCCGCAGAAATTGCTCATGCAGGCGGCGGAGAAGGGGGTGGAGTTGAAGGACGCGAAACTGCCCGTGGGCGTCCGCGTGAAGAGTTGGTGGAAAAATTCCCGCTCGGCCTTTCGCGCGCCGATGCAGGCGAACCAACCGCCGCTCACGACCAACGGCCTCGCGCGCCATTTTGATTTCCGGCAAACGGGCGAGACGAAATCCATGGATTCGAAGAACATCCCGACCGCGCTGCTCGAGCTTGCGAGTCCGGCGGGTCCGCTCGGCACGTGGATTGCGAGCGGTTGGGCGGGCGACGAGGTGATGGTGGATTGGACCGTGGAAGGCTATGAGGAAGAGATGGGGCCGCAACTGGCGAAAGCCGTCCGTGCCCGGCTGACGGAGCCGCAGGGCTTCGAGGCGGGCGGGAAGCGGTGGGCGCTCACGCTGCGACCGGCGCGCACTTACAATCCCTATTCGCTGACGCTGCTCAAACCGACGCACTCGGTCTATGTCGGCACCGTCACTTCGGCCACGCCGGAGGGGATCCCGAAGGATTTCCGCAGCCGCGTGCGCATCGAGAACCCGCAGACGCGCGAGAACCGCGAGGTGGAGATTTACATGAACAGCCCGCTGCGCTACGCCGGCCTCACCTTTTTTCAACTCCAGATGGACGCCAGCGAGCGGACACGGCAACGGGGCCGGACTCCGTCGTCCACGTTGCAGGTCGTGCGCAACCCGGCGTGGCTCACGCCCTATGCCGGCTGCGGCATCGTCGGGGCGGGGTTGGTGATTCAGTTCATGATTCACCTCGTCGGCTTCGTCTCAAGGAGGAAAACCAAATGAAAAAATGGCTGCCCCTGATTTTGACCGGCGCGATGGCCGTGTGGTTCCTCGGCACGTTGCGCGCGCCGGCGGTGAAGGACTTTGACTACGGCGCGTTCGGCCGGCTGCCGGTCGTGTTCAACGGCCGGCATCAGCCGATGGATTCCATCGCGCGCAATTCCTTGCTCCAAATCCGCGAGAAGCAGTCCGCGAACCTCGAACCGTGGAAGGGCGACCTCGAAAAGCCGAGGATCATCCCCGCCATCGAATGGCTCGTCGCGGTGATGACGAAGCCGGCCGTCGCCGACGAATGGCCGGTGTTCCGCATTGATAATCCCGAACTCACCGCGCTGCTCAAGCTGCCGGAGAAGGACAAGGAGAAGGAGTGCGACGGAAAACACTATTCGTGGAAACAGATCGAGCCGTCGCTCGACGTGATGCAGGAGCAGAGCACGCGCATCGGAGGACGCGAGCAGCGCAAGGAGAGCGAGGCGGGCCAGCGCACGCCGTTCGAGCGCGCGGTGATGAAGCTGCACGACCGCCTCGTGCTTTACATGCGGCTCAAGAACACGCTCCAGCCGCAGGACGCGCGCGACTGGTCCAAGGAACTCGCCGAATACGAAAGCCTCCTCGGCCCCGGTGTCGCCGCCATCCAGGCGCAACAGGCCAAGGAGAAATACGACGAGGCCGTTTTCAAAAAATTCGTCGGCTACGCGCAGAAGTTCGACGCGATGGCGCGACTGGAGCCGCCGCTGGTGGTTCCGCCGCACGCGCATGACGGCGCGGCGCACGGCGACTGGACGCGCGTGGGTGAGGCGTTGATCGAGGCCGCGCGCGGTGAGTCGCTGCCCGGGGCCGTTCGCCATTACGCGGCGATGGCGGGCGCGTTCCAGCGCGGCGACGCGGATGATTTCAACCAACAGGTCGCCGCCTATCGCGCCTCGCTCGCGCCGGGCTTCGCGACGGAACTCACGAAGTCCGGGCGCGAAGTGTTCTTCAATCGGATGCAGGCATTCTACAATGCGATGGTCATCTACGTCCTCGCGGGGTTGCTCGCGTGCGCGTCGTGGTTCAACCGCTCCGACTGGCTGCGCCGCTCCGCGGTGTGGCTCATCGGCCTTGCGCTGATCATCCACACCACCGGCCTCATCTTCCGCATGGTGCTCGAAGGCCGGCCGCCGGTCACGAACCTCTACTCCTCGGCCATCTTCATCGGCTGGGGCGCGTGCGTGCTCGGCCTCGTGCTCGAACGTTTTTACAAGGACGGCATCGGTGCGGTGGTCTCGTCATCGGTCGGCTTCCTCACGCTCATCGTCGCGCACCACCTCGCGCTCATCGCGGAGCACGGCGACACGATGGAAATGATGCGCGCCGTGCTCGACACGAACTTCTGGCTCGCCACGCACGTCGTCGCGGTGACGACCGGCTACGCGAGCACGTTCGTCGCGGGGTTCCTCGCGATCGTTTACATCGTGCGCGGCATGTTCACCAAGACGCTCGACGAAGCGACCGGCAAGGGATTGTCGCGGATGGTTTACGGCATCGTTTGCTTCGCCACGCTGTTCAGTTTCGTTGGCACCGTGCTCGGCGGCATCTGGGCGGACCAATCGTGGGGTCGCTTCTGGGGCTGGGACCCGAAGGAAAACGGCGCGCTCATCATCGTGCTGTGGAACGCGCTCATCCTGCACCTGCGCTGGGGCGGGATGATCCGCGAGCGCGGCCTCATCAATTGCGCCATCGTCGGCAACATCGTCACGAGTTGGTCGTGGTTCGGCGTGAACATGCTCGGCATCGGCCTGCACAGCTACGGCTTCATGGACTCGGCGTTCAAGTGGCTCATGGGCTTTGTCGTGAGCCAGCTCGCGTTGATCGCACTTGGGCTTCTGCCGGACAAATGCTGGGCCAGCTTCCGCAATCGTCCGCCCATGCCACCCGCCGCGCCGTCGCGCAAGGAAATGAAGCCGGGCAAACGTGACAAGGGCCGGTCCAAGCTCGCGCCGGCGTGACCCGGTCCGGTTCAGCGCCCGTAAATTTCGTGCGTTCCGATGTCCACCGTGCGGACCACGTCCCCATCGAGATAGAAGACCACGTGCAAGTCGCCCTCAATTTCCACCGCATGGACCGTGCGCCCCAGGGCGGCCGAGAGCCGGTGGATTTTGTGGGTGCGCAGCCGAGAATCGAACGGGTTGTTTTTGAAAATCTTCCAGGCCGCGCGCGCGGATTCCTTCTGCGCCGGGCGTAAATCGTAGAAGTGCTTCCAGAATGTTTCCGAGGCGCGAAATTTCATTTGCGCCCGGGTGGACGGTCGTGAAGCGCCGTTTCCATTTCCACCGTCCGTTCGTCTTCGTGGTCCTCCACGCCCTCCCAGAACGCCTCGGGGACGTCCGGATGTTGCAGGCGGCGCAGGAACCGCTCGATGGACTTGCGCTCCGCGGCGGTCAGTTCGCGGATGGTTTCCTCCACGACGCGCGCGCGCTCGCCGGCGGGGAGCGATTTCATTTCTTCGATGAGCCGGGCCGCTGTCATGCTTCGAGTAAATCCCAACCCTTCGCGTGAGTCAACGGAGGCGTGACCAGGGCCGGCCCAGGCTCGCAGAAGTGGAGAACCGCGCCTTGACCGTCGTCGGCCGTTCGATAAGTCGTTTTCCTTGTTCTCAAACGCGTTTGCTTACGGCATCGTCCGCGGCCCGATGTTCACGCTTTCAGAAGTCAGCAAATCCTACGGTGGTCGCGCGTTGTTTGAAGACGTCACGATTCAGATCAACCGCGACGACCGGCTCGGCCTCGTCGGCCCCAACGGCGCGGGCAAATCCACGCTCTTCAAGCTCATCCTCGGCCAGGAGGAATGCGACCACGGCATCATTACCTCGATGCGCGGCGCGACCGTCGGCTTCCTGCCGCAGGAGAGCGCGCCCGTGGGCGAGGAGACCGTGCTCGAACTCGCCACCGCCATCTCGCCCGAGTTCGTCGAGGTGCGGCGGAAACTGAAAGAGTGGGACGCCGCACATCCCGACGACGTTGATCCGCACGACAATCTTCACGCGCGCTACGACGAGATGGGCGGCTGGCAGCTCGACGCGAAGGCGAAGAAAATTCTCGCCGGCCTCGACTTTCGTGAGAGCGACTTCCACCGGCCGGCGCGCGAGTTGAGCGGCGGCTGGGTGATGCGCGCGCATCTCGCGCGGCTGCTCGTGCAGGAGCCGGACCTGTTGATGCTCGACGAGCCGACGAACCACCTCGATCTCGAGACGCTGCTGTGGTTTCAGGAATATCTCTTCGCGTATCCCGGCGGCATCGTGCTGATCTCGCACGACCGCGAGTTTCTCAACACGCTCGTCACGGGGATCATCGAGCTGCGGCAGCAGAAACTTTTTTCCTACACCGGCAATTACGACAACTTCCTCGAACAGCGCGCCGCCGCCGAGGCGCAGCAGCTCGCCGCGCACAAGAACCAGCAGCGCGACATCGCGCGGCTCCAGGAATTCGCCGATCGTTTCGGCGCCAAGGCCAGCAAGGCGTCGCAAGCCCAGAGCAAGCTCAAGCAGATCGAGCGCATGGTGAAGATCGAGGCGCCCGAGTCGTCCGGGCCGGTCGTCGGTTTTTCCTTTCCGCAGCCGGTCCGCAGCGGGCAGCGCGCCCTCAAGCTGGCCGGGTTGCACCACGCCTACGGCGATAACGTGGTGTATCGCGGCGTGGATTTCGAGGTCGAGCGCGGCCAGCGCGTCGTGCTCGTCGGGCCGAACGGCGCGGGGAAATCCACTTTGCTCAAGCTCGCGTCGGGCACGCTCCCGGTGCAGCGCGGCGAGCGCATCCTCGGCCACAACGTCAAGGAGGGCTACTACGCGCAGTATCGCTCCGAGATGTTCCAGATGAACCGCACCGTGCTGGCGGAGGCGCTCGACACCGTGGCGCGCGTGACCGAGCAATCCGTCCGCACGCTGCTCGGCGCGTTTCTGTTCCGCGGCGACGACGTTTTCAAAAAGGTCAGCGTGTTGAGCGGCGGCGAGAAGAGCCGGCTCGCGCTGGTGAAGATCCTCCTCGACCCGCCGAATCTTTTGCTGATGGACGAGCCGACGACGCACCTCGACATGGCGAGCATTGATGCGCTGGTCGGCGCGCTGAAGAACTTTACGGGCACGCTCATTTTCATCAGCCACGACGTGTATTTCATCCGCGCCCTGGCGAACCGCGTGTTGCACGTGAACGCCGGGGCGCTGACGAATTATCCCGGCGACTACCAATACTACCTCGACAAAACCAAGGCCGCCTCGGCGCGGCTCGGGCTCACCGCCGGAGAAAAGGCGGTGGTGTCGTCCAGCCGCACGGTTGCACCCGAGCCACGCGAGCCGGGACTTTCGCGCAAGGAACAAAAGCGCCTCGAGGCACAACAGCGTCAGGCGCGTTCTGCGGGCGAGCGTGATGCGCGCCGGCGCGTGGCCGAATTGGAAAAGCGGATCGCCGATTGCGAGGCCAAGCAGTCGGAATACGCGCAGGAGCTGGAGAACCCCGCGACCTACGAGAAGGCCGGCGCCGCGATGCACCTCAACCGCGAGTTGAGCGTGGTGGTGGACGAACTCACCCGGCTCCAGGCCGAGTGGGAGGAGGCGGCGACGAAGCTGGCGGCGGAAGAAGCGGCGTCGAAAACGGCCGGCTGACGATGAACAAACGCGCGCTCGTCAAAAAAATCCTCGCGCATCTCGCGGACGAGCTGGCGCTTTACCACAAGGCCGCGAACACCGCGCGCGCCGAGGCGACCGACGAGCAGAGCAAGGCGGAGAACAAATACGACACGCGCGGACTCGAGGCCTCGTATCTCGCGCGCGGCCAGTCGCGCCAGGCGGCGGAGACGGAGCGAACGATCCAGCAGTTTGACCGGCTTGATTTGCGCGCGTTCGGCGCGGCGGAGGCGATTAACCTTGGCGCGCTGGTGGAGTTGGAGACGAAGGGCGCGCGGACTTTTTACTTTCTCGCCCCCGGCGCGGGCGGCACGGAGATTGCGCACGAAAATCAGGAGGTGCTCGTCATCACGCCGCACTCGCCACTGGGCCAGCAACTCGTCGGGCGAAAGGAGGGCGAGCGCTTGCGGCTCACGCTCGGCGGCGCGCAGCAGGATTACCGCGTGGTGTCGGTGAAGTGAGGAATAAGAGCCTCCTCACGTCGGCTTCTACCTGCGGTGGAGATAAAACCGCGCGGCGTTGCCGCCGAGGATTTTTTTCTTCGCGGCGTCGGGCAGCGACGTGAGGTTGTCGCGCACGAGGCCGAAGACCTGGCCGTAGGTTCCGGCGAGCAGGCATACGGGCCAGTCGGAGCCGAACATCAGCCGGTCCACGCCAAACGCGGCGAAGGCCACGTCGAGATACGGACGGCTCGATGTGCGGCTTCGCGAGATGGTCGAGCACGAACGGCTGGTCGGAAAATTTCTCCACGAGCTTGATCGCGGCGGGGAGTTGCCTCGGAAAAACGAGCAGGTCGTAGGTCAGCCGGTGCCGAGCGAGCTGCCCGATGCCGCGCACGAATTCCGGCCGCAGCACGAACGCGTCATCCGGCTCGTCCTGCACCACATGGCGCACGCCGACGAACTTCGGATGCCGCGCGAACTTGGCGAGTTGCTCCCCGACGTGCGGCGAACGCAGGTCCACCCAGCCGACGACGCCCTTGATGAGCGGATGCGCGTCGGCGAGTTCGAGCAGCCAGCGCGTTTCCTCCACCGTCTGCCGCGCCTGCACGGCGATGGAGCCATCGAGGCCGGAGCGCTTGAGCAGCGGCGCGAGGTCCGGCGGGAGGAAGTCGCGGCGGATCGGCCAGCCGCGCTTCATCCACGGATATTCCTTGGGGCTGTAGCTCCAGAAATGTTGGTGGGCGTCGAGTTTCATGACGGAGCGCGGAGCTCCAGCTCCGCGCGGCAAAATCGTGAACACGCGGAGCTGGAGCTCCGCGCTCCGCCGTTAGCTCAACCCCTTCACTTCCCATCCCTTCCGGTAGATGCGGCGCACGAACTGATTCGCGTCCTTCAGGTTTTTGAACTTCAGCCCCGCCGCGTCCCATTCGAGCGTCGCCTTGGGGAAACGCGAAGCGATGCCGCCGAGCAGCACCGTTTCCGTGAGCGGACCAGCGTAGCTGAAGTTCGCGGAAGTCTTGCCGTTGCCGCGCACGCCCTCGACGAACGAGTGCCAGTGATTCACCGGCTCCAGTTTCGGCATCGCGAAGTCCTTGAAATTTTCCTCCGGCAGCAGCACCGGCTTGCCGACGTGCGGCAGCAGCATCACGCCCTTGGCGCCGATGAAGATGGAACCTTGCGCCGGCAGCTTCGCCGCGCCGAGCAGCACCTGCGCTTCCGCCGGCGGGCGCTCGTCGCCGTCATACCACGTAACGTTTACCGTTTTGCCCGCGGTGAATTTGGTTCCGGGGAACATGTAGTGGACGACCGCGTTCTCGCCCCAGTTGTGCGCGTTGGGTGTTGGGCCCTCGGAGCGGACGGTGAGCGGCGCGGTGAGCGCGAGCGCCTTGAAAACGGGGTCGTAAATGTGGCAGCCCATGTCGCCGAACGTGCCGGTGCCGAAGTCGAGGCGCTTGCGCCAGTTGCTCGGGTGATAATAGCCGCTGCCGATGAACGGCCGTTCCGCCGCGGTGCCCAGCCACGCGTCCCAGTTCATCGTCGCCGGCACCGGGTCCGCTTTGTCCGGGCGCGGCGTGGCGTCGCTCCACTTCTTGTTGCTCCACGTGTGGACCTCCTTGACCTTGCCGATCGCGCCCGTCTGCACGAGCTGGACGGCGGTGCGATACTCGATGCTCGAATGGACTTGGATGCCCATCTGCGTCACGAGATTTTTTTCGCGCGCGACCTCCGCGAGCCGGCGTGACTCGTAAATGTCGTGCGTCAGCGGCTTCTGCCCATAGACGTTCAGGCCGAGTTGCAACGCGCTCATGCCCATCGCCGCGTGCATGTGGTCGGGCGTCGAGACATTCACCGAGTCGAGGTTCTTGTGCTCCTTGTCGAGCATCTCGCGCCAGTCCTGATAAACCTTCACCTCGGGAAACTTTTTCTTAACGTCCTCTGCGCGCGCGAGGTCCACCTCGGCGACGCACGTGAGCTTGAGCGATGCGTGGGTTGTGAGCGCGCTCCAGTCGGCCCGCGCCATCCCCAGCGCGCCGAAGCTCGCGTGCCGCACCGCGCCACTGGGCGGTGCGGAGATCAGGTGGCGGGTGAAAAACGGCGCGGCGATGCCGGCGGCGCCGAGTTGCTTCAGGAAAGAACGGCGGTTCGGATGAAACGTGGGATTCATGATGCGGCGATTTTAGCCACGGATTGAACCCGGAAGAAACACCGATTTTCCGAAGCGAAATCCGTGTTCGATCCGTGTTTCATCCGTGGCTCAAGCAACGTGCACCACCGCCTTGATCACGCCCGTCTCCGGCTTGGTCCAGCTCGCAAACACGCCGATCATCTCATCGAACTCCGCGTGGTGCGTGATCCACGGGCGCGTGTCAATTTTCCCCTCCTCGATCAGCTTGATGATGCGCGTGAAGTCGCCGGGCAGCGCGTTGCGGCTGGCGAGGATGTCCAGTTCGCGCCGGTGCAGCGCGGGTGCGTGCGGGATGCTCACCTCGGACTGCGTGATGCCGACGTAAACGAGCCGGCCCTTGAACGCGCAGTAATTCAGCGCCTGCGCCATGGACTTGTTGCTCCCCGTCGCGTCCACGACCACGTCGGCGAGTTGGCCGTTCGTGAGATCCACGAGGCGCTTCAGCTCTTCGCCGTCTCCCTTGGCGAGGATCGTGTCAGGCACGCCCATCTTCTCGCGCACGAAGGCGAGGCGCTGCTCGTTCATGTCCATCACGATCGTTTTCTTCCCGGCCAGCTTGGCGAATTCAATCGCGCTCAAACCGATGGGGCCGGCGCCGATCACGAGCACATGCTCGTCGGATTTGGGATGGCCGCGATTCACCGCGTGGCAGCCGATGGTGAGCGTCTCGACGAGCGCGAGTTGCTCGAAGGAAAGTTTCGCCGAGGGGTGGAGCTTGCGCGCGGGCAGCACGATGCGCTCGGTCATGCCGCCATCGCACATCACGCCGAGCGTCTTGTTTGTTTCGCAGCAGTTCGTGTGACCGCGCCGGCACGTGTAGCAATGCCCGCAGTTGAGGTAAGGCTCCACGGAGCAGCGGTCGCCGGGCTTGATGTTCGTCACGCCCGCGCCGACCGCGAGCACCTCGACGCCAAGTTCGTGGCCCGGAATGCGCGGGTAGCTGAAGAACGGCATCTTGCCGAGGTAGCCGGAAATGTCCGTGCCGCAAATGCCGATGCGATGAACGCGGAGCAGTGCCTCGCCCGGCCCGGGCTTGGCGGGTTCGGCGATGTCGACGGCTTTCCAGGACTGGGGTTTCTCGAGTTGGAGTGCTTTCATGTTGATGGGTTGCGGAAATAGTCGTCGTGCGATTTCAGTTTCGTTTCGGAGCGCTCGCACCCCAGCGCGGCGGGACATTCTGGCGATCCCAGTTCGCGTAAGCGGTCTGGAGCCGGGCCAAAACCTCGGGCCGCTCGGCCGCGAGATCGTGCGTTTCCGAAATGTCCGCGTCCAGATCATAGAGCTTGGCCGCGCTCTTTCCGCGCTGGACGAATTTCCACTGCCCGGCCCGCGCCGCGCGCTGCTCGCCGATGCGCCAGAACAGTGCCTCGTGCGGCACGCCGGCCTTCGCGCCGCTGAGGAACGGCACGAGATCCGAGCCTTCGAGATTTTTTCCGCCACCATCCACGCCCGCGGCGGCGAGCGCGGTCGGCACGAGATCGAGTGACGAAACCGGCGGAGTAAAAACTTTTCCCGCCGGAATCCGTCCCTTCCACTGCGCGAGGAACGGGATGCGGATGCCGCCCTCGAGCAGCGAGCCTTTGCCGCCGTTTAGCGGGAGGTTGCTGGAGGTTAGTTCCGCCGTCGGCCCGCCGTTGTCGCTGAGGAAAAAAATCAGCGTGTCGTCCTCGAGGCCGAGCGCGCGGAGCTTCGCGAGAATCGCGCCGACGCTTTCGTCCAGCGAGTGGAGCATCGCGGCGAAAACGGCGCGGTGGGCGTTGGTGATGGCGGAAAATTTCTCCACGTCCGCAAGCTTCGCCTGCATCGGGCTGTGGACGGCGTTGTAGGGGACGTAGAGAAACCACGGCTGCGCCCGGTGGCGCTCGATGAACCCGACAGCCTCGCGCGTGAACGCGTCGGTGAGGTAGTTGGTCTCTACGATCTCGCGCGTGCCGGCGATCAGCGAGTTGTCGGCGTCATACGGATTTTCGTTCGTGCGGAAGCGCGAGTAAACGCCGCGATACGGCGGCGGCACGTAGTAGTGGCCTTCGTGAAGAAAGCCGAAGAACTCGTCGAAGCCGCGGCGCAGCGGCTGGAATTTTTCCGTCGCGCCCAGATGCCACTTGCCGACGATGCCGGTCGCGTAACCCGCGGCCTTGAGATGATCCGCAAGCGTGCGCTCGGTCAGCGGCAGGCCGATTTCCGGATCGAGGTTCTGTTTGCCGATCGCATTCAGTTCATGGCCGAAGCGCGATTGAAACCGTCCCGTGATCAAACCCGCGCGCGACGGACTGCACAACGGTGCCGTGACGTATCCCGCGGTGAACCGCACGCCATTGCGCGCGAGCGAATCAATGTGCGGCGTGGGAATCTCCGGATTGCCCTGGCACGACAACTCGCCGTAACCGAGGTCGTCGGCGACGAGGAGCAGGATGTTGGGCCGCGATGCCGCAAATCCGATAGTGATCGAGGAGAGTAGAAGAATGGCTTGGAGGAGATTCTTCACCCGATCATCAAACGGAGACGCTGCAAAATTGTTCGTGTCGCAGTCACAGCGAAAATTCGGCCGTGATGCCATGCTGCCTCCGCTTTTCCGCGAAGCCAGGCCGGGCACGGAGCTTCGGCAGGTT
Source organism: Verrucomicrobiota bacterium (assembly GCA_016199935.1). Taxonomy (GTDB): domain Bacteria; phylum Verrucomicrobiota; class Verrucomicrobiia; order Limisphaerales; family JACQFS01; genus JACQFS01. The sequence continues at coordinate 59,833 of JACQFS010000044.1, forward strand.
CGAACGGCAAAAAGCCAGCCATTCGTCGTTGGACATCCACGAGTGATGCGACCGGTGCCCGCACCAGTCGGGAAGCTCCAGTGCGAAGCTGCCGACGTATGGCGGGGGTGTCTCTTTAAGAGAGTAGCTTGATGACTCGCTCATATAATTCCGGCGTTCCATGTTTTTCGAACAAGGCGCGCAGCCAGGCCGCCTTCGGGTCAACGCGATTGACGGAGACCAACTGCGCCACGTCGGTCAGATCCTTCAAGGCTCGCAAGCTCGGGGCGTGCTTCAACGCGTGAACCTTGAGCGTCAGTAAGTGTTCGAGGCTCGGCACCACGACTGCCGCTCCCTCGAGATTCGCCGGCTTCGCTGCGGACACCAAACGGTCAAACGTTTCGGCCGGCACGAGCATCAGGTCGAGGTTCCATTGCGCGCCGTCGGAAGGCTCGTATTGAACAAAGGTGCCGCCGTCGTGAAACAGTTTGTATCCGAGTTGCAGAACAACCTCCTGCCAGCGGTCGCGATCGTCCTTGCAAACAAGAATGTCCGCGTCCTCAGTGCCACGCTGGAAGCCGTGCTCGATTACGGCGTGTCCGCCGATCACAAGGAAGCGCAGACCGTGCTGCGCCGCGGCTTCGTTCAATTGATTGAACAGCGACATCGGACGGATAGTGTGCCGTCAGTTGTTCTCCGCCAAGCCTTCCTTGTGCCCTAGATTCTTCACGGGCCGGAAAATTTCCAGCACCTCGGCGAGCAACTGCTGGTCAATCGGCTCGGCGGCCCACTTGGCCCAGTTGCGGATGTTGTTTGGGTTCGCGCTGCCACTGACGGTCGTGGTGATGTCGGGATGCGCGAGGCTGAACTGGAGCGCGAGCTTCGCGATGTCCACGCCCTGCTTCGCGCAGTGCGCAGCGGCGGCGCGGGCGGCGGCTTTCACGGACTCCGGCTCCTTGAGCCAGGCGGGCAGGGGAGCGTTCGTGAGCAGCCGCGCGCTGAACGGGCCGGCGTTCATCACGCCCACGCCCTTGGCCTTGAGATACGGCACGGCCTCGTCGGCGAACCGCGTGTTCTGGAGCGTGTATTGGTTGTAGCTCAACACGCAGTCCACGCTGGTCTGGTCGAGGATGAATTTGAAAATCTTCATCGGATAACCGCTGAAGCCGATGAAGCGCACCTTGCCCGACTGCTGGATCTTCCGCAGCGCGGGAATGGTTTCATCCACGATCTGCTGCATCGGCACGAACTCAATGTCGTGGCAGAGAATGATGTCGAGGTGATCCGTGCCGAGCCGGTGCAGACTCACGTCCACACTCTCGGCAACGCGTTTCACCGAAAAGTCGAAGTGTTGCAGATCGTAGCGACCGAGCTTGGTGCAGAGCGTGTAGCTCTCGCGCGGCACGCCCTTGAGCGCGATGCCGAGCAGCACCTCGCTCATGCCGCGCCCGTAGAACGGCGAGGTATCAAT
>JACQFS010000049.1 GCA_016199935.1 Verrucomicrobiota bacterium
CACGCCGGCGAGCAGCGCGGGCGAGAGCCAGATGACGACAAGCGCGCCGAACATCTGATCATCGAAGGCATTCACATGGTCCGACAGCCCGGTCTCGAAAAACGACTGCGCGAAGATCGTCATCGTCACCGTGAGCAGCGCCGAGAGCGCGAGCGCCGCGACGAGCACGATGGCCGGATAAACGAGCAGGCCCTTGAGCCGCGTCCACGTCGTCCACGTTTCCTGATAATGATCCGCGAGCAGCGTGAGCGTGCCCGGCAGGTCGCCGGCCTTCGCGCCGGCCTGCACCATGCGCACGTAAAGCTCGGGCAGCTTGCGCGCCGCAATCGCCTCGCCGAGCGGACGCCCGGTCGCGAGGTCGGCTTCGAGTTTGCGCACCTCGTCGCGCAACGTGCCGCGCCGCATTTCGGTCGCGAGCCGCTTGAGCGCGCCTTCGAGCGGGATGCCCGTGCGCAACATCGCGGCGAGCTGCTGGTTGAAAAATGCGAACTCCTCGGTGTTCATGCGCCGATGATGCGTTGCGATTCCGCCGCGTTGGTGTGGCCCGCCGCGACCAGTTCGCGCGCCGACTCCGCGAGCGTCCGCGCCGGCCGGCACACGGGCGGCTCGTGGCGGCGGAGCTGCCGGCGCAAATCATCGCCGGCCTGAAACCACTCCACCGCCGGCACGCGGCCGTGGTAGCCGGTCGAGAAACATTCCGCGCAGCCCGCGCCGCGGCACGCCGCGCACGTGCGCCGGAGCAGGCGCTGGTTCAGCACCAACTCCACCGCCGACGCAAGCGCGTCCGCGTCGCCCGCGAGCGCGAGCAACCGCTCGATCACACCCTGGCACGAGCCGGCGTGGAGCGTCGTCACGACGAGATGCCCCGTCTGCGCCGCGCGCAACGCGATGCGCGCCGTCTCCTCGTCGCGGATTTCGCCGATGACCAAAACCTCCGGGTCCTGCCGCAACAGATGCCGCGCCGCCTTCGCGAAGGTCAGCCCGCGCGGTTCATTGACCTCGGTCTGCATCAGGCCCGGCACGATCTGCTCCACCGGGTCCTCGATGGTGATGATGTGCCGCCCGCCGGACTCCGCGAGATGCCGGAGGCAGGCGTAAATGGTCGTGGTCTTCCCGCTCCCGGCCGGCCCGGTGAGCAGGAGCAGGCCGGTGCGTTGCGCGAGAAATTTTTCCAGCGCCGCGCGCGCCTCGACGGGGAACGCGAGTTCATCGAGCGAATGCGCGCCCGCGCCGATGAAAAGGCGCAGCACAATTTTTTCCCCGGTCACGGTCGGGTAGGTGGCGACGCGCAAATCATTTCGCGCGCCGAGCTCGGCCTTGCCGATGCGGCCGTCCTGCGGAAACGAATCGTCGTAGGTCTTGAGCCGCGCGAGATATTTGATGCGCCCGGCGACGAGCGGCGCGACGGCGGCGGGCAGCGTCCGCACCGGCGTGAGCACGCCATCGAGCCGGAAGCTGACCTGCGCGCCGTCGGCGGCGAGTTGAAGGTGGATGTCGCTCGCTCGCGCGCGCGCCGCTTCGCGCACGATCTCCTCCAGCAGCCGCGGCGCGCCGTCCGACGCGGGCAGGTCGGAAGCATCCGGGGTCGGGATGGGTTCCATGCGGCGAGCGTAGGGGAGGGCGGAGAAGTTGGGAAGTTGGAAAGTCGCGCCTGGGAGCGCTGGCATCCTGCCGGCGAGATCACCAACCACCCGCCGGATGGAAGCCAGCGCTCCCAGGAATCACCCCAACACCAACTCGCGCTCGGCCGCGCCCAACTCCCGCCATTTCCCCGCCGCGAGATCGCTGAGCCGGAACTCGCCGATGCGCACGCGCAGAAGCCGCAACGTCGGATGCCCGACGGCCGCGGTCATGCGGCGCACCTGACGGTTTTTTCCCTCGATCAGTTCGAGGCCGAGCCAGCAGTCGGGAATGGATTTGCGCACACGGATCGGCGGATCGCGCGGCGCGACCCGCGGCTGCGGATCGAGCAGCCGCGCGCGGCACGGCAGCGTCGCGTGACCCTGGACGACGACGCCGCGCGCGAGCCGCGCGAGCGCGTCGGGCGTCGGGATATTTTCCACCTGCGCCCAATACTCGCGCTCGTGCGCGTGGCGCGGATGCAGCAGGCGGTCGTTCAACGCGGCCTCGTCGCTCAGCAGCAGCAACCCCTCACTGTCCGCGTCGAGCCGGCCGATCGGATAAACGCGCGGCGGGAAACCAAACTCCGCGAGCGGGCGGTTGGGCGAGCCGTCGGGCGTGAACTGCGAGAGCACGCCGAAAGGTTTGTGAAACGCGAGCAGCACGCGCGCATTGAACCGAAGCGGCGGCGAAATGAAAGCGGCTTGATGGCCGCGGCCGGACGCAAAATGCAGCGAACGGCCGTTTTTGTTGCGTCTTTTGCGTCCTTTGGCGGCTCAAAAATAAGTGAAAATAGTTTCGGGGTTATCCCTTTGGCAAACCCAGCCCTGAAAATGAGGCTGGAAACTGAATGAAGAACGCGCCGATTACTTGGCGCGTTTTTTCTTCGCCGGCTTAGGCGAGGCAGGGGGCGGCGGGGTCTGGAGAAACCCGCGCAGGGCATCTTCAAACTTTAGCGGCTTCAACGTGATGGCCTTTTCTTTTGGCACGCGGCGAGTGTAGCGGGCGCGCGGCGATTCTCAATCAAAAGCTGTCGTGCCATGCTTGTAAGCGGAAACGCTCAGTGCATGACAAGGCGATAGCCTTTAGGTTGACTTTTTGGGCGTAACAAATCGCTTCACATGGGGCTTGACTTGTTCAAGCCCATCATTAGGTTGCCCATCGTCGGCAGGCATACCACTACCGGCAGTAAAAATGAACAACATCGAAAGCGCAGAGCTTGAATTCATCGAAGCCGCGAAAAAGCTGGCCGAGCGTTACCGCGCAAAGCTCGCACAACTTGAGGCATTTATTGCTGACGGCGGGACTAACGGTAGTGCGCCGCTTGGAAAACCGCGCCGGACTGTTCGGGCGACGCACGTAATCCGTCCGGTTCCGCTGGAACTTGTTCAGATTCCCATGAATCGGCAGGCGGCACCTTCCAACAACGTTCCCCAGACGATTCCACAGTGGATTCGATTTGCCATTCAGCAGCAAGACCCCACTGGGTTTAAGGCACCGCAGATTAAGGATGCCATTGCCAAGACCAGCCCCGAAACCGATGCACAAATCGTTGGAACCCGTATTTCCAGTGAACTTTACCGAATGGCGCAAGCGGGCGAACTGCGCATTTTGCACAAGGTTCCGGGCGGTGCATCGGTTTATGGGATCACTGATAAATTTACGCCGTGGATAAAATACCGGCGAAAATAACCGATTTTGTTATGATAAACTGATAGCGCAGCGGAGCGGGCCGATTCCGTCTAAGCGCGACGATACAAAAGGAACCGGCCAGCGGGTGATAATGCTGTCTAGGCAACCCGCTGGCCGGTAGGCACAACGTTCTTTTTACAAATACAACGCGGGTGTGGCGAAACTGGAAAACGCGCCGGCCTTGGAAGCCGGTGGCCGCCTTGCTAAAGGGAAACGGCCTTGTGAGTTCGAGCCTCACCACCCGCACTTTGTTAAAGAACGTCAGAATTGATACCGTTACGACCGCTGCAAATCAAGATTTAAGTGGTGACTTATACGTAAGCCGCTTTCCAAACGTCGTTTGCACGGCCTTAACCATCCGCTCGCCGTCGCTAACGTGGCGATTGTTCCAGCGGAAGGCGAACTCATTGCAGTAGCTTCCAAGGTGTTCCTTGCTGACGTGATGCCATGAGCCGTAAATCCCGCGCTTCAAGAGGCTGAAAAAGCTTTCGCAAGTGTTGACGTGAGAAACGCTGCCGTCCGCATTATGCCGCGCGTATTCGCCCGCGTTGTGGTTGACGACCTCATGCGTCCCGCCGGGATGAACGAGCGGATACAGGAGCGAGTGATAAACCTTGAACGCATCGGTGTTCACCGTGGTTCCCTTTTTGATGTTGGCTTGAAGAAACGGGCGGAGATTCTTTTGCGAGACGTTGGCGACTACTTTTGTGCGAACATCCCCACCGCGTTCGATCAGTGCCACCACGGGAGTTTTGGACGTGCCGCGACCGGGTTTGTGGTAGCCGGTGCCGGGGCGGGGCTTGCCGCCGACGTAAGTTTCATCCGCCTCGACAACACCGGAGAGCATCTTGCCAAGTGGCATCTCTGGCGACATGGCGTAGCGAATCCGGTGCGCCATGAACCAAGCCGTCTTGTAGGTGATGCCGAGCATTCGGTGAAGTTGATGCGCGCTCACGGCTTTCTTTGAGGCGCACAGGACGTGAATCGCCATGAGCCACTTACCAAGCGGAATGTGACTGTCAGAAAAAATCGTTCCGACCGTGACGGTGAATTGCTTACGGCACGCCTTGCATTTCAGAAGCCCCTTGCGCCCCGGTGATTTTGCGGTCGGGCGCGGAGTAAGGCGGTAAGCCTCTTTACCGCCGCAATGCGGGCAAACCGGGCCGTTCGGCCAGCGGATGTTTTCGAGGAGTTCGCGCGCCTTGTCATCGTCAGAGTATTCCCGCGCGATGGTAAAGAGGTTCAATTCCTCGGCTTCAAACTTCGCATTCGTTTTCTTCATGGCGAGAAGTTACGGAAACGGCTTGGGTTTGTCAAGTATATTATCCCGAATAGTTTTTTGACTGGACCGCCGTTGTCCAGGGGGTGGGTGCAAACTGCGGGCAAATAAAAGAAAGACACAACATGAAAAACAACGACCAAATCGAACTCAGCTTCAACTCCAACCAGGCCGCGTGCCCCTCGGTGCGGCGAATCCGCCGCGCCGAACGGGCGAGCTGGTGGTTCGCCCGGATGCGCGAGGTGGTGGCGCAGGCGACCGACTGGAGCCAGCCGCCCGCCGCGCGCCCGGAGCAGATCGCCCTGCCGCTCGGCGCGAAGAACTGATTTTCCACAACAACACCGGGGAGCCGGCCGGGGCGTGCCTTCCACGCCCCGGTCATTCCCGTGGTGGTGGTTTGGTGTTCACCCTTCCGGGTGCCGGCGGCGGACACGCTGAAGCGTGGACACCGAACGGCGTCACGGCGCGGGCACCACGCGGTAGAAGCGCGAGTGCGCGCCGGGCGCGGGCGGGTCGGTGTAGTTGAAGCCGCCGTCGTTGAAGACATTCGTGCTGAGCGAAACCCAGTCCACGAGGTTGGAGGAGCATTGCAAAACAAATTTCTGCGGCGTGATGCCGGCCACGCCCACGCGGAACGCGCCGTCCGGCAACAGCCCGGACCCGCCGGCGTCCACGCGCGGCGGCGGGAGCGGTTCGTTGAGCAACAGCGCGCGGAAGGTGTTTGAGGAGTTGATCGTGCCGAGCAGCGAGTAGTCGAAGGCGATCCCGTTGGTCACGGTCAGAATCACGAGGTTCGTCCACTGGCCGTTGCGCAACGCCTGAACGATGGCGCACTGGCCGTCCACGCCGCGGAAGCCGGCGAAGTATTGGATGCCGCGCCACGAGCCCAGCGTCGGCACGCTGATGACCACCGGCGGCGACGTGACGTTCAACGTGTATTTTCCCGCCGCCCCGTGATCCGCGCCGATGGCGAAGTGATACGTCGCGCCCGCCGCGCCGTAGAACGACAGCGCGCCGTGACCCTCCGTGATTTTTCTCAAGCCGCCCACGTTCGTCCCCTGATACACGGCGAACGGGAAATCGGCGTCGCTGCCGGCGAGCGAGGCGCTCACGGTGCCGAAGCCCGGCGCGACCCACGACCACCAGACGGAATGGCCGCTCGGATCGCCCGCGTGCTCCGGCTCGCCCGGCTCGCGCGAGGCGGAAATGTTCACGCCCGTCGCGGTCATGCGCGTGCCGGTGGTGAAAATGCGCTGCGCGAAATTGTCGTTCGGCGGCGGCGGCGTCTGCGTCACGAAAAACTGGCAACTGCCGATTGCGCCGAGGTTGCCGTCCATCGCGATGTGGTAAGTCGTGCCGGCCTGCGCCTCGAAGACGGCTTCGGTGCCGCCGACGACGGGCGTGAGATTCGCGACGGAGTTGCCGGTGTAAACGCCGAAGACGGGGAAGAATGGCGGCGGCGGCTCGGCGTCGTAGCCGGAGCCACAACCGTAATAGCCCGGGAAGTTTATTATAGTTACCGATCCATACGACCCGTAATAACCGCCGCCACCACTACTACCGCCGCCGATCACCACCACGACTTCGACGATCCCCGTCCACTTCGGCGGGTCGTAGAAAATCGGCTGGTTCGTCGAGATCACGACGCGGCCGGAAACCGGTGCCGTCCACGAATACCAAAGCGAGCGGCCGCCGGGATTTCCGCCGTGCGCCGGCTCTCCGTCCTCTTTGCCCGCGCCGAGGTTCGCGGCGGTGATCGTGTTCATGATGCCGATGAGCGCGGTCGCGTTGGCAAAGCGGTCGTTCGACGGCGCGGGAATGAAGTTCAGACCGAAACGCAAAGTGTTCGAAGGAGTCGGAGCTGGCGCAGGCGGGATATAAGGCGTGGCGACGGTGACCACCGGGATCGAACCTCCCGCCAAAATAACGATCCCGCCACCGCCGTGGACCAACAGATCGTTGACAAGACCGAGAGAAAGGATGCCGGTGAACCCGTTGCCCTGAACGAAGTCACTGTGCTGATCCGCCGCGATGCGATAAGTCACGCCGCCGCGCACCGCGAAGTTGATGATCGTCCGCGTGCGCCAGCCGCAGCCGCAGCGTTCATAACAGTAGCGATAGTTGTTCGTCGCCACGCGCGTCAGGTTCGTCAGCGTGTCGCCGGTGTAAACCGCCACCACCGTGCTGTTGCTGCTCGCCGCGGTCGAAAGTTCCAGGTTGCCGTCCGCGGGCGCAGTCCACATCCACCACAGCGTGCGGCCCTGCGGGCTGCCCGGCATTGGCGGCTCGCCGGCTTCGGTCGTGGCGGCGGAGTTGTCGCCCTCGGCCGTCGCGTTCGTGCCGGCCAGCGGCGCGGCGAGCGCGAAGAGATCGTTGGGCACCACGGCGCGAATCGTCACGGCCGGCGATTGCTTCACCTCTCCCAGCGCGTTGGTCGCCACCGCCGTGAGCACGTAGCTGCCGGGCACCGGCGGCGTCCACGCGAGCGAAAAGTCGGGCGCGCCCGCGGAGCCGAGCGCGTTGGTGCCGGCGAAGAAATCGACCTGCGTGATCGCGCCGTCGAACGCGGAATCGAACGCCGCGCGCACGGCCAGCGGCTGCGTGGCGAGCGCGAGTTGGCCGTTGACCGGCGACGCGAGGTGGAACGTGGAAAAATTTCCGCCGAGCTGGATCGCCCCGGTCACGTTCGAGCCGCTGATGGAAACCATGTCCGCCGCGAAGAAATAATTTGAGCCCGCCTCCACCGGCACGCGGACGGCGTTCGTGAAATACGTCGCGGCAACATCGGCGCTGGTGAGGGTGATGGAGACGTTGGTGGAGTTGTTGAAGGTCGTGAGGTTGTTGCTCGCGACCTGCACGAGGTTGCTGAACGAGTTTCCCCGGAAGACATCGAGCACCACGACGTTCGACGAACCGGCGGTGGAGAGCGTGAGGAAACCATCCGCGGGCGACTGCCAAATCCACCAGACCGAGTGACCGTTGGTGCTCCAGTTCAGGCGCGGCTCGCCCGGCTCGCGCGTGGCGGCGTCGTTGGAGCCGGCGGCGAGGAAGGCGGTGCCGGCGAGCGGCGCGGCGTCTGCGAAATTGTCGTTGGCCGGTTGGGCGGACGCCGACAGGCGCGCGAGCAGCAAGGCGGCAACGAGGAGCGTTCGCCAGCTCCAACCGAAATTGGGAGTGCCTCCGCGCATGATTTGATTTTTGTGTAGCACTCGCACGCCGGGCCGGCAAGCACGCATAATCACGCCGCGGACCGCGAGCCGTCCCGGCTCGCAGCGGCCACCTTGACGGAACGATCCACAAACTTTTAAGGCCTGTTCCATTCGCAACCGCTGCGAGCCGGGACGAGCCTCTATCGCGGCGGCAAAATCCACGGCGGCGTCTTCCTCGGCCGCGGCCAGGAGGCGTTGAGCGCGGCCACCGGTCTCGCGCTGCGCAAGGGCGACATTTTCGCGCCGCTCATCCGCGACGCCGCGGGCCGGCTCGCGTTTGCCGAAACGGTGCTCGATGCGGTGCGCACCTATCTCGGTTCGCCGCTCGGGCCGATGCGTGCGCGCGACGGCAACGTGCATCGCGGCAAACCACGCGAGGGTTATCTCCCGATGATCAGCCACCTCGGCGCGATGATCTCCGTCGTGAATGGAAGTCTGATCGCGCACCGTTTCAAGGGCATCACCGGCACAGTCGGCGTGGCGTGCATCGGCGAGGGCGCGACGAGCACCGGCTCCGTCCATGAGGCGATGAATCAGGCGGCCATCGAAAAACTCCCGCTCGTGCTCGTCGTCGCCGACAACCAATACGCCTACTCGACGCCGAGCTCGCGGCAGTTCGCGTGCGCGTCGTTGCGCGACCGCGCGGCCGGCTACGGCATCGAGGACTACGGTGTGGACGGGACGGATTTGCGCGAGTGCCTGAAAATTCTCGGCCACGCGGTGTCGCGCGCGCGCGATGGCCACGGCCCGCAACTCGTCGTTGCGCAGTTGCTCCGGCTCTGCGGCCACGGCGAACACGACGACTCAAGCTACATTGATCCGAAGCTGAGGGCGTCGCCGCTCGGCCGCGATTGCCTGAACGTGGCGGAGGAGCAGTTGCTCGGCGGTTCCTTCGCGACGCCGGCGGAGTTGAAGGCGTGGCGCGAGGAGTCGCAGCAGACGGTCGAGGAAACCGTGGCGAAGGTGCAACGCGAGCCGGCGCCCGATCCGTTCAAGGAAAACTGGTGCGCGCTGGCGAGCAAGCATCTGACGGGGACGTTTCCCGAGGTTTAACCACGAATGGACACGAATAGACACGAATGGAGAGGGTGTTCGCGCGCGAGGCCGGGTCTGGGAAAAGACATTTCTTTGGCCGCGTTTGCTAAATGTTCATTCGTGTCCATTTGTGGTTTTAGTTTCCCGTGAGCATCACCTATCTCGAAGCCATCCGCGAAGCGCAGGCCAAGGCGCTGGCCGACGACCCGCGCGTTTACATTTACGGTCAGGACGTGGGCGCGTTCGGCGGCGCATTCAAGGCGACGAAAAATCTGGCGAAGGAATTTCCTGGCCGCGTGCTGGATGCGCCCATCAGCGAGGACGCGATGGTCGGCTCCGCCGTCGGCGCGGCGATCCAGGGAATGCGGCCGATCATCGAAATGCAGTTCGCGGATTTCTCGACGGTCGGCTTCAACCAGATCGTCAACCAGGCCGCGGCGTTCAACTGGCGCACGCAGGTGCCCTGCCCCATCGTCGTGCGATTGCCGTGCGGCGCGACTTCGGGCAGCGGGCCGTTCCACAGTCAGACGATGGAGGCGATCTACGCGCACTATCCGGGCCTCGTGGTGCTGACGCCCGCGACGGTCGAGGACGCCTACTCGATGTTGCTCGAGGCGGTGGCGATTGATGACCCGGTGATTTTTTGCGAGCACAAGCTGCTCTATTACCACCTCAAGGCGGAGAAGCTTCCCACCGAGGCGCTGCCCGTCGGCAAGGCGCGCATCGCGCGCGAGGGCCGCGACCTCACGATCGTCGCCTACAGCGCGATGGTGCACGAGGCGCTCGCCGTCGCCACCGAACTCGCGGCGGATGGTGTCGAGATTGAAGTCGTGGACCTGCGCTCGGTGAAACCACTCGACACCGACACGGTGATGGCGTCGGTCGCGCGCACGGGGCGGTTGTTGTGCGTGGGCGAATCGTGGCCGTGGGGCGGCGTGACGGCGGAGGTCGTCGCGCGCGTCGCGAGCGAGGGCTTCGGTTTGCTCGATGCGCCACCGATGCGCCTCAACGCAAAGGACACGCCGGTGCCGTATCATCCGAACCTCTGGGCCGCCCACCGGCCGACCTCACGGAGCATCGCCGCCGCAGCGAGGAATCTTTTGCGCCTGTAAACACAGGCGTTTTCTCCACTTCAAACTTCCGCTGCGCGCCCGGAATCCGGCGCGCGTCCCGCCTTTTTTTCCGCCAAAACCGCATCACCCCCCCCCGGGGGGGGGTATGGGTAGAAATACCCATAAACGACTCCGTGCGAAGAGTGCACACAATCACATCGTAGAAATGCGGCAGGCCGCGTGAAGACGGATGCGAGAAACATGAACGCCAGTGCAAAAAAAATTTCGGTCAGCGAACGGCGCGCTTTCATCCCGGATGATTCCGGGATGCGGGCGGGCTGGCTGGGCACGGAAATTTGCGGGCGTCGGGAATCTCGCCGTTCCCTTCACCTAGGCCCTCTCCCATGGATGGGTGCCGGCACCACGAGCAGCATGGGGTTTAAGGATAACACAGGAGGTATCGGGGCTGTGATCTGCGATTGCTCGGGTATTAGGTGCTCGGGGCGGGAGAGGGCCTCGGTGTGGGGAACACGTGCTGCCAGGGGCGCCAGCGGCTCCCCGCTCTGAATGGGCGGGGAGCCGTTTTTCAAAACCATCACCACATGGACACCGTTTATCTTATATCCGCACTGACCGCTGCCGCCGTTTTCTTCCTGGCCAGACGGGGGCGGTGAAGTCGGCGGCGTGGAGAGGAAGTATTCAGAGATTCAACCGACGACTCGCTCCAGGCGACTGAACACCGACTACTGAATACGGAATACTTTTTCACTTCATCCCCGCCTGCCACAGCAGGAACGAATACGTGAACGCGATCTCCTTCAGGTAATCATACCGCCCCGACGCGCCGCCGTGGCCGGCGGCGAGATTCACCTTCATCAACAGCGGGTTCTCGTCGGTCTTGAGCGCGCGCAGTTTCGCCACGAACTTCGCCGGCTCCCAATACATCACCTGCGAATCGAAGAGCGACGTCTCCACGAGCACCGCCGGATACTTTTGCGCGCGCACATTGTCGTAGGGGCTGTAGCTCATCATGTAGTCGAAGGCCGCGCGCTGCTTCGGGTTGCCCCACTCCTCGAACTCCGTGACCGTCAGCGGCAGCGACTCGTCGAGCATCGTGTTCATCACGTCCACGAACGGCACCTGCATCACCACCGCGTGAAAAAGATCGGGCCGCATATTCAGCACCGCGCCCATCAGCATCCCGCCGGCGCTGCCGCCTTCGATCATCAATCGTTCGCGGCTGGTGTAACGCTTCGCCACGAGATGTTCGGCCGCCGCGATGAAGTCGGTGAACGTGTTCCGCTTGTTCATCATCCGGCCCGCGTCGTGCCACGGCTTGCCCATTTCGCCGCCGCCGCGGATGTGCGCGATGGCGAAGATGAACCCGCGGTCGAGCAGACTCAGGCGCGTGGAGGAAAACTCCGCCTCGTTGGGCAGGCCGTAGCTGCCGTAGCCATCGAGCAGCAACGGCGCGCTTCCATCCCGCGCCGTGCTCTTCTTGAACACCACCGAGGCCGGCACGCGCGTGCCGTCGCCCGCCGTCGCGAAGATGCGCTCCGTCGCGTAGTCCTCCGCGCGGTAGCCGCTCGGGATTTCCTGCACCTTCAGCAGCTTCGCCGTCTTCGTCGCGAGGTCGTATTCGTAGATCGAGCGCGGCGTGACGAGCGATTGGTATTCGTAACGGAACTTCCGGCTCCCGAACTCCGGATTCAGCTCCGGCGAAACCTCGTAGGTCGGCTCCGGCATCGCGATGCGGTGCGACGCACCGCCCGTGAAGTCCGTGATGCGCAACTGCGGCAGCCCATCCTCGCGCTCGTGCAACACGTAATGGTCGGCGAACAGCTCCGCGTCCATCAGCATCACCTTCGGGTCGTGCGGCACGAGCACCGCCCAGTTCGCGGGCTTCGGATCGCTCACCGGCGCGGTCACCAACTGGAAATTCCTCCCGCCCTTGTTCGAGCGGATGAAAAATTTGTCGCCGTGATGATCCGGATAATACTCGTGATCCTGCTCGCGCTTCGCCACGAGCTTCCACTTGCCCAGCGGATCGTTCGCGCGCAGCGAACGGAACTCCGTGGTCGTCTTGCTCACCGAACCGAGGAAGAGAAACTCCTTGCTGCGCGTGCGGTCCACATGGACATCGAACAGCTCATCCTTCTCCTCGAAGATCAGCTCGTCCTTCTTCGCGCCGAGCGTGTGGCGATACGCGCGATACTGCCGCTTCGCCTCGTCCTCGACGGTGTAGAAGAGCGTGCGATTGTCCGCCGCCCACGAGACGCTCCCCGTCTTCTCGATTTTCTCCGGGCCGAGCTTGCCGGTGCGCAGATCCTTGACGAACAGCGTGTATTGCCGGAAGCCGGTGAAGTCGAGCGAGTAGGCCAGCAGGTTTTCATCATCGCTGTAATCGAATTCCCCGAGGCCGAGATACTTGTGCCCGCGCGCGAGCTGGTTCAGGTCCAGCACGATCTCCTCCTTCGCGTCGAGGCTGCGGAATTTCCGGCAGATGATCGGATACTGTTTGCCCTTCACCGTGCGCGTGTAATGCCACCACTCGCCGTCCTTCACCGGCGCGGACGTGTCCGTCTCCTTGATGCGCGCGACCATCTCGGTGTAGAGCGCGGCCTGGAGCTTCTTCGTCGGCTTCATCAACGCCTCGGTGTAATCGTTCTCCGCCTTGAGGTGCTTGAGCACCGCGCGGTTTTCCTTTTCGCGCAGCCAGAAATAATCATCCGTGAGCGTGAGGCCGTGGACGTTCGTCGTGTGGGGGATTTTTTTGGCAACGGGCGGCTGGGGCGCGGCGGCGGAGGCGGAATTCTTCACAAGCATAAGCAGCAGCAAGCAGACGGCGGGGTGAACGCGAAACATGGCGCATTGAACCCGCCGCCCGGCCCGCGTTCAAACAGGAAAACGCACAGGGGGTCGGCACCGCGCAGAATCCCAACGGCATCATCGGCCGCTACGCCGGCCGCTTCAACGACCCGCCCACACAACGGGAGTTGCACGACTTCCGCGGTTAGGTGGAGGCGATGCGACTGGTGCGGGTGCGGTGAGTCCTTGAAAGATTTTCCAGCACTCGCCGCGAATCAAACTACCACCTCAACCCCTTCGCGTTGACCGTGAGGAAGGCGGTTCTTTATTCCTGTATCGAAGGTAAGGAGCTTGCCTCCATGACGCCTGGCGATCAGGAAAAGGTTCGTGTCGGGGACTTGATTGTGGCCCGCCACAGTGGGCCAGCAATCAGAGGCAACGTCCACTGCTCCATCTTCCCAGAAAACGTGGGCCGGGCGCGAGGTGAAGCTGTTCAAAGTCCTGATCGCCTCTTTGATGTCCATCGGAGGGCGAATAACGTTCGGATTCATGAAGAGTCTGAGAAATCCGCTTTGCGTCACGTTACAGGTCGCGAAAACTGTCTCTGAATTTGTTGAAAGCCAAGCGTGGGCCGCATCATGTTGCGAGTGATTATTCCACGCCAGCGCAATCAGAAAATTGAGGTCCAGCAAATACACCCTCACTCCTCCGCTAAGGCCTTGGCGACATCCTCTGGCGTGATTACTCCTTTGCCACCATGCACCAGAATCCCATTCTTGAAATACGAGGCGGCCTTAGCCTCGGCCTCGGGGAATGCAGTCAGGGGCTGTGTGATAAACGGATTGATCCCAACGTCCGCCTTCAAAAATTCGCTGAGACTGATGGATAAATGTGGAACGGCAGTCTGAACAAAAACGAAGGTGATTCGTTGTCTGTTCGGAATTTCTCGCAATCCGCGCTCCGCGTTAAAAGTTGAGGCGTCTGATGGGAACCTAAAGCCAGGTCGCTCAACAGCCAGCCCTTGCCCAAAGCCCATCCGGGCAGGGGCAGTTTGGGCGTAATCGCTTGGAGCTTCTTCTTGCATAAAAATTTTCATTGCCCGTGATTCTTAAATTCAAAGCCGGCTCGCTCTGCGGTCTTTTCGAACATTTCGACCGCTTGTCGGAACATTTCTGCATTCATTGGCCCAGCGATTTCAGTCGTCCACATTGCGAAAACCCCTTGCGGGAAAGTTAGTGACCGTTCGAATAACAGACGAACCTTGCCGGGCCAGTTTTCTTCCTTGACCACGATGATGCGCCCGCCTTCTACGATGCCTTTGGCGTCGTCAGTAAACTGAGCGAAGAACGCGCTGCTTTCGGCAGGAGAAGCAAACAAGGCATGTGACGCAGCCTGGAAATTGGTTTTGACGATGCTCTTCGCATCAACGCATTGAATTGCCCTTAGCACACACTGAAGGATTATCTCAGCGTCGGCGGCCGTCTTGGCGTTTACAACATTTACGAACACTCGTTCGTGGCCAAAATGAAATTGCGCTTGAGTATTGAACAACGAAAACGACAGGTCGTAATCATAAAGCAGGTCGCCGATTTTCTGCCGGACTTGGTTGGGGCGAAGCCCATACTCCCCAAAGTTCTTCAAAATTAACTCGGCGGTCGAACGAACGCGATCCTTGTCGAATGGAACAGGAACGCCAAAGAATGCCTCCATGGTCGCTGAAAGGTTTTCATTACGCACGATCAACATGTGGGCGAAGCGTAATCAAAGCCTCGCCTTGGCACAAGGCCGATCAGTGCTCCGGTCAGGGCCAATTTGGAGAGTTTTGTTGTGCGCGCGTGCGCCCGTGCTTAGTCTAAGCGTGCGCAGAAAGTCATGCCCCAAATTCCCATCATCATGCCGCAACTCGGCGAGTCCATCGCCGAGGCCACGGTCGTCAATCTGCTCGTGAAAGTCGGCGACTCCGTGCGCGCCGATCAGGACGTGATGGAGGTCGAGACGAACAAGGCCACGATGAACGTCGCCTCCCCCTGCCCCGGCAAGGTCACGAAGCTTTTGGTCAAACTGCACGAGAGCTATTCCGTCGGCGCGACGCTCGGCTATCTCGAAGTCACGCAGGCGGAGGCCGACCGGCTCGGCCTCGACACCCCGACGCCGGAGGACGCGGAAGATGCCGCCAGCGCGCCGGCCAACGGCGAGTCCCGCCGCGCCGAAGTTTTCGCACATCAAGGCGTGGACCCCACCGTGCGCGGCCTGCCCGTGCCCGCGCACGCGGCCGGCGCGAGCTACATGTCGCCGCGCATGAAGGCGCGCATGAACGAACTCGGGCTCCACGCCGCCGATCTCTCGGGCATCGCCGGCAGCGGCGCCGCTGGCCGCGTGACGATCCAGGATTTCGAGGCGTTCATCGCGAACCTCGAGAAGCACAAGCTCACGCAGGCCTCCTCCATGCGCGTGGCCGTGGCCGACGCGATGCGCCGCAGTTGGACGCGCCCGCTCGCGACGGTCGGTCTGCCCGTCGCGCTCGACGCCTTGCTCGCGCACCGGAAAAAATCCGATCCCAAGCCCGGCCCCGCGCTCTACGCGATGCGCGCGCTCGCCATTGCGCTCGCGGAAAACAGCGCGCCCGCCGGCCGGCTCGTCGGAAATAAAATCGTCCACCCGCCCGCGATTGATGTGGGCTTCGCCGTCGAGGCCGACGACGGCGTGCTCGTGCCCGTGTTGCGCGGCGCGGACAAAAAATCCCTCAAGGAACTCACGACCCGCTACAACGAACTCGTGGACCTCGCGCGCCAACGCCGCCTCCCGCCCGACGCGACCGGCGGCTCCATCGCGACAGTGACAAATTTCGGCACGTTCGGCCTCACATGGGCGACGCCGATTCCGCTGCCGGAGCAGACGCTCGTGCTGGGCATGGGCGCGGGCCGGAAAGTTCCGCAGTGGGACGAGGCGAAGGGGCAGTTCGTGCCCGTGACCGAGGGAAATTTCACGTTGAGCTTCGACCATCGCGTGCTCGACGGCGGCGCCGCCGGCCGGCTGCTCGCGCGCATCGCGAGCCTCATCAACGAGCCGGAGAAGCTCTGAGTCGCGCGCCGCTCACTTCGCCCGCTTGGGATTGAGCGAAGTCTTCACCACCTTGCCGTCCTTCGCGGAGACCCACACCTTGCCGACCTCCACGTCCCGCGACGGCTCGCTGAATTTCTTCGCCCACAACGTCACCTTCCACACGGGAAATCCCTCGTCGCTGTCCTCCAACTCCAGTTTCGTCGCGAGCAGTTTCAAATCTTTGAGCGCGGGCTCGCTGGTTGCGATCTTGATGGCCTGATCGGAGTCCACCTTCATCTTGTCGCGGTTGAGCACCTTGTTCTCGCCGGTCACCGCCTTGATCATCCGCCACGGATGCGAGACGTCGAGCTTGCGGCCCTTGCCGAATTTCACCTCCACGGTCTTGAACGTCGCATCCGGATCGCGATAGACGACATACCAAGTGTCCGGCGTCACGCTGCCGATGGATTTCTCCGAGCGAATCTGAACGATCTTGTCCTTCGATTGTTCGCCGACGAAACGGTTGCCCTCCCGCGCGACGTCGAAAGCGGTTGCTTCGCCGCCCAGCAACGGCGCGCTCAACGTGAAACAAAAAAGCGAAGCGACCAGCATCTGCCTCATGGCCGAAAGGTAAACCGCCGGCCGCGCGGCGCAACCCGCAAAGAAATGAAACTCCGACCGCCACCATCGCGATCACTCTACTTGATCTCGCGGGCCAAGTAATCGGCGATATGGATGGCCTCGATGTCACCGCGGCCCGCCTTCTTCAAGCCCGCCTTGATTTGCAGCAGGCAGCCGGGGTTCGTCGTCACCACCACCTTCGCGCCGGTCTTGAGGATGTTCTCGGTCTTCCGCCGCTGGAGGCGCTCGGCCATTTCCGGCTCGGTGAGATTGTAACTGCCCGCGCTGCCGCAGCACACGTCCGACTCGGGAAGCTCGACAAAATTCCCGCCCGCCACCGACTTCACCAATTCGCGCGGCGGCTTCGTGATGCGCTGCGCGTGGCACAAATGGCAGGCATCGTGGTAGGTCACCAACGGTTTCGGGTTTTGGGTTTCGGGTTTCGCGTTGGCATTGGATGTGTCGGCACCCACCTCAACTCGAAACCCAAAACCCGAAACCAGAAACTCCGTCAAATCCTTCACCTTCGCGCCAAATTTCGCCGCGCGTTCCGCCCACTTCGGGTCGTCGCGCAGCAGCCCGCCGTATTCTTTCAGCGTCGAGCCGCAGCCGGCGGCGTTGATGATGATGGCGTCGAGGCCGAGCCGCTCGAAGGCGGCGATGTTGGTGCGCGCGCACTCGCGGGCCCGTTCGAGCTGGCCGCTGTGCGCAAAGAGCGCACCGCAGCAGACCTGTTCGCCCGGCGTGTGGACCTCGCAGCCGGTGCCGGTGAGCAGCTTCACGCTGTTCTCATTTGTCTCGCCGAACATCACGCTCATCACGCAGCCGCTGATGAAGCCGACGCGGGCGCGCCGTTCGCCATCGGAGGGCGTGACGGGCGGCAGTTCCGACGCGCTCATTTTCTCCGGCAGCAGCGACAGCGCTTCGCGCGCGAACTTCGGCAGAAATTTTTCCAAGCGCAGCGCCTTGATGGCCCGCGCGGGCATGAGCGCAATCCGCATGCGCTCCGGAATCGGAAACACCTGCTCGATGGCGACGCGACGGAGCAGGGTCTGGAACCAGGAGCGTTTGTGCCGGTGTTCGAGGTGGTCGCGCGTGTGTTCGAGCAGCTCGCCATATTGCACGCCGCTCGGGCACACGGCCTCGCACGCGCGGCAGCCAAGGCAGAGATCAATGTGCCGCACCGCCGTCTCCCCGATCGGCAGCCGGCCGTCCTGCACCGCGCGCATGAGATAGATGCGCCCGCGCGGCGAGTCGTTCTCGTTGCCGGTCTCCAGATACGTCGGGCACGAGCCGAGGCAGAGACCGCAGTGGATGCACGCGAGCGATTTGTCCTCGTCGAGGAAATGTTCGATGGGGGTGGCGGTCGGGTTCACAATGAAGGCTCCGGAAAAATGTGTGTCGAGTCGAACGCGTCTTTCACGCGCTGCGTGAGTTTCGCGTTCGGCAATTCGCCTCCTGGGGTGGCGGTGCCGCGATGCCAGATCATCCCGTTGCCTGCGCGCGCGATGAAGGGGGCGCTGCCCAAACCGCCGAGCGTCTCGCACACGCGCGAGGGCAGGACCGAAATCCGCCGCGGCGCTTCTGGCTTGGCCCAGAAGTCATGCTCGTGGCTGAGCGTCGTCGTTTCAAGGAAGCCAAGCTTCCGCGCCTCGTCAAGTTGCCAGTCCACTTCCTCACGCGAGCCGGCGAAGCCGAGAACGAGCGAAAGACTGTCGCGATTGTGCAAATCGAGCACAACCGGGGTGACCGGCGAAGCGAGCACCGCCTCAATCACCTTCTCCGCCTGCGCCAGCGATTCGCAGCGCGCGGCCACGAACTCCTCCCGCTCCGGCAGCGGCCGCAGCTTGAAGGTGGCCTCGACGATGACGCCGAGCGTGCCGCGCGCGCCGATGAAAAGTTTGTGCAGGTCGTAACCCGCGACGTTCTTCACCACCTTGCCGCCGGAAGAAATCACGCGGCCGTCCGCGAGCACTGCTTTGAATCCGAGGAGATGATAGCGCGCCGTGCCGTAGCCGTAACGGCTCGGCCCGCCGTCTGCAACGCGCCGAGCGTGAGGCCGGCCTCGACGGTCACGGTCATGTCCTCCGGCACGTGGGCGAGGAGTCGGTTGAGCGCGCGCAAATCCACCGAGGCGACCTTCGCGCCGCACGCGTTCGCATCGGCCAGCGCGACGGTCAACTCGTTGAGATTGGCAGGCTGTATCACCACTTTGCTAAATGCGCTCGCTCCTGTTTCAGGAGGCGATTTGTTTCTTCATCTGAAAATCCCCGCAGCGCTTGCCGCTGGGGAACATCTTGTGCGGGTTGCAGCGCAACTCCGGGTCGAAGACGCGCCGGAGCGTCTGCATCGCCTCGAGGTCGGCTGGCGCGAACTGCTGCGTCATGAAGTCCATTTTCTCCACACCGATGCCGTGCTCGCCGGTGACGCTGCCGCCGAGCTCGATGCACTTTTCCAAAATCTCGTTGCCCGCGGCGACGGCAGCGCGCGTCTGGCCGGGCACGCGCTCATCGAAAAGAATCAGCGGATGGATGTTGCCGTCGCCGGCGTGGAAGACGTTCGGGATGCGCAGGCCGTGGCGTTCGCTCGTGGCGCGGATGAAGCGCATGATGTCGGGCAGGCGCGAACGTGGCACCACGCCGTCCTGCGTGACGAAGTTCGGGCTGAGCCGGCCGATGGCGCCAAACGCGCGCTTGCGGCATTTCCACAGGTCGGCGCGCTGCTGTTCGCTCTGCGCGAGGCGGACTTCGCGGGCGGCATTTTTTTTGCAAAGGGCGATGACGCGCTCCGCCTGCGCGTCGAGGCCGGCGTTGAGGCCGTCGAGCTCGACGATGAGGACGGCGCCGGCGTCGAGCGGAAAGCCGAAATGATACGCGGCCTCGATGGCTTGCGTGATGAGCGTGTCCATCATCTCCAGCGCGCCGGGCACGATGCCGGCGGCGATGATGTCGCTCACGGTCTGGCTCGCGTCGTCCACGCTCTCGAAGACGCCGAGCAAGGTGCGAAACGCCTGCGGGCCGCGGATGAGCCGCACGAGGATGCGCGTGACGACGCCGAACATTCCCTCGCAACCGATCGCCGCGCCGCGCAAATCGTAGCCGTCCACGTCCTCGCCGCCGTCGGGCGTGGTGCCGAGCCAGACGATTTCGCCGTCGGGCAAAACCATTTCGTAGCCGAGCACGTGATTCGTCGTGACGCCGTATTTCAACGTGTGCGGCCCGCCGGAATTGGTGGCCACATTGCCGCCGATGGTGCACGCGGATTGCGAGGACGGATCAGGCGCGAACAGCAGGCCGTGCGGCTTGGCGGCGACGGTGACCCAGGCGTTGACGCAGCCCGCCTCGACGAGCGCGCGGCGGTTGCGGGCGTCCACGTTGAGCACGCGGCTCATGCGCGTGACGGAAATCATCACGCCGCCGGTGACGGCGAGCACCGCGCCGCTGAGGCTCGTGCCCGCGCCGCGGGGGATGATGGGGAGTTTGTGCCGCGCGCAAACTTTCACAACGTCGGCGACTTCCTCGGTGCTCGCCGGCAGCACCACGACGCCGGGAAGATTTTTCTCCAGCGTGTAGGCATCGCATTCGTAGACGAGCAACTCCTGCCGCGCCGCGATGACATTTTCACGCCCAACGATGGCGGCGAGTTCGCGCACCTGTTCAGGCGTGACGATGACTTGCTCAACTGGCGCGGCGTCGGACTGCATCGGGCGCGAGGCTAGGAAGTTTTCCTCCGCGAATCTACGCGAAATTGCGCGAATCATTTCATCTCCCGTAACAACCGACGCCCCGGCCGGGGACGGCGCGCGTTGCCCGGCCCCGAAAGGGCTGCTGACAACTGCGGTGAATTGTGGGTAATCTCTCCGCCGTCGAAATGACCGTGAACAAACTCTCGAAGATGCCTACTGCTTTGCGCCTTGTGCTGGTTGCCACCGTCGCGGTGCGTTGCGTCGTTGCCGTGTCGGCGGCGACGAGCGATGCGGAGCTTTTTGAGCGGAAGATCCAGCCCATCTTCCAGCAGCACTGCTTCAAGTGCCACAGCCACTCAGCGGACAAAATCAACGGCGGCCTTGTGCTCGATTCGTTCGCGGCGGTGCTCGCGGGCGGCGACACCGGACCTGCCATCGTCCCGGGCAAACCTGGCGAGAGCCTCCTGCTCTCCGCAGTGAAGCACACGGGCGAACTCAAGATGCCCAAGAAGGGCGAGAAACTTTCCGCCGCCGAAATCGCCACGCTCGAAGAATGGGTCAAGCTCGGCGCGCCGGCCCCGAAGGATTCCGCGAACGTCTCCGCCGGTCCAAAAAAGCGCACCGGCAAAATCACTGACGAGGACCGCAAGTGGTGGGCTTACCAACCGATCCGAAATCCGGCGGTGCCGGAAGTTCAAAGCGCAAAGTTCAAAGTTCAAAACCCGATTGATAATTTCATCCTCGCGCGGTTGCAGAAGGAAGGACTTCAGCCTTCGCCCGAGGCCGCACGCGCCACACTCATCCGCCGGCTTTACTTCGATGTGATCGGCCTGCCGCCGACGCAGGCGGAAGTCGCCGCGTTTCTTTCCGACACCTCGCCCGACGCCTACGAGAAACTCGTGGACACGCTGCTCGCCTCGCCCCGCTACGGCGAGAAATGGGCGCGGCACTGGCTCGACCTCGTGCGTTACGCCGAGTCGGACGGCTACAAGGCGGACGATTACCGCGCACACTCGTGGCGCTACCGCGACTACGTTGTCGCGGCGTTCAACACCGACAAGCCCTACGACCGCTTCGTGCAGGAGCAGCTCGCGGGCGACGAACTTTTCCCCGGCCAACCCGAGGCGCTCGTCGCCACGAGCTACTACCGCCACGGCATCTACGAATACAACAACCGCGACGTGCGCGGCCAATGGCAGCGCATCATCGAGGACATCACGGACACGACGGCCGACGTGTTCCTCGGCACCGGGCTGCAATGCGCGCGCTGCCACGACCACAAGTTCGATCCCATTTTGCAGAA
>JACQFS010000040.1 GCA_016199935.1 Verrucomicrobiota bacterium
ACCAGTCGAGGCTGGCCGACATGCGCTCCCGGATGGGTGACAACCAGTCGAGGCTGGCCGACATGCGTTCCCGGATGGGTGACAACCAGTCGAGGCTGGCCGACATGCGCTCCCGGATGGGTGACAACCAGTCGAGGCTGGCCGACATGCGCTCCCGGATGGGTGACAACCAGTCGAGGCTGGCCGACATGCGCTCCCGGATGAGCGATCGGATGTCGAGGCAATCCGAACTAACCATGTTAAGAGGTTATAACATGCAAATTAGGCAATCGGACTTCAATTCGCTTCACCGGCAAGATTACGTCAAGGAGGTTTTCCACCAAACGAAAGATTTGTTCCGTGGCGGTCCTGATCTTGCGAGAGATAGCTTAATCGAAAAGCGGACTGCTCAACTGGATACCAAATTCGGCAATCTCCAGAGAAACATGCCGCAGTTCCAATCGAAAATAAGATTTGGATCTGAAATACCACGCATCAAAGAGCTTGGCAGGCAATCCACTTACGTATGGGCACCAAAGTCCGCCGGAAATGCACGTGAAACTTTTCAAAACATTGCGCGCGGCGCTGGCCGTATGTTCAAGGAAAGTTCAAGACTCACGGCATATGCGGCAGTCGGCACCCTGCAAGGTGCGCTTGGCCACTTCGAACACGCGCGCGAGGTGCGGGACGGCTATTTGAAAACAACGGCCGAGGCATTCAAAATATCTTCCCCATCTCTGGAACGAGGCCATTACTCCCTTCATGTGGAAACAATCAATGGAATCCGGAGCGTCAATGGGACCATGAAACTCCAGGATGCAACTTATAGAATACAGACTTTCAACGGGGTTCAGAGTATCAGCAGAATCAACACGGGAACCGTGGGGAGACGTTAAATTTTTAAAACTATGAAAGCGTGCCTGTCTGCATTGATTGTCTTTCTGTTCTTCACCGGAACAATGGCCCAAGACTCGCCCTTGGCGAGTTCACAAGTTGCAATCTCAACCGGTCTGAAAACACAGGTGAAGCCGGGCCAAAAAGTCGTCGTATCCTTGACCGGTAATGAATCTGTTCTCGTTCACCTGTTGGAGGATTCACTGGCCATTCAATTGAGCAACTCAGGTTTCGAGGTCGTCTCTCGCGAACAATTGGAACTCGCGCTCGCCAAGCGAACGTCCGCAAAACAAGACGGAAGTCCCGACGTGACGGTGGGGATGTTGGACTTGGCGCGCACTAACAACGCTGATCTGCTTGTGTCTGGCAGTGCGGTGTTGGTTCTTTCCGACACCCAACCGGTGCAAGTGAAGGCGGTCTCGATTCAGGTGGTGGACGTCAGTTCGGGAAAAACGCTCATCCAGACCCTGTTCGAATCCAAGGATGGAATCCGCCTCACAGATCTCAGCCGCGCATTTGTCGATGTATTTAATCAAGGCAGAAAATAGTCGAACGTGGCAGTGGGTAGTGCCCATTTTGGCTGCACTTTTCGGCTTCGCGTTCATCCCCGGTTGCTCCTCAACCCGGTCTGGTGAGGAATCGGGGCGGTCCGTTCCCTCGGATGGGCGCTTGCGTTTGGAACAATTAAAATACGAAAGCGCCAATTCCAAGGCTCGGGCGATTTCATTGCTAGAGGCACTGCAAATCGAGCCTCAAGTTGCAAGCAACCGGTTGCAGTTGGCACGTATCCTACTCAAGAATCAGTATCCGGCCCCGGCGATCACGCTCTTGAATCATCCTTCGTGTCGCGCCGCCGAAGATCCGAATTACACCCTGATGCTCGCTTCGGCACTTCAGATGCATTCTCCGACGCATCAACCCGAAATCGCCCGCGTCCTCGGTGACGCTGTGAAGCGATTCCCCAACAGTCCAAAGGTGCATATCGCCTTCGGTCACTCGCTCAATTCCACTGATCGAGCCTCAGATGCCCTCGCCGAGTTTGAAACAGCCTTGAAACAGAGACCCGACTCGGAAGACGTCATTTCGGCGCGTCTTGGAAGGATTGCCGCCCTGAAGAATCTGGGACGTAACGAGGAATCGGATCGTGAACTTGCCCAACTCAAGCGTCTCGTTCCCGATTTGACAAAGTATTTGCGGGAAATCAGCGTGGCCGGCCAGATTACGCCTCCGCGTTCGGGGGAAACGCTCGCAAGTGACGGCGTTCACCCTCCGCCGGATGAAAGAAAGAGGCGCGTGCTTCAAGAGATTGAGCGGCTTTCAAAGGAGTCGAAATGAAACTGAACGACGCGATTTTCCACCCAATTGCGGTATTGTCTCTCGCGCTGCTAACGGGGTGCTTTTCCGCCAACATTCCCTCGATACCACGCGCAGATAATTCCGTTGACGTTGAACGGCAATTCGACGCGCCGTTCGATGTGATGTGGGACAGGTTGCAAGCTCTCGCCAAAAACGAAGGAATGAAGGTAATCACAACCGACAAGTCCTCGGGTGTGGCAAGCCTCGCCAGCAAGTCGATCAAAGACGGTCAGTATCTTTATTACAATGTCCTGATGAAAGAACGCGCTGCTGCTCCGGGAACAATCGTTTATGTCTTTCAAAGAAGAAGACACGGCAGCCCGGTAGAATCGTCCTACGATTCAACTTTTTTGGAGCGACTGAACAAGACCAACTCGAACTGAGCCATGCATCCAAGACTCGTAATTTTCTTTGGCTCCATCCTCGCCCTTGTTCTTTTTCAGAGGCACGCGCTTGGTGCCGTTGCACCGTCGGTAAACTCGTCTGAGAATTCTTCACAAATCTTGATGGAGAAACTTTTTGCTTCGAATTTTGAGGGTTTTACGCCTCCACTTGCCGAGAACGTGAAGAAGGGGGCAATCCAGCGAGTGCTTACTGAAGTTGCGTTTGACGATGTGTGGAATGCCGTCTTGGTCGTGGCAATGCAACGGAGCATTATCGTAAGTGCATCAAAGGAAACAGGCGTGTTGATCTGCATGGAGGTTCCGGCAGGTAGCGGCTATCTGATGAGTGGCTTTCCAACTGCTGTTCTTGTCGAAAGGAAAGGGACCGGAGAGGTGGCTGTCTATTGCAACTGGCCAGACCAGTTTTATGCATGGTTAGATGGAAAAAAGAAGGGAACAAAGTTTTCGGTCAAGAGCTTTACGAAACAACGGCTTGGCGATGCATTCCTCAACCGCGCCGCGAGTCAGGCGTTTGTCAGCCAACGGTGGCAATACCTGAGGAAGTGAGTAGGGACACTTTAGCGATTACTCTCACTTCGCCGCCGTCTTCGCTCCGAGATGTTTCAGGAGGAAGCTGACCTGCGAACGGTCGCCGTCGTCCTCCGGCTTGCCGATGATCTTGCTCCCGATCTTCAGCACCGCCGGCACGCCGATTTCGTCGCAGCGTTTCTTCACGGCCTCGGCGTGTTTCGGGGAATGGTTGGTGTCGCCCTTGTTCGCCAGCGCGTCGTGGCCGTCGCCGGAGCCGAGCCACACGGGCGGGTCGTCCGCGGAAATGAGGCCGAGCATGTCCACGTCGGCGCGGAGTTGTTTGCCCTTCTCGGTTTGCAATTCATCGGCCGTCTTCAACCCGTAGAACGCGGGCCAGGTGGACTCCGGGTAAAAGCGCATCGCCTCTTTGCCGAGCACTCCCTCCCATTTCAAAATGTCATAGGTCGCCTGGCACGCGCTCGCGGCGGCGGCGCTCACGCGCGTGGATTCGCGCAACACCGGGTCGTCGCTCTTCGGATCGGCGAGGTCGTCGCGAAACGCGAGCCAGAGCGACGTGCCCGCGCCCGCCGAGCCGCCGAAGACGGCGATGCGCTTGTCGAGGTGGTAGTCCTTGGCGTGGAAGCGGAGAAACTGGAGCGCGCGCTGAGTCGCGGAGCACGGTGTTGATGCTGGCCTCGGTGCGGAAGCGGTAATTGATGGCCGCGAAGGAAACGCCCGCGTCGAGGCACTCCTTGAGCATCGCGCCGCTGAAGCTGCTCTTGTCGCCCGCCACGAATCCGCCGCCGTGGATGAATACGACGAGCGCCGTCGGCTTGTCGGACTTGGCGAGCCAGAGATCGAGCTTGTTGTTCGCGTGCGGGCCGTAGCTCGCGTCAGCGAAGTCGGGCTTGGGCGCGTCGGCGCTGCGCTGGGCCTTCTTGCCGGCGCGCCCCTTTGATTTTGCGTCGGACTCGGTCGCGGTTCCCGCCCGGACTTTCTGGTAATAGGCGCGCGCCTCCTCCAGCGACAGCTTGCCGTCTTTGTTCGTGTCGGCTTCGGGGTAGCGCTTGAGCCACTGCTGCAACTGCTCGTCGGTGAACTCGCGCTGCGCCGCGGTGGCGGTGAGTGCGAGGATGGCGACCGGGAGAAAGGCAAGGCGGTGGAGTTTCATGATGGTCTCAGGTTGCAACAGGAGACGCCGCGGAACGGGAAAGGTTGCGGACGTTGGTAAGGCCACTCACTCCGTCCGCCCGTGCGCGACCTTCGGGAATTGTTTCCGCAAAATTTCCTCCGCTTCCTTCTGCTCTTTCGCGAGGCGCGGGTCGCCGACGAGGCTTTGCAATTCCGCCGGCTCCTGCGCGTTGTCGTAAAGCTCGCGCGCGATGGTCTCGCCGGATTTCCAGTCGCGCCACTCGGTGTAGCGCACGCTCGCGGTGCGGACGCTCACGCCCATTGCCTTGGGCTGCTTGTCCGGCTCGCGGTCGTAGTAGGCGGGGCGCGGGTGCTGCGTGAAGGAGCCGGGCTTCACGGTCTTGGTTGGGTCGCGGAGAATCGGGACGAGGCTCGTGCCTTCGAGTCCCTCGGGCTTCGGGAGGTTGCAGAGCTCGACGAGCGTCGGGAAGAGGTCGAGCAACTCGACGAGCGAACTCGTCCGTTTGCCCGCGTGATTGCTTTGCGGCAGGGCGATGAAGAATGGCACGCGCGCGTCATACTCGAAGTTGGAAGTCTTGCCCCAAAGCGTGTGCTCACCGATGTGGTAGCCGTGGTCAGCGACGAACACGACAATCGTGCGCTCGCCGACGCCGCTGCGGTCGAGCGCGTCGAGCACCTTGCCGAGTTGCGCGTCCATGTAACTGATGTTCGCGAAATAGCCGTGGCGCATCTCGGCGATCTGCCCGGGTTCGAGCGGCGGGCGGTTCGTCGCCGGGCCGAGCACTTCGGTGCTTTGGTGAAACGCGATGTCCGGCGCGCCCGCGGGCCGGCGGGGGTCGAGCGGCGGAATCTTCGCGCGGTCGTAGAGGTTCCAGTATTTTTTCGGCGCGTTGAACGGCGCGTGCGGTTTCCAGAAGCCGACGGCGAGAAAGAACGGCGCGGACTTCACCTCGCGCAGCACGCGCACCGCTTCGGCGGCAACGCGCCCATCGTAGTAAGCCTCGTCGGGCACGTCGCGACATTCGCAGATGCCATTCTTCGCGTAGCCGAAGCCGGTCGTCGTGGTGGCGAAGTTCGGCGGGAGCGGGCCGGAAACCTGCGCGTCGTCCTCGCCGTGGTTGGCGTAGTGGAGGAACTCGGGCGCGCTCCACGAACGCGGGTCGCCGTGTTCCTTGGTGTGCCAGTTGTGAAAAATTTTCCCCACGCATCGCGTCGTGTAACCGTGCTCCTTGAACCACAGCGGGAGCGTCGTCACGTCCGGCTTCAGCTCGCGGAAGTGCGTGCCGTTGACGTAGAGGCCGAGCGTGTCGGGCCGCCGGCCGGTGAGCATCGAGGAGCGCGAGGGATTGCAGACGGCCTGCTGCGCGTAGGCGCGGTCGAACTGCACCGCGCGCCGCGCGAGCCGGTCGAGATTCGGCGTGCGCGCGCTCGAACCGTAGGTGGCCAGTTCGGCGCGGAAGTCGTCGGCCATGATGAAAAGGACGTTCGGCGGCGCGCTGGCGGCGCGCGCCGCGAATGTCCAATGTCCAAGGATCAAGGACCAAAGAAGGACCAAACACCAAGCTCCCACAACCGTCCCGCCCCGGCCGTTCAGCTTTGGAGCTTGGATCTCGTGGCTTCCTTGGACATCGGACATCGGACATGGGACATTCATCGTGAGCCTTTCATTTCTCCACGAGCGCCGCCCAGCGGATCGCGCGCGCGACGAGTTCGCGGTAGTTCGGATTCTCGTAGGCCGTGTGGTCGTGGCCGAGTTGGAGATAGACGACGCGCGATTTCTTCTCCGTGCGCGTCCACATCAGCGGCTTGCCGGCTTTCGCGTGCGTGGTGGTGAGCAGGGGATGCACGTCCGCGCCGACGCGGAAGCCCCAGTAGATTTCATCGTGGATGGAAAAATCCTTCAGCCCTTTCGTGATTGGATGCTTCGGGTCCGTGACGACGACTTGAAAATCCACGCCGTGCTCGTAGCCGATCTTTTCCGTGACCTGCGGTTGGCCGTTCGGCGGCTTGGGGTAGCGCCCGCCGATGATGCGCTCGTAATCCGGCCAGTCCTGAAACGACACGAGCGCGTGATGCAGCACCACGAGGCCGATGCCCTTGTCGAACAGCGAAAGCACCCGCGCCTGCTGCGCCTCGGTGATGTTCATCGGCATGTCGTAGAGCACCACGACGGCGTGCGTGAGGAGATCGTCTCGCTCCCACGCCGTCGCGCTTTCCTTCGCGTGCGTCGCGTGGGTGAACGCGAGGTCCGGAATGTCGCGGAAAACTTGGAGAAACGGCTCGGCCTCGAACGCATGCCCGCCGGTGATGAGCAGCGTCTTGATTTTCCCCGCGCCCTCCGCGGCGGGGAGAGGGCCGGCCAGCGCGTTCGCCAAAAGGACCAGCGCGGCAAAAAAAGCGCGACGCGAGAGATTGGATTTCACGGGCGAGAGAGTTTAATCACGCCACCGGCCGCGCGTCACGGATAACCGCCACGAAGCCTCACTCCGCCTGCCACACCTTCACGTCATCGAGCATCACGGACGCGCCGGTCACGAAACGGTAGCCAGTCTTGTCCACGTCCAGTTCACGGTTGGCGGCTTCGATCTTCACGCCGTTGTCGGTCTGGATGCAGACCTTGTCGCCCTGCACCTCGACGAGCATCGTGTGCCACTGGCCGGGCGCAAATTTCTGCGCCGACTTGCCGAGCTCGATAGACTTGGACTTCGCATCCTTCTTGTCCTTGTCCTTGCTCACCGTGAGTCCATCGCTCGTGATGAGGATGCGGAACAAGTGACCCTTGGCGGAATTGTAGCTGAGGTTGAATCCCTTGTTGCCGTCGAACTTGAAGGAGAACTGGATGAGCGAGTTGTGGTTCGGCTGGCCGAGCATCAGCACGGCGGGATGGTTGTCGGATTTCTTCACCTTGCCCACCAACGCGCCGTCGGTTGGCTGCCACTCACCCTTGTTGACGGACCAGGTCTTGCCGAGTTGCGCGGCATCGAAGCCTTCTTCGAAGACGACCTTGCCGGGCTTGGCGAGCGCGGGCTTGAGGTCAGCGGCCTTGCCGGCGAAGCAAGTCGCGGCAGGCAAGGTAAGCGTGAGTGCGGTGAGGAGGACGATGTGTTTTGTGTTCATGAAATGTTTTGGTGCCAATCGAGACGCGCGGCGCGTCCGAAAGGTTAACCTACAGTCGCGGCTTCCCCGCTGCCGCCGGCATGGACGCGACAATCAACTTCACCAGACCGCCGAACTGGCTGCCGGTCACACGCGGGCCATCCTTCTTGTCCGTGTCCACGCGGTGCACGACGACCAGGTCCCACGCCGGCACGACGAGGATGTAGTGCCCGCCCGCGCCGCGCGCGCTGAAGCAACCTTTGGGCAGGTCAACGCCCTCCAACTGAAGTCCGTTGAACTCCGTCCACCACAGGTATCCGTAGCCGCAACGGACTTCCCCCGACTCGCTCGTGGCGGGCGACCACGAGGTCGTGCTCTCTTTCACCCACGCGGCGGGGATGATTTGCTTGCCGTCCCATTTTCCTCCTCGCGCGAAGAGCAAACCGAACCGCGCCATGTCGCGCGCGGTCATGCGGAACGGATACGCCGGATGAATCGAATCCTCGCCGCGAACGTATTCCGTGTCCGCCATGCGGAAGTCCTCCATTCCCAGCGGCTGCGCGAGGTGTTGCTGGAACGCATCGAACACGCTCAGGCCCGTGCGTTGCTCGAAGATCGTGCCGAGCGCGTTGAAGTCCCAGTTGTTGTAATACCAGAACGTGCCCGGCGCATGGCTGCCGCGCGCGGGCCGGCGCTTCTTCATCGGCTCAGTCTCGTAAAGCGCGGGGTGATAGACGCCGGAGCGCGCCTTGAGCAGATCGCGCACGGTCGCCTGCTTCTCGATGGCCGTCAGGCGCGGTTCGTTGTCGTCAATGCCCAGCTTCTCCATCGTGTCGTTCAAATTGATTTTCTCCGCGAGGCCGGGCGTGCCGTAGAGCGCACTGAGAAAACTCTTGCGGATGGAATGGACGTTGAACCGCTTCGTGGTCTCGCCCCATTCCGAAACCACCTGCCCGTGCTGCGCGATGAACACCGCCGCGGAGCCGATGGCGTCGCTTTGCTTCCGTGCGGCGGCGAGTTTTTCCGACGACCAGCCGACTTCCTCCGGCCGCGCCGCGTGCTTCCAACTCTTGCCGGGGAAAACATTTTCCGCCGGAGCTGCGAACGCCGGGGCCAGCGACAGCATGGCTGAGGTCAGGGCAACAACCCGAAGCAGTCGTGCGGTCTTGCCTGTGCATCCGCGGTTGTCCTGGAAAATGCGTGGCGCGTTCATGGCGCGACGGGCAGAAACCGGATGCGCCGCAGGTAGCCGGTGTCGTTGTCCGTGATGAGAATGTTGCCGCGCGAATCCATCGTCACCGCCCGCGGCTCGCTGATTTTCTGGCCGGCGGAATGGAACCACGCCCCGTCGCCGGTGTGCGCGTTGTGCACCCCGTCCACGAAGAGATGCACGGTGTCCGCCGCGTCCACATACCAGACTTTGCTGCCCTCGTGCGTGGCGAGCAGATAGCCGCCGGTCGGGAGAAACCAGATGCCGCGCACACCATAGAACGCCGTGTCCAACGCGGCGGAACCATCGCCGCCGCCGCTGGTCCCGCCGGTGCCGGCGATGATGGTCTTGTCGGCGGAGCCGTCGTCCGCAACGAGATACACGAGGTTGCCCACGCGGTCGGTGACATAGAGGCTGCCATCGGAGGCGACGGCGAGATTGCCGAGTTCCAAGAAGCCGGTGGCGACGTTGGTCACGCCACCGGTGAGCGTCCATTTGCGCACGCGCGTGCCGGCGCAGAAATAAACAAGCGACTCATCCGCGCTGACCCACAGCCCGCGCCCCTGGCTGATGTTGCCGCCGCTGACGGTGAACATCGTCGTCATCACGCCGTTGGTGTCCACCTTGCGGATTTTTCCGTTGTCCTTGTCGAGGATGTAAAACGTGCCGTCGCCGCGCACCCAGAGTCCGTTGGGCGAACTCATGTGCAGATTGGTCGCGGGCGCGGGGCCGTCGCCGTTGTTGCCGAGCGTGTGCGAGCCGGCGGCGGTGTGAATGTTCCCGTCGGGCGTGACCTTGAGGACGGACTGGCTGTCCTTGTCCACGATGTAATAATTGCCGGCGTCGTCGCCCATCGCGTTGTGCGGGCGGGAAAGCTCGGCGTTGGTCGCGCGTCCGCCCTCGAAGGTGTTGGTCCAGTTGTTCACGCCGTCGGTGCCGACGAGGCCGCGCCCGGCGAGGGTTTCGAGAATGCCGTAGGCGAGCGTGAGGTTGGTGAAGCCGCCATCGTTCGCCGGCACGTCGCGCAGGAGCAGGCGGAAGTAAGCGTGGTTCGTGATTGGCAACGTCGCGGCGATGGCGCCGGTCGCGCCCGTGGTGAAGGCGTTGAGTTCGGGAACCCACGGCCCGCCGGGGGAGGCGGCGTGGCTCAACGTGCAGATGCCGTTGGTCAAGCCGTCGGCCCACCGAATCACTCCGCCGGGAGAAAAACTCGTGATGGCGAAGTCCCCACCTGCAAAAACGCCGACGCCCGGCAGCAGCACGGCGAGGAACAGCACCGCACGTAACAGTTCCGTAAGGGGATTGTAACCTTGCGGGCGTAGCACAGCGGTCTTGGATGAATTGGTCCCGTGTCCGAGGCTCGACCGGCCCTGGGCTACTGCTTTTCCGCCTTCTTCTTTTTGTTGGCTGCCTTCTTCGCGCCGCCGCGGTTCACCTGGCCCCACTTCGCGTCCACATTGTCGGCGTTCCACTTGTCCCATGCGGCGGCGAGTTGCTGCACTTTTTCCGGCGAGCTCGCGGCGAGGTTGTTCTTCTCGCCGATGTCGGTCTTGAGGTTGTAAAGCTCCGCGCCTTTCATGCTGGCCTTCTCGCCGCGCTCGCCGACGATGCCCGGCATGCCCGCGCCCTTGACGAGTTTCCAATCGCCCATGCGGATGGCGACCTGCTGGCCGAAACGCCAGTAGAGCGCGTCGTGCGGCGCGCTGGATTTTTCGCCGGTCACGTAGGGGAGCAGGTTCACGCCATCCAATTTCCACTCGGGCTTCGCGGTCACGCCGGCGGCGGCGAGCGCGGTGGGATGAATGTCGAGCTGGATGATGGGCCGGTCGTCCACCTGGCCGGCGGGGATCTTTCCTTTCCACTGCATCATCCACGGCACGCGGATGCCACCGTCCCACGTCTGCGCCTTGAAGCCGCGCAGCGGGCCGTTGCCGCTCGTGGTCGAGGGCGTTGGGCCGCCGTTGTCGCTGAAGAAAAAGATGAGCGTGTTTTCCTCCAGCTTGTGCTCGCGGACTTTGGCGAGAACTTTTCCGACGGCGTCGTCCATCGCGGAAAGCATCGCGCAAAAAGTTTTGCGCCGCTTGTCCTCCACGCTCGTGAAGCGGCCGAGATATTTCTCGGTGGACTCCAGCGGCGCGTGGACGGCGTTGAAGGGCAGGTAGCAGAACCACGGCTCGGCGTGATGCTTCTCGATGAAGTCCACCGCGTGCTGCCCAAACGCCTCGGTGGTGTAGCCGATGTTGTTGACCGGCGTGGTGCCGGCGAGAATCGGATTGTTCGGGTCGGCCGCGGCGTCGAGGTAATCATGCGCGCCGCCGAGGAAGCCGAAGTATTCATCGAAGCCGCGCTTGAGCGGATGGAACGCCGGCTTGTAGCCGAGGTGCGATTTGCCGAACCAGCCCGTCGCGTAGCCCGCCGCCTTGAGCCGGTCTCCGATGGTGGTCTCGTTGAGCGAGAGTCCGAAATTTTCCACCGCCGCTTCGGCGGGGCCGGGATTGAACTCGTGTCCAAAGCGCTGCTGGTAACGCCCCGTCATGAAGCCCGCGCGCGTCGGCGAGCAATACGGCCCGCTCACGTAGCCGCTGGTGAAGCGCACGCCATTCTTGCCGATGGAATCAATGTTCGGCGTGGGAATCTGCTGCGTGACGCCCTGGCAACTGAGTTCGCCCCAGCCGAGGTCGTCGCCGAGGATGACGAGGATGTTGGGCTTGCCGGCGGCGGAGGACAGCGGCGCGAGACAAAGCGAGGCAAGGAGCGTGAAGATGGCGAGGAGGAAATGGCGTTGATGAGTCTTCATGGGTTTTGTGATGCCACCGCAGACGCGACAAGTCACGCGCGCGTTACAGGTTCCAGCACTGGGAGCGGCGACCTTGTCGTCGCCGCTGGCATTCAAGTGGCCTTGCCTCTTTCCCCTCGCCAAACGCCCGCCGTTTT
This sequence comes from Verrucomicrobiota bacterium, assembly GCA_016199935.1. Classification (GTDB taxonomy): domain Bacteria; phylum Verrucomicrobiota; class Verrucomicrobiia; order Limisphaerales; family JACQFS01; genus JACQFS01. The sequence continues at coordinate 11,536 of JACQFS010000040.1, forward strand.
TGCTCTTATGCTGGCGTCTCCACCATTTCTGGTTCCGAGGCCGGGAACTGAGAATCCTGGCGACACCGGTTTAACACGGTGACTCACGGCCAGCGGAATTTATGAAACATACCTCCATCCTGCTCTCGTTGGCTGCTGTCGTGTGCAGCCTGTTTACCGCCACGCACTGCGCCCGCGCCCAATCCACCGCCTTCACCTACCAGGGCTTCCTCACCAGCCAGGGCGCGCCGGCCAATGGCAGTTTTGACCTCCAGTTCGCCGTGTTCGATGCCGTGAGCGGCGGCGCGCAGCAGGGCGTGACCGTGGTGAGCAACTCCTTCGGCGTGACCAACGGCCTGTTCACCGTGACGGTTGATCCGGGCGCGAACGTCTTCACCGGCGCGGCGCGCTGGCTCAACGTGGCCGTGCGCCCCGCCGGCAGCGCCACCTTCACCAACGTCGTCCCGCGCCAGTCCGTCACCGCCGCGCCGTATGCCATCACGGCCGGCACCGTGACCGGGCCGATCAATGGTGCCTCGATCGCGGCGGGCACGGTCACCAGCACGCAACTCGCGGCCGGCGCAGTGACGGCGGCGAACATCGCCAGCAACTCCATCACGGCGAACCAGCTTGCGGCGGGCGCGGCCGTATCGAATCTCAACGCCAGCGGTCAGACCGGAGTGGCCAGCGGCGGGATGATTCTGTCCGCTTCCGATACCAATGCCGCCCTGGCGAATGCCGGTTACGTGAAGATTGGGGTCACGACCACTTCCGACTCCTGGTTGCAGCGCACCACCGTGCCGTCGCCCGTTTCGCGCTATTCACATACCGCGGTGTGGACCGGCGGCGAGGTGATCGTCTGGGGCGGATTCAACGGCAGCGCCTACCTGAACGACGGCGGGCGCTACAATCCGGCGGCGGACACTTGGACGCCCGTGACCACGGTCGGCGCGCCCTCGGTGCGCGACTCGCACACGGCGGTGTGGACCGGCAGCGAAATGATTGTCTGGGGCGGAGAAACCAACACCCCGGGTGTGTTCAACGACGGCGGACGCTACAGTCCCGCAGCCGACACTTGGACGGCGGTGACCACCAACGGCGCGCCCTCCGCACGCGGCTCGCACACGGCCGTCTGGACAGGCATCGAGATGATCGTCTGGGGCGGAATCAGCAACGCGACTTACTCCACCGACGGCGGGCGCTTCAATCCGGCGAGCAACAGTTGGACGGCGGTGAGCACCACGAACGCGCCCAGCGTGCGCCGTTTCCACACCGCAGTGTGGACCGGCAATGAGATGGTCGTCTGGGGCGGCAATCACGGGGGCCCCAACAACAACAACAGCACAACAGTTGGACGGCGGTGAACAGCACCAACACGCCGGCGGCGCGTTTCGATCACACGGCGGTGTGGACGGGCAGCGACATGATCGTTTGGGCCGGACAGGGTTCCAGCGGCGCCCTGAGCAACGGCGGGCGCTACAATCTGGCGACCAACGGTTGGACGGCGGTGGCCACCAATGGCGCGCCGGCCGCGCGCTACTCGCACACCGCGGCGTGGACGGGCAGCGAGATGATCGCCTGGGGTGGATACAGCGGCGGCACGAACTATTTTAACGACGGCGCCCGCTACAGTCCGACGAACAACAGTTGGTCGGCGGTCACCACCAACGGCGCGCCCTCGAAGCGTGACTTGCATACGGCAGTGTGGACCGGCAACGAGATGGTCGTGTGGGGCGGGAACAACGGCACCAACTCTTATAATGACGGCGGTCGCTACAATCCCGCCAGCAACAGTTGGGTGCCGACGCCGGTGAGTTCCGTTCCTGCGGCGCGCTCGCAACACACCGCGGTGTGGACGGGTAGCGAGATGATCGTCTGGGGTGGAACCCTCCCCAGCAGCCCCTACACCGCGAACGACGGCGGGCGCTACAACCCGGCCAACAACACTTGGACGCTGATTCCGAACACTCTGCCGAACACTCCCTCCGCGCGCACTGGAAACTCGGCGGTGTGGACCGGCACCGAGATGATCGTCTGGGGTGGGGCCAATGGCACCAACTTGAACGACGGCGGTCGCTACAATCCGACCAGCAACAGTTGGGCGGTGGTCAGCACCAATGGCGCGCCTGCCGTGCGCTACGGGCACGTGGCGGTGTGGACCGGCAGCCAGATGATCATCTGGGGTGGAGCCACCAATTCCACGTATCTCGAATCCTCCAACTACAGCACCATCATCCATAACGGCGGTGTCAACGACGGTGGACGCTACAATCCGGCGGCCGACACTTGGACAGCGGTGTCCATCAGCAACGCGATCCCCGGGAGCGTGGGTCAAACGGCGGTGTGGACCGGCAGCGAGATGATTGTCTTTGGTGGATATTTTATAGGTTTGATATCTGGCGGTGGCTGGTTTCCCGGTGGTGGTCCTTACACCTTTCTACTTGGTGGGGCACGCTACAATCCGGCCAACGACAGTTGGTCGCCGGTGAATACCTTCGGCATGCCGGGCGGGCAAGTTTATCACACGGCGGTCTGGACGGGCAGTGAGATGATTGTGTTCGGAGGAACGGGCTCCGGCAACGTCCTTTTCAACAGCGGCGCTCGTTACAATCCAACGACGGGCAATTGGACGGCCATGACCACCGACACCGCACCCGCCGGGCGCTTTTATCACACGGCAGTCTGGACCGGCAGCGAGATGATCGTCTGGGGTGGGCAAATTGCCACCAGCCCTGGCATTGCGAACGACGGCGGGCGCTACAACCCGGCCAACAACACATGGAGGACGGTCACCGGCTCCAGCGCACCCCCCGCGCGTTACTATCACACGGCCGTCTGGACGGGCGGCGACATGCTCATCTGGGGCGGAACAACTGGTAGCGGCGCTTTCAATGACACCTGGTCCCTCAC